>JBKPOG010000293.1:0-27031 GCA_046732975.1 Pseudomonadota bacterium
CCCAGCAGTCTTTGGAACTGTGGCAGATCCGCTGGCGTGGAGATAATCAGAATGTCACGGATGCCGGCAAGCATCAGCGTCGATAACGGGTAATAAACCATCGGCTTGTCGTAAACCGGCAGCAACTGCTTCGATGCGGCCAAAGTCATCGGATGCAGTCGCGTGCCGGAGCCGCCGGCGAGC
The DNA here is from genome assembly GCA_046732975.1 of Pseudomonadota bacterium. Taxonomy (GTDB): domain Bacteria; phylum Pseudomonadota; class Alphaproteobacteria; order Acetobacterales; family Acetobacteraceae; genus JAMXLO01. Next base: position 184 of record JBKPOG010000293.1, read on the forward strand.
AGAATGCCCTTCATGCCGCGGTCCCCAAGGGGATGTTACCCAGACGCTCACCGGCATACCGGCGAGCGCGAACCGCCTGCCACCACCCACGGTTCGCCAGATACCAATCGATGGTGCGCGCCAGTCCCGTCTCGAAGTCGTGCTGCGCCGTCCAGGCCAAGGTCGCCTCCGCGTGCGATGGATCGATCTCATAGCGAAAGTCGTGACCCGGCCGATCCGCTACGAACTGGATCAACCGCTCACGTGGACCGGTCGGATCCGGCTTGCGCCGGTCGAGCTCGGCGCAGATCGCGCGCACCACATCGAGGTTGCTGCGCGGCTGTTTCGCTCCGATCGCGTAGGTGGCACCCGGTTCACCCTGCTCCAGCACGCGCACCAATGCGGCTGCGTGATCCTCAACGAAGATCCAGTCACGACGATTGGAACCGTCGCCGTATACCGGGAGCGGCTTGCCTTCCAGTGCGTTCAGCACGATGAGGGGAATCAGTTTCTCCGGAAACTGCCAGGGGCCATAATTGTTGCTGGTGTTGGAGACGATGACCGGCAGCCCGTAGGTGTGGAACCATGCGCGTACGAGATGGTCAGAAGCCGCCTTGCTGGCCGCATACGGACTCCGTGGATCGTAGCGGGTCGTCTCATCGAATGGCGCGTCGTCCGGGCCCAGCGCGCCGAACACTTCGTCCGTCGATATGTGGTGGAACCGGAATGCTGCGCGCCGTGCCGGGCTGAGCGTCGCGTGATGCCGCCGCGCCTCCTCCAGCAGCGTGAACGTTCCGACGATGTTGGTTTGCATGAATGCGGCGGGGCCATCGATCGAGCGGTCCACGTGGCTCTCAGCCGCGAGATGCATCACGGCGTCCGGTCGGTGCGTTGCGAATACCTGACGCATCGCCACGGCATCGCCGATGTCGGCCTGGATCAGGACATGCCGGGGATGGCTGCGCGCCTCCTCCAACGCTTCTTCGGATGCTGCGTAGGTCAGTTTGTCAACGTTGATTGCCGTGTGATCGGTTCGGCGCACCAGGTGGCGCACGACCGCCGAACCAATGAAGCCACAACCACCGGTAATCAGGAGTTTCATTCTTTGGTTGTATGCCGTACTCCGCCCACGGCAGGAAAGCATTGTTTACACTTTACCCAGCAGCCAGCCTGTCGACTCGCTCTTACACGCAGCAGTAGCGATCCAGCTCTGTTGCCAACTGACGGTCCCGTACGCACTGCGATGGTATCAGTATCGGCAAACTGAGTGCCAAAAATGCGGCGAACCCGCCGCAAATACCCAGGCTATCGGGATCACACGGACGTCAAAATCCGTGGCAACCCACGCGGACTGAGCGGGACTGCGGGTTACGGTCTGCATCCTGCGGCTGCGCGTCAGAATTGGGTCGGGCTGCCCGGCGCTCCCCAGGCGCCTGTGAAAGTTGGGCGACCGAGGATGGACCCGCCGGCTCGCCGCGGATTCGTCGGACCCGACCTGCGTCGTGCGCATGCGAGAAGGGCTGGCGCACTTATCATAAGCCTGCTTATTATCAGCAGGCTTGCTCGGGGACCCTCATCGCAGTGCATGATTTTCAGCGCGATCTAATGTTCCTGGTGCACGACGTGGCCAGGTTGCTCCGAGTTGACGCGGACAAGCGGGCCAGCGTGCACGGCATGACGCGCGCGCAATGGGGAATCCTGATTTGGCTCGAGCGCCAGCCAGGTCTCTCGCAGAAGGAACTGGCCGAGCTCCTGGAGGTTGAGCCGATCACGGTCGCCCGGCTGATCGACCGGCTGGAAGGGCGAGGCATGGTGGAGCGCCGGCCCGATCCGAAGGACCGCCGCATCTGGCGCCTGCACCTCTGCAAACCCGCCTATCCCGTGCTGCGCGAAATCGACCGCCAGCGCGAAGAGATGCGGCTATTGGTCACCCACGGACTGGACGAACCGACAATAGAGACGATGACCGAAGCGCTGCTCGCGATGAAGACGACCCTGACCCACGAGATCCACCCGCTCCGCCGTTACGCGCCCGCAGATGCAGAAGCGCGGGAGATTGCCTGATGTCGCAAGCCGCCACCGCCGGACAGGCGCCGCGCGTCGCTGAGGCGCCCGTCCGCAGTCGCCGCATGAGCCGCGCCCTGCTGCGCCCGATCCTGATGCTGGGCGGCATTCTCGTTGTCGCTGTCGCCTCGGGCGCCTATTGGCTGACCGGAGGGCGTTACGTCTCGATCGACGACGCCTATGTGCGGGCGGCAAAGGAATCGCTGGCGACAGACATATCAGGGACCGTGGCCGCTGTCCTGGTGCACGAGGGTCAGCGGGTTAATAAGGGCGACGTGCTGCTGCAGCTGAACCCGCGGCAGTTCCAGATCGCAGTCGATGGCGCACGCGCCAGCCTCACCGGGACTGTATCCGCGCTTAACGCCATGAAGGTGGATTACCAGCGTCTGCTCGGGGAAGTTGCGGTGAAGGAAGCCCAGGTTCAGTCCGATCAGGCGAACTTCGAGCGCTATTCCAATTTGGTGAAGTCCGGCGGCGTCACGCGCGCGGATTATGACAACATGCGCTTTCAGCTCGCCGCCAATCAGCGGGCGGTGCTGGCGCTGAAGGCGATGGCCGAGGTCCAGCTCGCCAAACTGCAGGGCAATCCAGACATCGACGTGACAACGATGCCGGAATATTTGCAGGCCAAGGCGAGGCTGGACGAAGCGCAGCGGCAACTGGATGACACGGTGATCCGCGCGCCGTTCAATGGTGTCGTTACGCAGGTGGATACGGTACAGCCCGGTATGTATCTCGCCGCCTCCACCGCCGCGTTCGGCATCGTGTCCCACGAAGATGTGTGGATCGAAGCCAATCCAAAAGAAACAGAATTGACCTGGGTGAAGCCGGGCGACCCGGTCCGCGTTGACGTCGACACCTACCCCGGCCGTTCCTGGGACTGCAGGGTCGCGAGCATAGCGCCAAACTCAGGGTCGGAATTTTCCGTGTTGCCGGCGCAGAACACCTCGGGCAATTGGGTTAAGGTCGTGCAGCGCATTCCGGTTCGCGTCACTTGCGACCGCAAGCAAGGCGACCCCGAAATGCGCGCCGGCATGAGCGTCGAGGCGACGATCGACACCGGCCACCGGCGCAGTCTGGCCGACCTGTTCTAAGGCGAATAAGTGGCTCCGGCCTCCCATGATCAGGTGCCACACCGCCTGATCATCACTCTCTGCACGGTCGGAGCGACGCTGATGCAGGCGCTCGACCAGACGATCGCCAATGTGGCGCTGCCGTATATGCAAGGCAGCCTGTCGGCGAGCTTCGACGAGATCACCTGGGTGCTGACCTCCTACATCACTGCGGCGGCGATCATGACCGCGCCGGTGGGCTGGATGGCAGCACGATTCGGCCGCAAGTATCTGTTCATCGGCTGTCTGACCGGCTTTACCATCACATCGATGATGTGCGGCGCAGCGCAGACGCTCGACGAGATGGTGCTGTTCCGTCTGTTGCAAGGAATGTTTGGGGCCGCGCTTGTACCGCTGTCGCAGGCGACCATGCTCGACATCTATCCAGCCGAGCAACGCGGGAATGCGATGGCGATCTGGGGCGTTGGTGTGATGATCGGCCCGATCCTGGGCCCGACGCTCGGTGGCTATCTCACCGAGATGTACAATTGGCGCTTCGTCTTCTATATCAACCTGCCGTTCGGCATCCTCGCGACGCTTGGGTTGATCTTCTTCATGCCTCGCTCCCGGCAGAACGACAGTTTGCGCTTCGACTGGGTCGGGTTCGCGGTGCTCAGCCTGGGAATTGGCGGGCTGCAGATGATGCTGGACCGCGGCCAGGACCAGGACTGGTTTTCCGCGCGCGAGATCATCATCGAGGCGGTACTAGGCGGCCTTGGTATTTACCTGTTTGTCGTGCACATGCTGACCGCCCGTCGACCGTTCATCCCGCCGGCTCTGTTCAAGGACCGCAACTTCGCTGCCGGTATAGCCATGATGTTCGCCGCCGGCACAATCCTGGTTTCCAGTTCATCGCTGATGGCGCCCTGGCTGCAAAATCTTGCTAACTACCCGGTCGACTCCGCCGGGCTGATCATGGCACCGCGCGGTATCGGCACGATGGTTGCCATGGTACTTGCCGGCCGCATCGCGACGCGTATCGATCCGCGCCTCGTCATGGGCATTGGCATTCTTTGCGTCGTCTGGTCGATCTGGGAGCAGACGCGGTGGACGCCGGACATCAATGAACTACGGCTGATCTTTACCATCTGCGTGCAAGGATTTGGCCTGGGTTTCCTGTTCATCCCGCTGCAGATGGTCGCATTTGCGACCTTGCCGGTCATGCTGCGCACCGACGGTGCGTCGCTGTTCAGCCTGGCGCGCAATATCGGTGCAGCAATCGGGGTCTCGGTCACCTCCGCCATGCTGGCGCATAATTCGCAGGTGCTGCATGCCGAGATCGGTGCCTGGGTCAACCCGTTCAACCGCGCGCTGCAGGATGGTAGTGCGGTGCAGCGGCATCTCGATCCGACGACCCGGCACGGCGCGGCGATGCTGGATCACTTGATCAATCAGCAGGCCCAGATCATTGCCTATGTTGACGACTATAAGATGATGATCTTCACCACGCTGCCGGCGCTGCTGCTGCTGTTGCTTATGCGCCGGCCCCGGCAGGCGCCGCGAACCGCTGCGTCACACGCAGCAATGGAATAAGCGGCAATGCCGGTTCCGTTCAGTGCAACTGATGGCCTCGTCCCACGGATCTGCTAGCGGTAAGTTCCTTCTCGCCGCAATGGGCCCTCGGGCCAACGACACGGGCGACCACGCGCTTTATCCCATTCGGAATGCCGGCTTTCGTTTTTCGGCGAATGCCGCCATGCCCTCGCGCTGATCGTGCGTGCCGAACAACGACATGAACAACGCACGTTCATGCCGCACACCTTCAACCAGCGTGGTCTCGAACGCCCGGTTCACCGCCTGCTTGGCGAGCGCGACCGCAACCGGCGACAGTTCGGCAAGGCGCGCGGCGATCTTCAGCGCCTCGGGGATGAGTTGATCGGCGGGGAACACGCGCGACACCAGGTTGGCGCGGTCCGCCTCGGCTGCGTCCATCATCCTCGCGGTCAGGATCATGTCCATCGCCTTCGACTTGCCCACCGCGCGCGTCAGCCGCTGAGTGCCGCCGGCACCCGGCAGCACGCCCAGATTGATCTCGGGCTGACCGAACTTTGCGGTGTCGGCCGCAAGTATGAAATCGCACATCATCGCGAGTTCGCAGCCGCCACCGAGGGCAAACCCCGCTACGGCTGCGATCACCGGCTTCTTCACCTGCAGCACGGTTTCCCAGCGCTTGCCGATGAAGTCCTCCAGGAGCGCCTCGGGGTGGGTGCGGTCCTTCATCTCCTTGATGTCGGCGCCGGCCGCGAAGGCCTTCTCATTGCCGGTCAGCACGATGGCGCCGATCGCCTTGTCGGTGTCGAATGCCAGAAGCTGGCTGCCCAGCTCGTCCATCAGCGCATCGCACAGTGCGTTCAGTGCCTGGGGGCGGTTGAGGCGGATCAATCCGACGCGGCCGTGTTTCTCGACGATAATATTGGTGAACTCAGGCATCGACCCGTCTCCTATGGCTCCAGTCGTCGCGCTTGTGTAGATTGCACCTGCTTGAATGACAATCGCGCGGTGCGCATCAGCGACGCATTGAGGACCGGCTGCGGAAGCTGGAGGAATTGCTCGCGCCAGCCGAACCACTGCCGAGGACGCGAGCCTCTTCGCGGCGTTGCTGTCGACCCCGACGAATGGACGCTATCCATTGCTCCAATCGAGCCCGCATCAGAGAAAGACCCAGGCGCGCTGATGCGCCGACTCTCGAAACCGCACGCAAGCGGCCAGTGCTGATCCTATTCGAGACGTCCATTGGTCGGATCCAACATCGATCCAACTGTTACAAGCGGTAATTGAAGACATCCCGCGGCTTGCAGTACTGCTGATCATCTCGTAGCGGCCTGACTTCGCGGCGCCGTGGTTTGATGTCTTCGCGTGCAGACAAGTGTTGGCAGCGCTTTGAGAATCACGCGAGGTTTCGCCGCTCCAGAAACACAGGCCGCGTTCGCACGTGCTCGCGGCATTGCGGCAACCGTAGCAGCCGGCATACCCGAGCGTCTTTCTGCAGAGTGCGGGCTCTGGAGCGGCAGCTTTCAGAGCGGAGATCTGTCCGCCATGCGTGAGCCGGCGATGAATTTCAGCGCAAGGTCGAAGCAGAGCAAGCATCACCTGAATGGGGACTTGCTCAACGGATCGTCGGAATGACGCATTGGTTTGCAGGTGACTTGGCAAGGCGCAGCCACACCTTGAGCGCACGCTCGGTTAGTACGATGAAGCCCGGGACCGGCCGTTGGCTTATCGTCTTGGCCAGGACCTGGCCATTCCTGCACTCGCGTATCGCGCCATGCCTCTGTGGCCTCTTGGGATGTGCAAGGAAGCCAGCCGTTTTGTCGAAGAGGCCATTGCCCATGCTTCGCGCACAGAGCATGTTCCCACGATGGCTTATGCATAGCTTCCTGCTGCCTTCTTCGCGATGGAGTACTGAGCGCTCGGGTTGCTCGCAATTCTTGGCGAGGGTGATGCCCCGCCGCATTGACGCGGCCGATACTCGCCGACACCTATCGCTGGGTGCGCGGGCAATAGAATGTGCTGCGGGCTGATTGGGTAATGCGTCGAATCCCAGGGCAGGCTAGGCGCCCGGGGCAAGGCTCACAGGGTTCCCCCTCGCGGCTATAGACCTTCCAGGCATGCTGAAAATAGCCCAGCTCACCATCGGGCTGGACATAGTCGCGCAGGGAGGAGCCGCCGGCAGCGATGGCGTCCTGCAGCGTCGCTTTGATCGCCGGCACAAGGCGGCCCGCACGGACCCCGGGGATGGTGTGTGCCGAGCGCAGTGGGCTTAGGCGGGCGCGGAACAGCGCCTCGCACACATAAATGTTGCCAAGGCCGGCGACCACCTTCTGGTCCAGCAGCGCTGCCTTGATCGGGGCACGTTTGCCAGCCAGGGCCGCCGAGAGCAGGGCGGGGGTGAAGGCAGGATCGAGCGGTTCGGGCCCCAGTCCGGCGAGCAGCTTGTGCTTTTCTTCTTCCGGCGTCGGCACCAGGTCCACGGAGCCGAATCGCCGCGGATCTACGAAGCCCAGCCGCCAGCCCTCATCCGTCTCCAGCACCAAGTGTTCGTGTGGCGTCGGCATGTTGGGGCGCAGCGGCGTCAGCACAATCCGGCCCGACATGCCGAGATGCAGCAGCACTGAATCGCCGCCTGCCAGCCGCATCAGGATGTACTTGCCGCGCCGGCGAAAGCCCATGATGCGCGCGCCGGTCAGGCGGTGCTGCAGGTTCTGAGGAAGCGGCCAGCGCAGGTCGGGGCGATGCGCGGTCGCACGCACGATGACGCGCCCCTCCAGCCGCTGGCGAAGGCCACGCATCACGGTCTCGACTTCGGGGAGTTCCGGCATAGGGGCGCGGCACGCTATAGATCGGCCGGATGACCGACAATACCGACACCACCGATTTTGGCTTTCGCCGCGTGCCGCGTGCCGACAAGCGCGGCATGGTACGCGCGGTGTTCGACAGCGTGGCTCCGCGCTACGACCTGATGAACGACCTGATGTCACTTGGCGTGCACCGCGCCTGGAAGCGCGTTCTGCTCACGGCGCTTGGTCCGTCGCCGCGGCGGTCGCTGCTGGATCTGGCGGGCGGGACCGGCGATATCGGGCTGGCCTGGCTGGAACTCGGGGGCGGTCCGCTGCTGTTGAGCGATATCAATGCCTCGATGCTGGCGATCGCGCGGGAGCGTGCGCTGGAGCGTGGATTGATTGCCGGCGCCTCGCTGCTGGCGGCCGATGCGGAGCGGCTGCCGCTGCCTGATCGCATCGTGGATCGGGCGTCGATCGCGTTTGGTCTGCGCAACTGCACCGACAAGACTGCGGTACTGGCCGAGGCACGGCGGGTGCTGCGGCCAGGCGGGCGGTTCTTCTGTCTGGAGTTTTCGCACATGCGGGTGGCGGCGCTGCAGCCAGCATACGATACGTGGTCATTTCGCGTACTGCCTATGCTGGGACGGTACGTGGCGCACGATGAGGCCAGTTATCGCTATCTGGTGGAAAGCATCAGGACTTTTCCCGACCAGGAGGCGCTGGCGGACATGCTGCGGCAGGCGGGATTCGCCCGCGTCGAGGTGCGCAACCTTTCGGGAGGTATTGCAGCGATCCATTCGGGGTGGCGGCTGTGAGCGATCTGTCTGGCAAGCGGGTGCTGCTGATCGTCTCCGGTGGCATCGCCGCCTACAAGGCGCTGGAGCTGATCCGGCTACTGCGCGGCAGGGGATGCGGCGTGACCTGCGTGCTGACCGAGGCAGGCAAGCATTTCGTCACGCCGTTGTCGCTGCAGGCGCTGAGCGAGAGCAAAGTGTACGTCGATCTGTTCTCGCTGACCGACGAGAGCGAGATGGGGCACATCCAGCTGTCGCGTAGCGCCGATCTTGTCGTGGTGGCGCCGGCATCGGCTGACATCCTGGCAAAGATGGCGGCGGGACTGGCGGGCGATCTCGCCTCGACGTTGTTGTTGGCAACCGACAAGCCGGTACTGGTGGCGCCAGCGATGAATGTGCGGATGTGGCAGCACGCGGCGACGGTCGCGAACATGGCGCTGCTCGCGATGCGCGGGATCCACGTGGTCGGACCGGACGAAGGCGCGATGGCGTGCAATGAGTATGGGCCGGGGAGACTGGCGGAACCGCCGGCAATTCTCACCGCAATCGAGGAGCTGCTTGTCCCGGACCACGATCCGGGGTTGTTACCCGCCCGGCCGTTGAGTGGGCGCCATGCGCTGGTCACCAGCGGGCCGACGCATGAGCCTATCGACCCGGTGCGCTATATCGCCAACCGCTCCAGCGGGCGGCAGGGCCACGCGATCGCGGCATCGCTTGCGGAACTGGGGGCGAGGGTGACTTTGGTGAGTGGGCCGGTTTCGATGCCCGATCCGGCTGGCGTGGCGATGAAGCGCGTGGAAAGCGCGCGGCAGATGCTGGATGCGTGTCAGGCGGCGCTGCCAGCCGACGTCGCGGTGTTTGCCGCCGCGGTCGCTGATTGGCACGTCGCGCATGCTTCCACGGGCAAGATAAAGAAGGTGCCCGGTGCGGCGCCTCCAAAGCTGGAGATGGTGGCCAACCCGGACATCCTCGCGACGATCGCCGTGCCCGGACCCAAACGGCCACAATTGGTGATCGGTTTCGCCGCCGAGACCAACGATCTGATGGCGAATGCGCAGGCCAAGCGTGCGCGCAAGAACGCGGACTGGATCGTGGCCAATGATGTGTCGCCCGGAACCGGCATCATGGGCGGCAAGGAAAACGTCGTGCACCTGATCACGGCTGAAGGCGTGGAAGACTGGCCGCGCTTGGCAAAGCACGAGGTGGCACGAAGGCTTGCATCGCGCATCGCTGTAGCGCTGGCATGAAGTACGTGGTGCGCGCCCTCGGCGTTGAGGATGTCGATGAGTTTCGTCGCGTGCGGCTCGACGCGCTGCGGCTGCATCCCGAGGCTTTTCTCGCATCGTACGAGGACGAGTGTGTCCTCGATCGTGTGCAGTTCGCTGAAAGGCTGGCAACACCTGGGCTGACCCGGTTCGGCGCCTTTGCGCATGAAGAGATGGTGGGGCTGGTCGGCCTGCGGGTTCCCAATGGCGCCAAGGTCCGGCACAAGGCGCATCTGTTCAGCATGTATGTGGCAAACGGCCATCGACGGAGCGGGTTGGCTGACCGGCTTGTTCAGGCGGTCATCAATGCGGCGGGCCAGACCGGTGCGTTGGTACTTCAGCTCACCGTCACTGCCGGTAATTCGCCGGCGCAGCGCCTATATACCCGTATGGGCTTCCAGGTTTACGGCGTTGAACGTCGCGCGATACAGGTGGGCAACCGCTTCTACGACGAGGAACTGATGGTGCTGAACCTGGACTGCTAGTGCAGCCGTGTCGGTCCGAAACAAACATCGGTCATGGTCTTCCTAGTGGTGTAGCACGTGCCGACGGCGCGCGACCGCGCCTGATGGCGCTGAACATCGCCATGCCGACCAGCATGGCAGCAACGAATAACAACGTGCGTGCGTTGCCGAAACCGAGGGACGCAAGCGCGGGCCCAGGGCAGTAACCGACGAGACCCCACCCGATGCCGAACAGCAGGCGCCCCAGGCCAACGGTTTGTCCACTTGGCTGGCAGTCGGAGCCATGAAGTCTCTGGCGCAGAGGGGAGCGGCTCGGCGTCTGGCGAGAGCATAAGTGGGTATCGTGACACTAAGCGCGCCGAGCATGACGCATGCGAGACTTGGGTCCCAGTCGCCGGCCATGTCAAGAAAGGCAAGCACCTTGGCCGGATCGACCATGTGGGAGATCGTCAGGCCTAGCCCGAACAGGGTGCCTGAGACCGCAGCACAGACGATGGCCAGCATGCGATCAGCCTCCCAGGATGCGGTGTGTGACAAAGACAGTGATGCAGCCGGCCGCCACGAACAAACAGGTCGCAACGACGGATCGGGTGGAGAGGCGTGCAATGCCACAGATGCCGTGACCGCTGGTGCAACCGCTGCCGAGTCGCGTGCCGAAGCCGACCAGCACGCCGCCGGCCAAGATCTTCGGCCCCGAATTATCCAGAAGAACGACCGGCGCGCCGGCAAGTACCTGGTAAAGCCAGGGCGCGCCAATCAGACCGAGCAAGAAGGCGATGCGCCAGGCGATGTCGCTCTGGCGAGCAGTGAGCAGGTTGCCGAGGATGCCACTGATGCCGGCGATTCTGCCATTCACCAGCCACAGCAGCGCCGCCGCGCAACCGATCAGGATGCCGCCGAGGAACGAGGCAATGGGGGTGAAATTGGCCATCGAGCGAATCTATAGACGATCAACAGTACGCTCGCTTCGAGCTGAATCAATCGCGAGGGCGCCGATCTACGCAGGGCGGTCGGAGAAGATGCGGCATCCGAAGCCTATCTGCTTGCCAATTGATCGAGCATGCATACGTCTCGCCTGGGATTGCCGGTCAAATAGCTCGCCAGAGAGGTCGGGTCAGCAGCATCATCAGTAGACCCACCGACCCCGTCGCCGCGGTCGCCGCAGGTGCGCCTATGGCATCGGCCAGCCAGCCCAGCCCAATAAAGCCGATCGGACCAACGCCAATGCAGACCGACAGCACGCCCAGCATGCGGCTGCGCATCTCGGGTGGCGCGGACAGATAGACCAAAGTTGCCTGCATGATGCTGAAGCCGGCACCGCCGAGACCCGTCAGCAGCAACGCGCTACCGGCGAGCGCGGGCAGGGGTACCAGCGCGAAAACGATCAGCATGACCATATATAGCGTCACCCCGCCAACATAGGCGGTGCGATAGAACGTGGCTCGGCAGAACATCGCCATCAGAACCGCGCCCGCAAATGCGCCGATGCCGTCCATGCTGGCGAGGATGCCGATGCCTTCCGGGCCGAGTTGCAGCTGATCTTGTCCGATCACCGGCACCATGCTGGTGAATGGCCAGCCGAACACGTTGTAGATGACCGTGACCGTCAGCGTACCGATCAGCCGTCGGTCGCTGCGCACTAGGCGCAGACCTTCGGCGATGCGTGCCAGCACGGGTTCCGTCGTGGCTGGCGGGAACAGATTGCGATAGCGCACGCGGTACGCGGCGAGCACAGCGATCGCATAGAGCACGACGCTAAGCATGAACACGCCATGGATGCCGACGCCGGCGAGCAGCAGACCGCCGATGATCGGCCCAACCATACGACTGGCATTGTTGGCACCGACGTCGATGGACATCGCAGTGCCCATCTGTGTCGCGCCCACAGCTTCGCCGATCATCACGCGTCGCACCGGATTGTCCGTTGCCCAGGCGACACCATTGATGAAACTGGCGACCGCAAGGTGCCAGACCTCAAGCAGGTGCAGACGTGCGAGACTCGCCAGCGTCAGCGATGTGAGCACCATGCTGATCGTCACGACGATCAACGTGGTACGCCGCTCCGTGCGCTCGGCCATGGCGCCGAGAAAGGCGCCGAACAGGCCCATCGGCAGCAGGCGCAGCATCGTCATCATTGCGACGGTGAAGGCGGAGTCCGTACGCTGGTAGACGAATACGCCAACCGCGACGGTTTCCACCCAACGGACTGTGAACACGACGAGGCCGACGAACCACAGGCGCCAGAAATCCGCGCTGTCGATCAGCCACGCCGGTCGGCTGGCCGGTCGGGCCGTTGTGGTCTCGGGCACGGATGGACGTTCCTCGGTGCTTTGTGGTCGATCTTGCCGCAGACAGCCCGCTGGTGGAGCATGCTGTTTCGGCAAAGGAGGCATGATGGCCCAGGATCCGGAAATCACCGAACTGCGGCGGATGATCGAAGAAGCGCAGCGGATCGTGTTTTTCACCGGTGCCGGGATCAGCACGGAATCGGGCATCCCCGATTTCCGCAGCCCGGGTGGCATCTGGACGCGCATGCGACCGATCGATTTCTCCGACTTCCTGCGATCGGACGAGTCGCGACGCGAGACGTGGCGGCGCCGCTTCGCAACCGACGAGACCATGCGCAGGGCAGAACCGAACCGTGGGCATCGCGCCGTGGCAACGCTGATCAATCGCGGCAAGGCCTCGGCCGTGATCACGCAGAACATCGACGGGCTGCACCAAGCGTCAGGTGTGCCGGCGAATAAGGTCATCGAACTGCACGGCAATACAACCTATGCGCATTGCCTCGACTGTGCGCAGCGTTATGAGCTTGAAGATATCAGGGTGGCATTCGAGCGCAGCGGTGAAGCACCGAACTGCGAAAAGTGCGGTGGCTATGTGAAGACCGCCACAATTTCATTCGGCCAGGCGATGCCGGCCGCTGCGATGATCCGCGCCGAGGAGGAGACGCTGGCGGCGGATCTGTTCATCGCTATCGGGTCGTCGCTGGTTGTGTATCCGGCGGCTGGTTTCCCGGAGATGGCGGCGCGCAACGACACCCGGCTTATCATCCTGAACCGCGAACCGACCGGTCTCGACCCTTATGCAGATCTCGTGCTGCACCGGGAAATCGGCGTGACGCTGGGCGAGGCGGTGGGCAACAACTGAAGAAGTCCGTACGGCCACTCACGACCACATACGTCAACGACGACCAGGACTGACCAATAACCTCGGGGTTATGGTCAAGTTTGGCCGTTCATGATATCGCAGGGATTCGCGCCTTCGCTTGACCAACGCATAGCTATAGAGCTATGAGTAGTCGACCGCAGGGAGAGACTGGGTATGAAGAAGAGCGGGGTGGAGGAGGCGAAATCTCCCTCCGAACTTATCGACACGAAGATCAAGGAACTCGGCGACTGGCGAGGCGACATGCTCCGCCGGCTGCGCGCCTTGGTCAAAGAGGCAGATCCGGAAGTCGTCGAGGAGTGGAAGTGGCGAGGCGTTCCCGTGTGGTCGCACGATGGGTTGATCTCCACGGGTGAGACTTACAAGAACGTCGTGAAAATGACCTTTGCCAAAGGGGCGGCTCTTAAGGATCCTTCGCGTCTCTTCAACTCCAGCCTCGAAGGGACCACGCGGCGCGCCATCGATTTCCATGAAGGCGAGAAGATAAACGCGAAGGCGTTGAAGGCGCTCATTCGTGCCGCCGTGACCTTGAACAAGTCCAAAGCCCGAAGCTGATCGTGACGCCAGAACCCCACGACGTTCTTTTCAAAGTGTTGGCTGACCCTACGCGACGCGCCCTTTTCGAACAACTGTGCCGCGAAGGAGAGCAGACAGTTGGAGCGCTGACAGTGCGCGCCGGTGTCTCGCAGCCCGCCGTCTCAAAGCATCTCGGGGTCCTGAAGCAAGCCGGATTGGTGCGCGACCGCCAAAACGGTCGCCAGACTCATTATAGCGCGCAGCTCGGCGCACTCGCTCCGCTGATCGACTGGACAAGCCAGATGGCCAGTTTCTGGCAGAACCGGTTCGACCAGCTCGAAGATTTGCTCAAAAGGATGGATCAATGACCGATACGGCCGCAGAAACACTCTCCGTTGTTGTCGAACGGGAAGTCGCCTATCCGCCGGAGAAGATCTGGCGCGCGCTCACAGAGCCGCACCTGATCGAGGAGTGGCTCATGAAGAACGACTTCAAGCCTGTCGCCGACCATCGGTTCAATCTTCGCGGCGACTGGGGCACCGTCGATTGTCAGGTCCGCGCAATCGAGCCGAACAAGATGCTGTCGTACACGTGGGATGCTCTTGGTCTCAAAAGTATCGTGACTTGGACACTGACCCCGACGAGTGCGGGGACTCACCTGCGGATGGAGCAGTCTGGCTTTCGGCAGGATCAGCAGCAGGCCTACCAGGGCGCCAAGTATGGCTGGCAGCGCTTCTTTGCGACCCTGGAGCAGGTTTTGGCGCGGATTAATTGACGACTGCCGGCACGATCCTTTGCCTCCGCTAAGACGAAAAAATCCTTGGCATTGACAGGGTATGGCGACGGCACACTATCCCGAGGGGCCGGCCTGTACGGCCCGCCTGAGCCATCGTAGGAGGTAGTCGTGGCACGCAACATCGCGGTCGGTACGGGGCTGATGGAATTTCCATTCTCCAGCACCGACGGGTTCTGGCGATGGGTCGATCTGTGCGAAGCGGGTGGGATCGACTCGATCTGGCAGACCGACCGCATCGTCAGCCGCCAGCCAATTCTTGAATGCATGACGGCGCTCGCCGCGATCGCCGGGCGCACGAAGCGCATCAAGTTCGGAATCAACGTGGTGTCGCTGGCGCTGCGCGATCCGGTTCTGCTGGCCAAGCAATGTGCCACGATCGATGTGCTGTCGCAGGGGCGGCTGCTGCCTGGGTTCGGCATCGGCAGTCCGCAGGGACCCGAGTGGCAGACGCTGCATATCGACACAGCAACGCGCGGGCGGCGGACGGATGAGGCGTTGGAGATCATCGCACGTCTGTGGTCGCAGGACAGCGTCGATTTCGAGGGACGGCACAATCATCTGACCGGCGCTTCGATATCGCCCAAGCCGGTGCAGCCTGATCTGCCGATGTGGATCGGCGGTTCGTCGGCCGCGGCAGTACGACGGACGGCGCGATATGGCACCGGCTGGCAAGCGGGAGCGGAGACACCGGCCGATGTCGGTCGGGTGATCAGCGAGATCAAGGCCGCGCTGGTGGAGACCGGCCGCAGTATCGACGAGGACCACTACGGAGCCGCATTCGCGTTTCACTTCGGGCGTGTGGACGATCCGGGCGTGGCGCAGGTGATGGAGGCATATCGCAAGCGCACGGGTCGTGATCCGGAGCGGCACTTCGCCATCGGCGATGCGGGCATGATGCTCGATCGCATCGCCCAATACGTGGAGGCTGGCGCGTCGAAGTTCATCCTGCGCCCAGCGGCACGTGGTGATGTAGACATGCTCGACCAAACGCGGAAGCTGATCGAACAGGTGCTGCCGATGGTGGCGGCGCGCTGGCCGAAGCAGAAGAAGGCAGCCTGACCGTCAGAGCAGCACGCAGTGCTCCGGTGCAAATGACACGGTTACGCTGCTGCCTTCCTCGAACAGTTCGGTAGGCGGCCGGCGCACTATCAACTGTCCGGCTGGCCAGTCCACGACATACTGAATGAAATCGCCGTGGAACATGCGGCGGTGGATGGTGCCCTGCACCGTATTGTGCGTCTCCAGCGGGTCGTCGAGGTGCACATAAGACGAGCGAAGCGCCGCCATCTCCTGCCCACTGCGCGATTCGTCGGCGGCGACAACCTCCAGGCGCATTTCGCCTTCGGCATCGAACATCAGCGTCTGATTCTTGCCCGATGGCCCACGCACTTTCCCTTTGATCAGATTTGCCGAGCCGACGAAATCGGCGACGAAACGGCTGAGCGGGCGATTGTAGATATCCTCCGGCGAGCCGATCTGCTCGATCTGGCCACCGTTCATCACGATAACGCGGTCGGAGATGGCCAAAGCCTCCTCCTGGTCGTGCGTGACGTAGAGCGAGGTGATGTCCAGGCGGCGCTGCAGTTCGCGCAGCTCCACCCGCATCTCAGCGCGCAGCTTGGCGTCGAGATTCGACAGTGGCTCGTCGAAAAGCAGCACGCTCGGCGAGAAGGCGATCGCGCGTGCCACTGCCACGCGCTGCTGCTGTCCGCCAGATAGTTTCGATGCAGGTCGAGCGGCGAAGTCCTGCATCTGCACCAGGTCCAGAACGCGCTCGACGTTCTGCCGCACTTCCGCATGCGGCAATTTGCGCACGCGCAGACCGTAGGCGACGTTGTCGAACACCGTCATGTGCGGCCAGATGGCGTAGGACTGGAACACCATTGATACGCCGCGTCTTTCCGCGGGCACGTTGCGACGTTCGGAATAAACGGTCTCGCCGTTCAGGCGGATCGAGCCGCGGGTTGGCGTCTCCAGACCGGCGACCGAACGCAACGTGGTGGTCTTGCCGCAACCCGACGGGCCGAGCAGCGTCACCAGTTCGCCGGGCGCAATGGCAAAACTGATATTGTCCACGGCGGTCACGTCGCCATAGCGAACAACCAGATCGGTGACCTCGATGCGGTTCATTGGGTAACCCCGGTGACACGCCGTGCAACGCCGAACAGGATGGCGACGGCGACGAAGATGGTCGCGGTTTGGATCAGTGCCATCGCCGCTGACAGTTCAGAACTCGAACTCAGCCACGAGTTGACGATGGCGGGTGCGATCACCTTGGAGTTGGGGCCCATGAGAAAGATCGACACGCCCAGCTCGCGCACCGAGGCGATGAAAATCAGGAGCCATGCCGCGACCAGACCGGGGCGCAGCAGCGGCATGGTGACGGTGCGCATCTGGTATCCCCATTTCGCGCCGCAGACACGGGCGCACTCTTCCAGGCTTGGATCGACCTGCAGCACAACGCTGGCGATGGTGCGCAGACCGAGAGGCAGGAAGACTGTAAAATACGCCAGAGCCAGCAACCACAGCGTGCCGTAGATCGGGATGGGCAGATTGATCCATGCCCATAACAGGCCGAGACCGAATACCAGGCGTGGTACAGCCTGCGGGAACATGATGACGTATTCTGCTGCACTGCTGCCGGGCATGCGCGAGCGGTAAATGATCCAGGCCAACACGCCGATCACCAGCACCCCAATCGTGGAGACAGAGATTGCCAGGATCAGGCTGTTGATGAAGGCGGGACCGACCGATCCCATCTGCATTGCGGTGGTGTAGTTGGCGACGGTGAACTGCATCTGAGGGATGACCACCGTCGCGAAGCGTTCGAATGACGTGAGCAACAGGGCACCTAGCGGCAAAATCACCGCTACTATGATGTAGCCCCAGGCAATCGCGAGCAGCGGCCAGCGCAGCGCACCGACCTCCATCTCGCGCGGGCGGAACGCCTTGCCCGTGATCGTGGTGTAGGTGCCCTTGCGCAGTACGAGCCGTGCTAGAGTCAGTGTGACCAGCATGACCACGAACAGCGACAGACCCATTGCGGCAGCACGGCCATAGTCGGGCGGGAATGACAGAGTGGCCTGCCAGATCGACGTGGTGACGACATAGAACCGGCCCGGAATACCGAGGACGAACGCAGCGGCAAACGAGCCAAGCATTTCGGCGAAGACAAAGATCGTCGCGCTGAGGACGCCCGGCGCGACCAAGGGCAACGTGATGCGCAAGGCGGTGCGAAGCTTGCCGGCGCCGAGAACCCGCGAGCTCTCTTCGAGCGACGGGTCCATCGACTTCATCGCGGCCGAGATCATGACGAAGGCGACGGTGCCTTCGAACAGCGCCATCACCCAGGCGATTCCCCACGGCGAATAGATATTGAACAGGTCACCTGGTGCACCGAACGAACGCCATGCCTGATTGACGAGGCCGGTCTTGGGTCCGAGCAGCACGCCCCAGGCCAGCGCGCCGATCAGCGGCGTCATGTAGTATGGCAGCTCCATCAGCCGTTCCAGTCGCTGCCGCCCAGGAATGTTGGTGCGCGTCAGGATCCACGCCTGCAGGAAGCCGAAGATCACCGCGAGCACGGTGGCGATGCATGACACCAGCGCCGTGTTGGCCAGCACATGGTAGTCGTCGATCAGGTTGAAGTAGTTGTCGAGGCCGTATTCCTCTGGTGGAAAGGCCGATGGATCGCCGGTGTTGAGCGACTCGTTGATCAGGAAGCCGATCGGATAAAGCACCAGCGCGCCGCACAGCAGCACAATAAGCGGCATGACGATATTTCGCAGGCTGATGCCCTTGATGCTTCGCATAGCCGTATCCGTTCAGCGCAGGCCGGTGATCTTGTCCCACTCGCGCACGAATTGCGCGTGGGTCTTTTCGAATGCCGGCCAGTCGGTCGGGGTCAGCAGTTTGAAGTTATTGATGCTGACGCCGCCGGGCGGGGGCGGCACGTCACTCCGTGGGGAATGGTAATAGAGGTGCTGGCCGTTGATGGTCTGCCCTGGCACGCTGAGGAACCAGTCCATGAACAACTGTGCCGCGGCTGGGTGCGGGGCCTTGTCAACAATACCCCAGGGCTGCGGTGAAGCAACGACGCCGTCCGGTGGAATAACGAACTCCACCGGTGCGCCCTTCTGTTTCATAATTAGGTAGCCGGAATACTGAGCGGTCAGCGCAACCTTGTCCTGGCCGTTCACCAGCCGATCGAACTGCTGTACGTAGGAGTCGAACGCGTGCGGCTTCAGCGGCGCCAGCTTCGGCCAGAAGTCGTCGCCGTAAAGCTGGCGCAGGACATACCACTCGACGTGCTGCAGACCGGAAATCGTCACCTTGACCGAGATCGCGTCGGTCCATTTGGGATCGAGCATGTCCTGCCACGTTTTCGGCGCTTCAGCGGCTGACACCAGGTTAGGGTTATAGGCGATTGCGGCGATGGCGAGCGCGCCCCAGGTCCAGGCGCCTTCTGGCGAGCTCTTGTACTCGGCATTGTAGGCTGCCATCTCTGGCGAAACGTACTGCATGTATCCGCCGCGCTTTTGGAAATCGAGTGCGAAACTCATATCGGAGAGTTGGGCGATGTCAGCGAGATAGACGTAGCCCTGGCGCTCGGTCCGCAGGCGTGCGTACAGGCCACCGGCCTGTATGCGGAGATAGGTCGGCTTGATCTTCGGGAACAGCGCGTTGAACTTGGCCAGGACCTGCTCGGAAGGCGCTTCAGGATCGGTAGCATAGACCACCAGAGCGCCTTCACTTTCAGCCTTGGCAACATCGGCGCAGGTCTTGAAGCCAGCCAGTTGCTGCGGGTCCTCGCAGGCGGATGCGGCAACAATGCTCAGAGCCGTCACGAGAACGGCTAGACACAGGTGACGCATTGCTTCCTCCGGACGTCGTTGGTGCAACTAGAGCACAACGAATGTGTGCTGCAAAACCGAAATGAGCGAAACGGATGCCGCGGCAACTGCGATCAGGCTTGCCGCACAAGCTTGCGTACGCGGTGGTTCTCAGAGTCGCCGATATAGACCGCGCCGTCCGTTCCGACGACTGCGCCATGTGGCCGCGCCAAAGCGTCGGGGCCAGCCTCACCTGTGCCCGCGATCGTGCGGACGATCCAGCTTTGCGCATCGATCAACCGGATCACATGATTTTCGGTGTCGACGATGAACACGTTGCCGGCTGGATCGACCGCCATCTCCTTCGGCGCATCGAACACCGCGTATCGTGCGTCGTGATCATCGCCGGCGTAGCCACGCGCGCCGGTGCCGGCGACGGTCTCGATGATGCCGTCGCGCACGCGGCGCAGGCTGCTGCCCTGGCGTTCCAGAATGTAGATTGAGTCGTCCGGCGCCAATGCGACCGCGCGCGCCCCGAAGATGTCGGCTGCCGTGGCCGGGCCACCATCACCGGCGTGGCGACCGTTGCCCGTACCGGCAAACGTGGACAGGGCGCCAGTCGCAAGCTCGATGACATGAACCCGATGATCGGCGACGTCAGCGACGAACAGCCGGCGGTGCTCGCGATCCAGTGCCAGGCCATTCGGCTCGACCAGTTCGGCCAAAGTGCTGATGACGCCGCTGCTGCCATCGACCCGCCGCACGCGCTTGTTCAGCCGATCGGCGATATAGATGTTGCCCGCTCGGTCGATGACGATGCCGTACGGCTGATTCATCTGTGCCTGGGTAGCGGGTCCGCCATCGCCGGCAAAGCCGCTCTGGCCGCTTCCGGCGATCGTGCTGATGACGCAGGTGCGCGCGTCGATGCGCCGGATGCAGTGGTTGTAGGTGTCGGAGAAGCAGAGATTGCCGCTGGGGTCGAATGCAAGGTCGAAGGGATTGTTCAGCAGAGCCTGAGCAGCGGGCCCGCCATCCCCCGCATAACCAGGCTCACCGGTTCCAGCAATCGTTGTCATGATCCAGTTTGGTTGCGGCATCGCATCCTCCCAAGGTTGTCGGCTTCGCCCATTCAAGCCTAAGATATGTCAGCGAATTGCCGGAGGATACCGAGATGGACATGCAGGTGGACCGCGCCACAAGCACGATGTATGCGAAGCTGGAGGAGCGGGTCCTGGCACGTGACCAGATCGGCGCCAGCCAAGCGTACTATGACCTCGTGCGTGCGGGCCGTCCGCTGAAGGAGATCCTGGCGGAGGGCGTGCGCATCCATGCGCCTTACACGCATGTGCCATACCATGAGCGCATTGACGACGGGTATCCGAACTTCGTCAACAACGATCATTGCCTGCTGAGCGCGCGTGCCACCATCAACCTGACCAAGATGGTGCCGGAGCGGCTGGCGATGCTGCCGATGGCGCAGACCATCTGGTACATCCCAAGCGGGCTCGATATCTGGAACCAGAAGATCAACAAGGCGCCGGGACACTACACCCGGATGCGCGGCAATCTCGGGAGCGTCGAAAAGCCGCCGGAGCCGGTGGTGTACTGGGCCGATCAGGAGCCTCTGCGGCAAGAGGGCCCGCTGCAAGAGCGCCTGTCCAGCTGGCTCACCCTGGTGCATCGCGGTCAGGTGATCGATGCGTATCGTACCTTCCTCGGCTTGATGGAGGACGTGCCGAACCGCAAGGCGGTGTTGGCAGAGCTCGTGTTCGCCGGGCTAATCGACGTGCAGGATCGCATGCTGTTCAACCGCTCCTATACGACCGGGCACAAGGCTTATCGCGCGCGCTCCACCGTGGAGATCGGCAACGCAATCGGGTGGGATGATCCGGCCTCACATCATGTGCTGTACGCCGGTGCGCTCGATATGGCCGTGGGACCGCGTTGGTACTCGACCTACGAGATGGCATGCAACATGGTGAAGATGCACATCGAGGGCGAGGCACTCCATGCAGTGCCGTATGGCGGTGTCAGCGAAGCCGAGGTCTCGGTTCTGCGCAATAAGGAGGCGTTGAACCAGGAAGAAGCGGCTGGGTTAATCGAAGCGGTGCTGCGCAGCCATGAGCCTGACAACCTGCACGCCATTACCCGACTGCTGCAGGCGGGGAAGGACCCACGGCGTATCCTCGATGTGCTGCAGATCGCAGCGGCGACAGTGGTGCTGGAAACGGTCGAGCCGAACAACTTTTCCATGCCGCATCACTGCTACGAGTACTGCAACACGCTGGCATGGTTCTTCGACCATTTCGATCATCCGCGCCGGTTGCGGCTGATCTATCTGCTGGCTTCGTACTTGAACCACGTCGCTGGGCACCAGCAGGGGATCGGCGACGTCAATCCGGTGAAGGTGCAGCAACCCAGCGGGGCGGATACGCTGACCGCCGGCCAGCTACTGGAGAAGGTGGACAGCGCTGTATGTGCGCTGAACGGGCCAGAGAGCCTGTCTTGGACTCAGGCATATCTGACCAATGTCGGCGATCGGCGCCCCTTGGTGGAGCGCATCGCGCTGGCTGCGACCAAACTGGGCAACGACCCGCACAACCAGGAAATCGCCCAGTGCATGCTGATGGATTACGGCACCAACCGGCATCCGGAGCGCGACAAGCTGCTGCTGGCGGCGGCGTATCATACAGCGATGCATCGTAAGTACGGCGATCCGCTGGAGCCCGCGCGGCGCTACGGCGAGGCTATGGGAGTGGCGCTGCAATAAGCCTCTGACGGAGGATGCGATGCCCGCGCTGGATGCAGCGTCACTTGCGTCGATACGCCGGCCGATAAGGGGACCGTCGGTCTGGTTCGCCGACGATATGCGCGGGCGGGAGGACGACTGGAGCTATCGCCTGTCCGCCGCGGAGGTGGCCGAACTCGAGACGGCACTGCGCGCGGTGCAGGCGCGCGACTTGGAC
The DNA here is from genome assembly GCA_046732975.1 of Pseudomonadota bacterium. Taxonomy (GTDB): domain Bacteria; phylum Pseudomonadota; class Alphaproteobacteria; order Acetobacterales; family Acetobacteraceae; genus JAMXLO01. The sequence continues at coordinate 22,420 of JBKPOG010000293.1, forward strand.
CTCCCATCCATCAGCCGGCAGGATTTTCCGCTGCCGACGCTTGGTCCGGTGCTCGACCGGCTGTGCAATGACGTGCTGAACGGCCGCGGCTTTGTGCTGCTGCGCGGCGTGCCGGTCGAGAACCGGCCGATCGCCGAAAGCGCCGCGATGTACTGGGGCATCGGCACGCATTTTGGCAGCGCGCGGTCGCAAAACGCCAAGGGTCATCTGCTGGGACATGTCTACGACCTTGGCGGCAGCAGCGCGACAGATCCGACCATTCGCAGCTACGCAACATCGGAGCGACAGAATTTCCATATCGATCGCTGCGACGTGGTGGCATTGTTGTGCCTGCGGCGCGCGAAGTCGGGCGGCCTCTCAGCGATCGCCAGTTCGATGGCAGTGCACAATGTGATGCTGGAGCGGCGGCCTGATCTGCTGGAACGGCTGTACCAGCCTCTGCCGGTCGATCGGCGCGGCGAAGTGCCGGAGGGCAAGGCGCCCTTCTACGAGGCTCCGGTGTTCAACCCGCATGCCGGGAATGTGTCGGTGCTCTATTCGCGACTGCATATCGGCTCGTCGCAGCGCTTTGCTGAGGCACGAAGGCTGACGCCGGAGGACATCGAGGCGCTGGATATGCTGGCAGCGCTGGCGGCTGATGATGCGTTACGCCTCGACATGACATTCATGCCGGGCGACATCCAGTTCCTGCACAACCATACGATCCTGCACGCACGAACCGGGTATGAGGACTGGCCCGAGGCGGAGCGTAAGCGGCATCTGCTGCGATTGTGGCTTGCGCCGGAGCGGGCGCGTGAGTTGCCGCCGGTCTTCGCGGAGTGCTACGGCGGCACTGTGCCTGGGGATCGCGGCGGAATCATCTGCCATGGTACCCAGTTGCATGCACCGCTAGCGCCGTAACTTCGCGCGCATCTGAACGGAGGAACCATGTCTGCCGGATCATCGGGTCTTGTCGTGCCGCGCCGCCGCGCGCTGCTCGGAGCGGCTGCTCTTGCCGCAACGCCGCTTGCCAAACCTTTCATCGCAACGGCAGCGGCGGCCGACACGATCAAGATCGGCCTGCTGTTGGCAAAGACCGGTGACATCGCCGCACAGACCGAATACCTGGCGAACGGCACGTATCGAGCGCTGGAGGAACGCGGCAATAAGATCATGGGCCAGCCGGCGGAGCTGATCTGGCTCGACGAGCCTTCTCCGCAGGGCTCGCAGCAGAACATGCAGAAGCTGGTGCAGGAGAACAAAGTCGTCGCGATTCTCGGCGGCTCCCTCAGCTCCAACGCGCTGGCCGAGCAGGCGACCGCAGCGCAGCTGAAGATACCTTTCGTCTGCAATAATGCCGCCGCCACCGATATGAGCGGCAAGAACTGCAATCATTACACGTTCAGGTTGAATACGCCCGTTGCCGTACAGGCGGCGATGTTTGCGCCCTACATCATGGGTTACGGCAAGAAGTGGTATTTCCTCACCGCCAACTATGCGTTCGGTCAGGACATTGCCAAGTCGTTCAAGCAGATCCTTGCACAGGCCGGTGGCACCATCGCGGGGGATGATGTCGTGCCGCTGAACACGCCTGACTATAGCTCCTTCATTCTAAAAATAAGGCAGGCGAAGCCGGACATGATCCTGGGCGGTGTGCCGGCCGGCGACCTTTCGACGTTCCTTAAGCAGTGGAACGAGATGGGGATGAAGGGATCGATTCCGATCTGCGAAATCGCCATTGGGGATACCGACATCTGGGCTGTCGGGCCAGAGGCGGCGACCGGTCTTTACACTGCGCTCTGGTGGTATGACAACGCGAACAACCCACCCGAGGAAAAGGCATTTGCCGCGGATTATTTGAAGAAGTACGGCAAGCCGGCAGCAGACAAGGCGTGGATGGGTTGGATCGCCGCAAAGTCGCTGTTCGAATCAATAGAACTGGCAAAGTCGACAGAGACCGAGGCCATCATCAACGGCCTGGAAAACTGGAAAGGTGGTTCAGCCACCAACCCGTATTATTGGCGCAAGGGCGATCACCAGATGCTGTTGCGGAACCTGGTGGTGCAAACCAAGCCAAAAATCACCGACAAGTGGGACTATTTCGACGTGAAAGGCGTGGTGCCGGAGAATCTAGCGGACCTGGAGAAGGTGTTCGGTTCGCCGGAAGCGAACGGCTGCCACATCACCTGAACCGAACGTGCTTGACATTATCCTTTCGCAGGTGGCCACCGGGCTGGTGCTCGGCGGCCTCTATGTGCTGATCGCTATCGGGCTCTCGATCATCTTTGGCCTGTTGGGGATCGTCAATTTCGCACATGGCAACTTCTTTGCTCTCGGTGCGTTCTTTGCTCTGACCTTGCAACAATATCTCGGCTGGCCCGGGGTGCTGCTGGCGCCGCTGCTGGTTGGCGTCGTCGGTATGCTGGTGGAGCGGATATTGATCCGGCAGCTCTACGATAAGGAGCCGCTGGTCAGTTTGATCATTACCTTCGCGCTGGCGTTGATGATCGAGGCGCTGTTGCGCCTCGTTTATGGAGGGATCGGGCAGCCGTTCAGTCAGCCATCATTCCTGTCGGGCATCTATCTCTGGGGTCCGGTGCTGATCACCAAGTACCGGCTCACGGTGTTCGTAACGACGATCGTATTGCTGATCGGGCTGTGGGCCTTCCTTCAGTTCACCCCGTATGGCCGCATCCTGCGCGCGGGTTCGCGTGATCCCGAGATGGTCGGGCTGCTCGGCATCCGTCTGCCGCGCGTGCTGACAGCCGTGTTCGGTCTGGGTTGCTGCCTGGCGGGCATCGCCGGCGTTCTCGCAGCGCCGCTGTGGACCGTTATCCCGTCGATGTCCCAGAACGCCATCATGCCCGCCTTCGTCGTGGTGGTGATCGGCGGCCTCGGCTCGTTTGCCGGCGCGGTGATCGCCGGGTTGCTGGTTGGCGTGGTCACTGCGCTCACCATCCAATTTCAGCCCGATGCCGCCACTGCCATGATGTACGTGTTCATGGCGGCGGTGCTGCTGGTACGCCCACGCGGCCTCCTCGGTGAGCGTTGGGAGCGGTTTGAGTGAGGCACTGGCAAAGCCTGGGAACAGAAGGGACCTCCCCCTATCCCCCTCCCGCGACGGGAGGGGGGACTGCATGAGCTTGCTCCGGCATCCGGTACTGTGGGTGCTGATTGTCCTTGTTGCATTGACGATCGCATGGGATGCGATCGGCGCGCCGGTGAGCCTGATAACGCAGATCGCGATCTACACGCTATATGGCGCCGGAGTGAACCTGCTGGTCGGCTACACCGGGCTGGTGCCGTTCGGCGCCTCGGTGTTCTTCGGCTGCGCCAGCTACGCTGTCGCGATCTCGATGCGCAGCTTCCTGCACAACGAGGCAGAGGCGCTGGTATTCGCGGTCGGGTTCTCGCTGGTGCTGGCGGCGGCGATTGCATTGATCATCCTGCGCCGGCGCGGCCTGTATTTCTCCTTGCTGACACTGGCGTTCTCGCAAATTGCTTTCGAGGTCGCCTATAAGTGGACCGACCTCACTGGTGGTGAGAACGGGCTACAGGGCGTGCCGCGGCCGCGGCTGGTCGGCGACTGGTCGTTCCATGTGTTTGCGGTCGTCACGGTGACGCTGGGGATGTGGCTGCTCTGGCGGATCGCCCATGCACCGTTCGGTCGCGCGTTGCAGGCGTTGCGCGACAATGAGCAGCGCGTACAGAGCCTGGGTTACTCGACCTTTCGCCTTAGGTTCGAGGCATTCGTCATCATGGGCGGCCTGATCGGCTATGCCGGCGCACTGCTCGCGTTCATGCTGCGGGGCGCCTATGCCGACAATCTCGGTTGGCAGCATGCGGGCGATGCGCTGCTGATGACGGTGTTGGGCGGCGTGCACCAGTTCCTTGGGCCGCTATGGGGCGCGATAGCCTTCACGCTGTTGCAGGATCGGCTGAGCGCGATCACCGAAAGCTGGTGGCTGATGTTCGCACCGATCATCATGGTGTTCGCGCTCGCCTCGCCAGAAGGAATGCAGGGCCTGGTGCTTCGTGTGCTCGGTCGCGACGACTGGACGCTGACGCGCCGCGGCATACCCCAGCGCCCAGCGCAGATCGAACCATATCTTGGTGGCGGGGATGCGCATCTCGACGCCGGCAAGCCGGTCCTCGAGGTGCGTGGCCTGCACAAGCGGTTTGGATCGCTGATCGTCGCGGGCGATGTACATCTCGACGTGCATCCGTTCTGCCTGCACAGCCTGATCGGGCCAAACGGGGCGGGAAAGACCACGTTCTTCAACATGCTGACCGGCCTGCTGCGGGCCGACGCGGGCGAAATTCGCTTTGCCGGCCGCGACATCACTCATCTGCCGGTGCATCGCCGGATTCGTCTTGGTCTCAGCCGCTCATTCCAAATACTCAGCGTGTTCCGAAACCTGACCACGTTCGAGAACGTGCGCGTCGCGGTGCAGGCACAGAGCGCTCAGCAGCACTCGCTATGGCGCGACGCCTATGGCATTGAGGACGTCAATGCACGCACGTGGTCATTGCTTGCTGCCGTCGGACTAGACAATCGTGCGGCCGAACCCTGTGCCAATCTGTCGCATGGTGAGCAACGTCTGCTGGAGATTGCTATCGCGCTTGCCACCGA
>JBKPOG010000294.1:0-16791 GCA_046732975.1 Pseudomonadota bacterium
CCTCAGGTTCGTCGCACCTGGCGTGGGCCGAGCTTCAGGTGCATATGCCGACAGTCGATTTCAGGGAGGTGGAATTCGAGCACAACGGGTTCTTCTCCTTCGACAAGGATCGATCCCTCGGCGGCCAACAAAGCTACACCAACGCAATCGGCTATGGCTTAACACCCTGGTGGGAGATCGAATTGGAAGGCGAGTCGAACTCTGTTCCCGAGAGCAGCGTTCACTACACTGCCACGACCGTAGAAAATACCTTTCAGCTTACCGAACCAGGGCAGTATTTTTTCAATTTGGGATTGTTCGCCGAATACTCGCAGTCAGCACTGCGCAACGAGCCCAACAGTTTCACCCTTGGCCCAATCGTCCAGAAGGAGCTGCACGATGTATTAGGTGTCGACAGCCTGCATACTTTCAACGTGTTCTTCGCGCATGACGTAGGCCATAACGCAAGCCATGCAACTGGCCTGGAGCTCGCGTGGCAATCACGTCTACTTTTGAACCGGTTCATCGATCCAGCGATCGAATACTATGGGTTCATCGATGATCTGGCGAACGCTGGTCCGTTCTCGAAGCAGCAGCATTTCCTTGGCCCGGTCGCCGTAGGCGCGGTCAATTTTGCTCCGTACGGGAAGGTAAGATACGAGGTAGGCTATATGTTCGGCTTGACACCGGCCTCGCCTCGTGGGGCGGTCCGTTGGAAACTCGAGTATGAGATTGCCTTCTGACGAACAGAAGATCGGTGCAGTCAACCGACCCTGCCCGTCATGGAAGGTGTGGGTCAGAATGGCAGCAGGATATCCATGAGCTGCTGACCCCACCGTGTCTGATTGACCTCAGTCAGCTCGCCGCGACCGCCATAGGCAATCCGCGCCTCGGCCATCCTGTCGTGCAGAACGGTGTTGTCAGACGCGATGTCCTGCGGACGGATCACGCCGGTCACCTGCAACTCGCGCAGCTCGTGGTTCACCCGGAACTCCTGCCGAGCGGAGACCACGAGGTTGCCGTTCGGCAAGACCTGCGTCACCACACCCGCCAGCCTGATTGTCACCGTCTCGGTCCGCTTGATCTCGCCGGCCCCGGTGTTGTTATTGGTGCTGCCGACATCCAGGATCTTGGAGGGGTCCTTGATCGTCGGTGGTAGCCGCGCCTGCAGGCCGAAGAATTGTGCCAGACTGCCCGTCTCGCCGCCTGTCCGGCTGGTTGTCGTCCCATTCTTGAAGTTTGCTGTGTCGTTCATCGCCACCAGAATAGTCACGATATCGCCAACCTGCGCCGCCCGCTGGTCCTTGAAGAACGCTCGCGAACCGGCGCGCCACAGCGCGTTCAGCTCATTCGGGGTCGGTTCGCGCGCCGGCATCGGCATGCTGACCGGCCGCCAGGTCGGTTCCTTGGTAGGGTCCGACGTGGGGGTCATCGCCGGCGCACGTCCAATCTCCGACATACGCGTCAAAGAACCGCACCCGGCCAACAGCAGGCATGCGAGCACCGGCAGTGCGATGCGTGATGTCGGTTTCATCGCGCGCTCACAGTCATCGGCACCGCACTTGGCGCCACTCGAACGCGGTCAGGTCCAGTCACTTCGGCTTCGACCGTCGCGCGTGAGCTCGGATTGAGTATTCGGATCCGCTCGCCAATCGCACCCGACTCGATAGCCTGGCCCTGCGCCGTAAGCGCGATGCCCGGACTGTCAAGCACCATCAGCACCGTGGCTCCTTTCACCACCATCGATGGGCGCATCAAATCGTTGACGAACAACGGCTGACCTGGTGCGATCATGCGCTTCGTCTGCATGCCGAACGCCTCACTCGGGTTGTGCATCACGTCGCCACGGAGCAGCGATGTGCGCACCCGTGCCGTGCGCACATCGCTGGGCCGTACGATGCCGCCGGCAATCAACCGTGTCGCGGCAACCGGCAGCAGGATCGTGTCATCCGCACGCCCATCCACGCGCAAATGCAGTGGGTCCATTCCCTCGCCCGCCACCGATAGCATGGCGCTGAAGCGCCCGACTGCTGCATCGTAGTCGAGGTCGGAGACCACCGGCCGCGGTACAGCGTCCACCGGAACAAGTGGCGGTGAGAAGCCGGCGAGATCTACGTCGCAATCAACCGATGCACCGGCGGCAATGAGCGCACTTCTGATGGCATCCATTACATCGTCGCGCCGCAGCGGCCGTCCTGGTCGCTCCAGCATGGCGCGATCGGCGGAAGACCCGGGGCGCCACTCTACCGCGAACTGCCGCGCTATAGCGCCAAGCTGCGCCGCCTCTACAACGATACGTCCGCCCGGACCCGGACCAGGCCCCAATACACGGTCCGTCTTGCCGTCGATGCCATCGAACAGGTCGGACAGCCGGACCGTGGATGAATGAAGTGTGGTGTTCGTCCGCAACGTGGCGGCCTCGCCGTGCGCAAGGCCGATACACAGTGCCATCAAGGCGAGCGGCAGCCTGGTCATCGGATCACCGCAGATTGGTCAAGGTGGAAAGCATATCGTCACTGGTGGTGATCACCTTGCTGTTCATCTCGTACGCGCGCTGCGCGGTGATCAGGTTGGTGATCTCGGTGACGACATTCACGTTGGAGGTTTCGATAAAACCCTGCATCACCGAGCCAAAGCCAGGCGAGGCCGGATTGCCGGTGACCGGTTGGCCCGACGCGGCGGTCTGGAGATACATATTACCACCCTGTGCCTCCAGGCCGGCATCGTTTGGGAAGGTTGCCAATTGCAGTTGCCCTGCGGTCTGCGGCGCCGTCTGGCCGCTGAGCGTAACCTGGACCTGCCCCGACTGGTTCACCGTGACGCTGGTGGCATTCGAGGGGATCTGGACACCTGGCTGTACAACGTAGCCGTCGGCGGTGACGATCGTGCCGTCGGCCGCCAGCCCGAATGTGCCATCACGTGTGTAGGCGGTATCACCCGAGGGCAGCGTCACCTGGAAGTACCCGTTGCCCTGAACTGCCATGTCCAGCTGATTCGAAGTCTGCTGCAGGTTACCTTGCTCGTTTATGCGATAGATGGCTGCGGTCCGGACGCCGAGACCGACCTGTGCACCCGATGGCACGATGCTGCCGCTGTCCGAACTGTCGGCGCCGACGCGGCGCAGGTTCTGGTAGATCAGATCCTGGAACTCCGGCCGCTGCCGCTTGAAGCCAGTCGTCGACATATTGGCAATGTTGTTCGAGATCACTTCGACGTTGGTCTGCTGCGCCTGCATTCCTGTGCCGGCGATATCGAGCGAGCGCATGTCGCGTCTCCTAGTTGCTCTGCGACAGTAGTTCGTCGATCACCGACTGCTGCCGGTCACCTTCTGCCTGAATGAACTGACTGATGAACTGAAACTGGCGTAGTCCATCCAGCATCCGCGTGGTCTCCAGTACGGGCTGGACATTGGAATCCTCGATCGACCCCTGGACAATGCCAGGTGAGGCAATCGCCGTAGTGGGTGACGCGGAGCGGAACAGCGTGTTGCCTTCCGCGGTCAGTTGCATTGGATCGGCCGGCTTGACGATGCCGACTTTGCCAAGCTGGCCATTCTCGCTGGAAACCGTCCCGTCGCCGGCGATGGAAATCCGCGTGTCGGTCTGCGATACGACGATCGGCTGGCCGTTGATATTCATTAATGCGTTGCCTGCGCCGTCAGATATGGTGCCGTTCGGCATGAGACCGAAGCGGCCGTCGCGCGTGAGTTTCGGGCCATTCGGCGTCTTAACAGTGAAGTAACCGTTGCTGGTGAGCGCAAGATCGTAGGTGTTGCCGGTGTGCGTGATCGTCCCGGCCTGCTGCTCGCGCCATGTCGCACGATCCTGGGTAGAGACAATGTTGCGGTCACCGCGCGGTACCCCGCTTGTGCTCTGCCGCATCAGCCAATCGCTGAACTGCACCCGTTCCGCCTTGAAGCCCGGCGTATTCGCGTTGGCAATGTTGTTCGCAATTACCTCCGTGACACGCTGCTGCGCAGCCTGCCGCGATAGAGCGATGTTGCTGACGATGTCCATGCTATGCCAGAGGCAACACGCGTGCCAACCAGGCGTGCTTCAAGGGACGCAGCAACGAAGCAACCTCTTCAACTCGCACTCACAGGGTTGTACCTCTGTTAACCGGCACCTGTTGCCGCACTCGGCGGAATCTGCCGGGCAAGTCTTCCTTAACGCCTCGCTGCCATCCTCCTCCGCAGCAGGCCGAAGGAGCAGCCCGTGGCCAAGGCCGCGCCAGCGGTCGACCCGGCGAAGCCGGACGACGCACCCGAACAATTAGCTACCGAAGCGCCGGGCTCCGGCACCAAACGCAGGCTGATCGTGTTCGGCGCACCAGTTGCGCTGGCCGGTCTCGGCTGCGGCTTATGGTTCAGCGGGGTCGTGCCGAGTCTGCTTGGGATCAGACATGACCCGCCAACAGCCGAGGCAGACGCGCCATCCCAGCCGATTTATGTCGATCTGCCGGAACTGATCACAAATCTTAACAACAACGCGCCACGCACCAGCTACGTGAAACTTACCGTCCGCCTTGAGGTGCGCAAGCAGCACGATGTCGAAAGGGTCAAGGCGGCTATGCCACGTCTGCAAGATCTGTTCTTAACCTATATCCGCGAGATGCGACCGCAGGAACTGCGCGGCTCCGCAGGCACCTATCGGCTACGCGAGGAGCTTATCGCACGTGCCAACCTGGCCGCGGCGCCCGCGATGATTACCGACGTGCTGTTTACGCAGATGCTGATCCAATGAGCGACACTCAGGGTCCACCTCAGTCGGACGAGGAATTGGCCGCGGCATGGGGTGCCGAAACCGAAGGCGGCGACGAGAACCCAGCCCCACCCGCCCGAGTCCTCAATCAGGCCGAGATCGACAGCCTGCTGGGCTTCGACGAGGGACCGGCCGGCGGTGAGAACCGCACCGGCATGCAAAGGATCATCAGCTCGGGCCTCGTATCATACGAGCGTCTGCCGATGCTGGAGATCGTGTTCGACCGGCTCGTGCGGATCATGTCCACCAGTCTGCGCAACTTCACCTCCGACAATGTGGAAGTCGGCATCGACAATATCCTGTCGCTGCGCTTCGGAGACTACCTGAATTCGATCCCACTGCCAGCTATGCTGGCGGTGTTCAAGGCCGAAGAATGGGACAACTACGGCCTGATGGTGGTCGATTCCGCAATGATTTACTCGATCGTCGATGTGCTGCTCGGCGGACGCCGCGGCACGGCGGCGATGCGCATCGAGGGCCGCCCCTACACCACGATTGAACGCACGCTGGTCGAGCGCCTGATCCAAGTCGTACTGTCCGACTTGTCCGCCAGCTTCGATCCACTCTGTCCCGTGACTTTCCGCTTCGAACGCCTGGAGGTGAACCCGCGTTTCGCCACCATCAGCCGTCTCTCGAACGCAGCGGTACTCGCGCGGCTGCGGATCGACATGGAGGATCGCGGCGGCCGGATGGAACTGCTGTTGCCCTATGCCACTTTGGAGCCAGTGCGTGAATTGCTGTTGCAGCAGTTCATGGGCGAGAAATTTGGCCGCGACTCGATCTGGGAGACGCACTTGGCCGAGGAACTGTGGAACACCGAAGTCGAACTTGACGTAGTATTGGATGAGCAGACGATGAGGCTATCCGATGTGATGGCTCTGGAGCCTGGCAATCGGATCGTGCTCAACGCCGGCCTCGGTGCCCCGGTGCTGGTGCGCTGCGGCGCAGTGCCTCTGTTCGAAGGGCGTGTCGGGCGGCGCAAGAGCTGTATTGCGGTCCGCATCGAACGCCCGTTGCCGCGCCCCCAGCTGACAGAGCGCTGACGCACCCATTCGCAGTTTCCTAACATTCCGGCGCGAAACTCTGCCGTATGCAGTGGATCCTGGAACTCGCGCTGGTGGTGCTGCTTGCGGCGACGCTGTTCCACGCTGTGCGCCTCGAGCGCGCACTTGGCGTCCTGAAACGCGACCGCGTGCAGTTGCAGGAGCTGATTGCCGGCTTTAACGACAGCACGCGGCAGGCGGAGCGCGGCATCGAGCGATTGCGGGCAGCAACCGATGGAGCAGGCATTCAGATCGCGCGCCAGACCGACGCGGCCTTAACTCTGAAGGATGACCTTGGGCTGCTGATCGAACGTGGCGAGCATCTGGCCGACCGGCTTGAACAGCAGATTCGCGCCGGACGGCCCCTCGCCGCCGATGTACCGCGCCTTACGGTGGTGTCGAATACAAACGGTGCCGAACATCGCGTGCGTAGTCAGGCGGAGCGCGATCTGCTGAAGGCGCTGAGGATGGCCAAATGACCATCAATCTGGGCTCGATCCGCTTGCTACCGATCACCATCTTCGCAATTAGCAGCTTGCTTGCGGTGAAATCCGCCGAACTGGTGCGCGCTGCTGTGCCAACGCTGGACGCAGCCCCCTCGACTGGCGTGAGCACTACCCCAACAGCGCTCTCGCCCGCAGCAACCCAGCCTCCATCGGAGCCTGCCGCGCAACCGTCGCAGGATGCTGGCCCACCGCCGGTCACTGACGCCGAACGGGCGCTGCTGCTCGAACTCCGGCAGCGGCGGCAGGAGTTGGACGCGCGCGATTCCGCGCTCACGGCACGCGAGTCGATGCTGCTCGCGGCTGAGCATAAGCTCTCCGCTCGCGTCGCGGAGCTTCAAGCATTGCAAAAGAAGCTCGAGGTGCTCGAGGCCGCGCGCAAAGAGCGTGAAGATGCGAGTTGGCAGGGTCTGGTCAAGCTCTATGAGGCAATGAAGCCGCGTGATGCAGCGACCATATTCAACGACCTAGAGATGCCGGTCCTGCTACAGGTGGTGGATCGCATGAAAGAGGCGAAGGCAGCGCCGGTGCTGGCGGCCATGCAACCGGATAAGGCTCGCGATCTCACCGCCAGGCTCGCGCAGATGCGTACACAACGGGACGGCCAGACTGGCAGTTGAGCAGGAACAGGGGCTGAATCACGATGCCGATCGACAAATCCATCAATGTGCTGATCGTCGATGACTACAAGACGATGCTGCGCATCATCCGCAACCTGCTGAAACAGATCGAATTCAACAATGTTGAGGAAGCCACAGACGGCGCCGAGGCTCTGGCCAAACTCCGGTCCGGCAACTTCGGTCTTGTGATCAGTGACTGGAACATGGTGCCAATGACGGGTCTGCAGCTGTTGCAGGAAGTCCGTGCCGACGCCAAGTTGAAGGCCATGCCGTTTATCATGGTGACGGCAGAGAGCAAGGTGGAGAACGTGGTCGCCGCCAAACAGGCAGGCGTATCGAACTACATCGTCAAGCCGTTCAACGCCGAAACCCTGCGCGACAAGATCGAGAAGGTGCTGGGTCATGGCTGAGGCAGACCAACTGGCGGACCGTCTGGCCGAAATCAGGCGCCGACACCCTGGATCAGAGCCACATCTGGTGGCAGAAGTCGTACGCGCCGTGCTGTCCACGTTAAGCGGTGACCTCTCGGCGCAGGAGACATCGCTGCTGGCCGAGGTCGAGGCGCTCGGTCGGACCATCGCATGTGCCAAGGCCGAAATCGCAGCATTGCGCGTCGACGACATCACCGACAATCACATTCCGTTTGCCACTGACGAGCTAGACGCCATCGTCGAACATACCGCGACTGCCACCAACGCAATCCTAAGTAGCTGCGAGACACTGGACGATGTGGCGACCAGCCTCACCGGTGAGGCAGCGATGAAGCTGCAGGATGCAACCACCCGGATCTACGAGGCGTGCAGTTTCCAGGACATCACCGGTCAGCGCATCACCAAGGTCGTCGCGACACTGAAGACGATCGAGGCAAAAGTCACTCAAATCGTCGCCACATTCGGCACCAGCGAACGTGTGGGTGCGACTGCTGCAACCGCCGAAACGGCAGAGTCTGCGCTCCTGAATGGGCCGCAGCATCCAACCGTCGCCATGGACCAGTCGGATATAGATAAGCTGCTGGCCAGCTTCGAATGAGGCCTTTCACATTCTGGGCTTCTGCGCTGGCGCTGCTGCTGCCCGTCGGCGCTTTTGCTGATAGCTCAAGTGTCGTCGTTCGTGTTGGCAGTCACGACGGCTACGGCCGCATCGCGTTCGCCCTCCCGCCGCGTACCGATTACCAATTGACGCAGCAGGATCAGCATGTGGTCATCCAGTTCACCGGCGACCTAAAGATTGGCCCAGCCAACGCGATCCCGCGGAATGTTGTTGCCATCAAAGGCGGCGAGAGGCAGGCAACACTCGATTTGGCTCCGGGTACGGTGATGCGCGACTGGCGCTATGGCGACCTGCTCGTCATTGATGTGCGGGATCCCGGGACGCCTCCGACAGCCTCTCCGGGACAAGCCACAACCGCCAAAAACCCAGACGCTGCCAAAGCTGTGCAAGCCAACGGCCGGTCAACTCAGCCGGATTCGGCGAGACCGCAACCTGCGCAGCCTGACACTGGAAAGCCGGCTGCATCAAAGCCAGAGACACCAACACCCACGACATTAAAGCTGGCTCCAGCAGCGAGCGCTTCGGACGGAGTGCGCGCCTCAGCTCCACCTGCAAGTGCCATCGCGCCCGATCACGAACAGCTCGCCACTGCACCAAACCTGGGGGCTCCCGGTCCGCCCCAGGCGGCAATACAGCCTGTTCCGCCACAGTCCGACGCGGCGCCGGTCGCACCATCTCAAGCGTCCGTCTCCACTGAGAAGGCCCAACCAGAGGCTGCGTCAGACAATGCCTCTGATGGCGTGCTGGATATACAGGCCGATCCGCAGCTCGGACTGGCCGTGTTCCGGCTGAGCAAAATCGCTGTGATCGTGTTGGATCAGCAACGCACCATAGATGTGGCTCCGCTGCGCGAGGACCCCGTGTTCAGCTCGGCCGTGGTGCAGATGCTGCCGACCGCCACGGTGATCCGGGTGCCGGTCGATCCTGGCGTAACGTTGGCATCCTCGCGTGTGGGCGGGGTGTGGCGCATTGCCGCCGCGACCCCGGAACTGCCGCTGCGACCAATCCATGCCGTGGTGGCAGACGACCGTCTATTGCTGCAGGCAGCAGCCCCAGGTGCGGTTGTCAGCATCGTCGATCCGGATACTGGGACCACTGTGCTCGTCGGCACTCAACGGAGTAGCGGGCAAGGCGTCCCGGTGCGGCGCTGCACGCCGGAATTCACCTTGCTATCGAGCTGGCAGGGCATCGCGGTAGAACCCAAAGCGGATACCATCGCGCTGCGACCGACCGCCCAGGGGTTCGCTGTTACCGGCGCCAGCGCGCTGTCCCCAGCATCCGAAATTGGCGATCAGCTCACACACTCTGCCGGCCTGACGAGACTGTTGGATTTCCCGAGCCAGTCAAACGAGGCACTGCTTGACCGATTGCGCAATGAGATACAGGCGACGGCCGCGACACCCGTGTTGACGCGCGGACCGCGCCGTGAGCTCGTCGCTCGTACAATGATGGCGCTCGGACTGGGCGCGGAGGCCGGCTCCGTCCTGCGCCTCGCCGCAGCCGACGATCCGCACCTGGCCGCTTCGCCGAAGATCGGAGCGTTGGCCGCGATCGCCGCATTGCTGGCGCACCGACCTGAAGAGGCGAACGGGCTTACCGACCTGGCGCTTCCCACCGCCGATGACGTCGCGTTCTGGCGTGCTGTGCGGCTTGCCGAGTTGCAGCCCGGTTCGGCGGAGGCGGCTGCCACCTTTGGCGCCACCGCGCCGCTGGCACTCTCCATCCCTTCCGAAATGCGGAACCGCCTGCTGCCTTTGGTCGCAGAAACACTGGTTACCGGCGGCGAGACGGCCACGGCGGCTGCCTTATTTGCCGCGCGACCAAACGACGCATCACTCGACCTGGCGCGTGCGATGATTGCCGAAGCGCGGCACGACAACGAATCGGCACTAACCGCATACGACCGGCTGGGGCAATCGCGCGACCAATCGGTGCATGCTCGCGCGGCCATACGCGCCGTCGAGTTGCGCCTGGCGACGGGTGCCATCAGCACCCGCCAGGCGGCCGATCAACTGGAGCGGCTGCTGTATACGTGGCGTGGCGACCACGAGGAGCGCGCACTGCGCGAGCGTCTGGCTGAATTGCAGGCCCGCAGCGGGAACTGGCGCGCCGCCCTCAGTCTGCTGCGGGACACCGAGGCGCTGTTCCCAGATCAGAAGGCGACCATTCGCGGCGAGTTGCACGAGATGTTTACGGCACTGCTGCGCAGCGACGCACTGGGCACGCTGCCGCCTTTGGATCTGGTGTCGCTGGTCGAGGAAAACGCTGACCTGCTTCCCACCGGACAGGACGGGGAAGCTCTTCAGGCGAGATTGGCCGACCGGCTGCTGGCGCTCGACTTACCGAAACGCGCTGGTCCTGTGCTCGAGAAATTGATGCGGGCAAGCAATGCTCCTGGGGCGCGGGCTGGATTCGGCGCCCGGCTGGCCGCTATGCGGCTGCGAGAGAACGATCCGGTAGAGGCGCTTGCGGCACTCGATGCCTCCGACGCTCCGAACCTCCCCGATGAGCTCGCCCAACGCCGCACCCTATTGGCAGCCGAAGCCAACGCGCGCCGCGGCGATACAGAGCGAGCGCTCGCCGCTCTCAACGGACAAGACAATGCGGCTGCCGATGAGGCTCGGGCAACAATCCTGGAGCACGCAAACGACTGGCCCGCGGCACAAAAGGCGCTTGCCGCCTATGTTGGGAGGATCGTGCCGCCCGCGGGCAAGCTGAACGACGTGCAGCGACGGGCATTGCTACGCCTGGCGACCGCCACGGCTCGCGCGGGTGATGATGCAGCGCTTGCGGTGCTCCGTGAGCACGAGGGGCCCCGGATGGATTCGGGTCCGTTGGCCGACATGTTCCGGCTGCTCACCGCGGATCCGGTGCGCAGCACAGCCGACCTCAAACGCTCCGGCCAGGAAGCGACGCTGGCGGGTCGTCTGCCGGCTCAGCTGAAGGCGCTGCAGTCGTCCGCCGGTGGGACCCCGTAGAAGTAGATAGGCCCTCCGCAAATTTGACCTCTTGCATGCTGGGCCGCCTTTCCCCATCTTCGGCCACCTTGGCCCGAGAGAACGGACGCGAGACGCGGCCGTTCAACAGGCTGTCTGCTGGTAGGAACAGGGTACGCAATGGACGCACTCAGCCCGCTGGGGATGGTCTCCCACGCTCCGCACGAAGTCGAGCAGAAAGACTATTTCGTCGAGAAGGACGGCGTGAAGTTCGCCGGCACTCATTTGCTGCTGGATCTGTGGGAAGCGAGCAATCTCACGGATCCCGAGTTGATCGATCGCGCATTGCGTGACGCTGCGGAAGCGGCCAACGCGACGATCCTGCACAGCCACTTTCACCACTTCGGGCCCGATGGCGGCGTGAGCGGCGTGCTGGTGCTGGCCGAAAGCCACATCTCTATCCATACGTGGCCTGAGCGTAACTTCGCGGCGGTCGACATCTTCATGTGTGGTGGGTGCAACCCGTACCATTCATTGCCGGTGCTGAAGGAGGTCTTCGCGCCGCGCTCGATCCTGCTCTCCGAACAGCGGCGCGGCCTGATCCCGTAAGGTGGCGACCGACATTTGGATGAATGAGACGCTGTACCCGGATTGGGGCCAGCGTTTTCTGGTGAAGCGCGAGCTCGCGCACGTACAAAGCGCCTTTCAGGATATCGTGCTGTTCGAGAGCTTCTCGCATGGCCGTGTCATGGTGCTGGACGGCGTCGTTCAGATCACCGAGCGCGATGAGTTCGTCTACCAAGAGATGCTGACCCATGTTCCGTTGCTGGCGCATGGCGCGGCGACGAATGTGCTGATCATTGGCGCCGGTGATGGCGCTGTGCTGCGCCGCGTGCTGCAGCATCCCGGCGTAAAGCACGCGGTAATGGCCGAGATCGACGGCGAGGTGATCCGACTGGCCAAGCAGTTCCTGCCGGAAATCGGCGGAGATGCATGGAACGATCCGCGTGCCGAGGTGATCGTCGGTGACGGTATCGACTACGTGAAGCGCGCGCCGGACGAAGCGTTCGATGTAATCATCGTCGATTCTACCGACCCGGTCGGTGTCGGCGAAGTGCTGTTCACCGACGACTTCTATGCGAACTGTGCGCGCATACTCACCGGACGTGGCTTGGTGGTGAATCAATGTGGCGTGCCGTTCATGCAGGCCGACGAGCTGCGCGAAACCAGCGCACGCCGGGCAAAGTTCTTCCCGCATGTCACCGCTTATGTCGCGGCGGTGCCGACCTATGTGGGCGGATCAATGACGCTGGGCTGGGCGGCGAAGGACGCCTCGCTCACGCTGGTAAGTGTCGATACGATACGCGCGCGCGCCATCGCATCTGGGATCCTCGGAACCACGCGCTACTGGACGCCAGACATCCACGTGAGCGCCTTCAAACTGCCGCCCTATATCGCCGAGCACGTGCCGATGTTAGCCTCGGGCGGTTGACATGACAGGAGCGGTGGACGACGCACGCTGCGCGCGGCGCAGCCAAGACCACAACTGAAATGCGAGAGACCGGAACAACTGGTCCCGCTTAGAAAAGGGAGACCGTCCATGCGACGTATTCATCGACGCAAGCTGCTGAAGGTTTCAGGCGTCAGCACGCTTGCCGCCGGTAGCGGCCTCGCCGGTATTCTGGCATCGGGTCAAGCGCCTGCCTTTGCGCAGGGTACCACCCTGCAATGGCTCAAATTTGTCGACTTCGTGCCGGTGTCCGATCAGCTCCTGAAGGGCAAGATTAAGGACGAATGCAAGAAGGCGCTTGGGATAGATCTTGGCATCGAGACCATCAACGGCGATGGCATTCAGGCGCGCATCAGCGCGGCGATCCAGTCCAGGTCCGGACCGGACATATTGATGGCGGCCAGCAACTGGGCGCAGCTCTACGCCGACAACCTAGTCGATGTCAGCGAGATCGCCGACGAAGTTGGCAAATCGCAGGGCGGCTTCTTCGAGACCGCGCGCGACATCGCCTACGACGGCAAGCGGTGGATCGCCATGCCGTTCACAATCCTTGGCGTGCTGTTCGCGAACCGTACCTCGTGGTTTGCAGATCTCGGCGTCAGCCCTGACAAATTCCCGGGGACCTGGGACGAATATCGTTCGATCGGCAAGCAGATGAAGTCAAAGAACCACCCGTACGGCCAGACGCTCGCACATGCCTTCGGTGACGGGCCGGCGTTCTGGTACCCGTATCTGTGGTCCTGGGGCGGCAAGGAGGTCGAGGCCGACGGCAAGACTGTCGCACTAAACAGCAAAGGAACCGTGGAATCGGTGAAGTTCGCCGTCGCCTTCTGGAAGGAATGCTTTGATGACGGCGGCATGTCGTGGGACGATGCCGGCAACAACCGCGCCTTCCTAGCCAATACGATCAGTTCCACAAGCAATGGAGCCTCGATCTACCTGTTGGCCAAGGCGAAACCCGATACCTACATGACCGAAAACGGCAAGCCGCTAAAGGACGACATCTTTCACGCGCCGCTCCCGAAAGGCCCTGCCGGCCAGTTCAGCTATCACGTGCCATTCTCCAACCTGGTACCGACCTATGGCAAGAACCAGAAGGCGGCGAAGGACTTCCTTCGGTGGTTCCACACCAAGGAGGTTTACGGCCAGTGGTTCACGTCGCAACAGGGGTTTTCAACCGGTACCACAAGGGTGTGGGAAGACGATCCGGTCTGGAAGGTTGACCCTGTCATGGCTCCGTTCCGCACGGCAGCGGAAAGCGGGCACTTCGCCGGTTATGCAGGGCCAGCCGGCCGTGCGGCCGCAGAGACGATCAGCAAATTTATCATCGTCGATATGTACACCAAGGCGGTGCAAGGCATGGTCCCGGAGGAAGCGGTGAAGTGGGCGCATGCGGAACTGGTGAAGATCTACGCCTGAACACGTCGGCGATTCGCTCTCAGCTCAGGGTTGTGTCTCCCCGGATCGTTCTTCGGCAGGTCCTTCACTGCGCGTGAGATTGAGAGCGGTGTTCACCAGCGCGACGTGACTGAACGCCTGCGGGAAATTCCCCATCTGTCGTCTGGCCACAGCATCGTATTCCTCCGCCAGAAGTCCGACATCGTTCCCCAGCGCCAGGACGCGCTCGAACATCGTACGCGCCTCCTGCCGACGTCCGGCCAGGATCAAATTATCCGCGTACCAAAGGCTGCAGGCGATGAATGCACCTTCGCCGGGCGGCAGCCCATCTGCGGTTTCGCCAGTATCATAGCGATGGACCAAGCCGTCGAACACCAGTCGCCGCTCGATGGCAGCAAGCGTTCCCTGAATGCGCGGATCATCCACAGGCAAAAAACCGACGAGTGGTAGCAACAGCAGGCTGGCATCCAGCGCCTTTGAGCCATAAGCCTGCACGAAGCTGCCAAGTTCGGTATCGAACGCCTTGCGGCACACTTCGTTACGAATCTCATCGCGTGTTGCTGACCAGCGGTCGACCCGGCCGTCAATCCCCAGCTGCTGCACCGCCTTGACCGCGCGATCGAAGGCGACCCATGCCATCACTTTCGAATGGGTGAAGTGCTGACGTGGGCCACGCACTTCCCATATCCCCTCATCCGGTTCCTGCCAGGTATCCTCCAGGTGATCGAGCAAAGCACCACCAATGGCGCGTGAGCGTGCGCTGCCCGGCATACCGCGGAGCCGCGCCTGAAACATCGCATCGGCAATCTCACCCAACACGTCGAGCTGAAGCTGTGATGCCGCAGCATTGCCGATCCTGACCGGTTGTGCCGCGCCGAAACCCGGCAGCCAGCCCACCTCCCATTCGGTCAAACGCCGCTCGCCACCAACACCGTACATGATCTGCATCTGTTCGGGGCTGCCGGCCACAGCTCGCATCAGCCAGTCCCGCCAGGCCTGCGCTTCATCTGCGTAACCGGCGTCACCAAGCGCCATTAGTGTAAAAGTTGCATCTCGCAACCAGCAGTACCGATAGTCCCAGTTGCGCACGCCGCCCGGCTGCTCAGGCAAGGATGTGGTCGGGGCTGCGACGATGCCACCGGTCGGTGCGTAAGTAAGGCCCTTCAGCACAACGAGAGAGTGCTTCACCACGCTGCTGAGAGCACCCACCGCGGTGCAACGATCCGACCAGGCGCGCCAGGCTGCCTCGGTCTTTTGCAACTCGGCTTCTGCGTCAGGCCAGCCATCAAGCTTCTGGTGCGACTGGTAATAGCGCAGCACCAGCGACACTGTCTGGCCAGCCTGGACGGTGAACTCCGCGGCCGTTGAGTGATCCTCCCCCTGGTGAGGAACCGACGGGTACAGCACGGCCATTTCCGGGCCGCAGATGGCGCGGACGCTGCCATCATCGAGCGCTTCCACCCATGGCAGGGCGGAGCCGTATTCGAAGCGCAGCGTCAACTCGCTGCGCATCCTCACGCTGCCAGATACGCCACGAACAAGACGCACCACCTGTGAGGCCGTGCCCTCAAGCGGCATGAAGTCCAGCAGTTCAACTGCACCGTCAGTGGTTTCAAATCGCGTGAGCAGGATCAGCGTGCCCTCGAGATAGCGACGGGACACCGAGCCCTTTTCCATGGGAGCAACTCGCCAGTGCCCATTGTCTTCGGACCCGAGCAGCGCGGCGAAGCAGGCGCTTGAATCGAAGCGTGGCCAGCAGAGCCAATTGATCGACCCGCTCTGGTTGACGAGTGCTGCAGTGGTGCAATCGCCGATGAAGGCGTGGTCTTCGATTGAAGGATCTGACCGCCACGCGGGCTTGACCATACTGATCTCCGGCAGGATGACAAAGGACGCCTAGTGTCGCGGTTTGACCGTGTGGGTTGGGCATCAATGAGGCGCGGACGATCACGATTGGTCGATATTGCGGTGCCGCACGAGCAGCGCCCGCACGGCCGACACCCAAATATTGGCTTGGCTGTTGCGCACGTCACTGCGCGTTAACCCTGCCTGGCCGAAGATCAGCACATGCCAGTCTATCTTTCATTTCTGATCTGCGCGCTCTCCGGTGGCACGTGCCACGTGACGATACCGGCCGAACGGGCGTTCGCAGGCCTGTCAGCATGTCAGGTCGAGGGTATGATCATCAGCCCGCAATGGCAGGAGCAGCACCCGGGCTGGACCATCAAGCGTATCCGCTGCTCGATCGGTCGTCGGCCGCAGAACGAAGAGACGGCCTGATGCTTGCGCCGGGCGTCTGACTCGCCCGAATTAGTACCGCTGCACAGAGGTCTTGTGACGGGTTGCCGGAGCGGTTTTCCGAGGCCACGCCCCACTCCGGTTCGTTTCAAGCAAAGGGATAACTTTGTGAGCAGCCACTTTGGGTGGTTTTCCGACAGCCTGCTTCCCGTTGGCGGCGCTCAAAACTCAGACATCCACCACGTAGCGGCCCTCGCCGAACGCGGCCGGATCATGGTGGTGCACGCTTAGCGTTCTCCTCCCCGGGCACGGGCATCAGTTCGCCAGCAGCCGCACAAGGAGCGGCGTGATGACGGCTGTGGCAACAGCATTTAAAGCCATCGCGAGCCCGGAAAACGCTCCTGTCGTCTCGCTCTCCTGGAATGCCCGCGCCGTCGCGATGCCGTGGCTCGCCAGCCCCATACCGAACCCCCGCGCCACCGGGTCGTGAATACGGAGGGCATTGAGAACGAAGGGAGCTGCCACCGCGCCGGTGATGCCAGTGAGGATCGTCAGCACCGCAGTCACCGCAGGAATGCCGCCGATCTTCGCCGCGATCGCCATGGACACGGCGGTGGTTGCCGACTTCGGCGCGAGCGAGAGCAGATCCGCCGGCGGCAGGCCAAACAGCCAGCCAGCCACCGTGCTGCCGATGATTGCGGTCACGGCGAGCGCATGAGCAGAGACATGGACCAGAGCAAACCGCGGTCCGGAG
>JBKPOG010000295.1:0-13858 GCA_046732975.1 Pseudomonadota bacterium
GAATATACGCGCCGTCGATGCCGTGACGCCGCAGCCAGAATCCATGCAACCGAGGCGAGCGCGAGTAGGTAACAGGCCAACCAGCAATCCCCGCGACTTTTGCATGGCCCGACAGAATGGACATGCCGCCACAATTCCAAGCAGCGCGGCGAAGATCAATGCTGGTTCACGCAAACGCCACAGCTCAGTTATCCATGCTGCTTGCCCCTGGTCGTTGTTCACCGTGCAGATTCCGCGCTCAGACCGTGAGTTCTGCTGCATGTTCGCCGTCGTCAGGCCGGAACCATCCCATTCAGCCGGCGCATCGGTGCGGTTGGTCAGTGTCAGCCGGCAATGCGATCAGTCACAACGCTGGATCGCGTATCGATCGACCTCGAGCCTGGCCGCTTCGGGTCCTGCTGGGCCCTTCCGGGTGCGGCAAGCCGCCGCGCTGGAAGGCTCGTCGCGCTGGAACTTCTTACGCCGAGTCACCTTGCCGTTGCTGATGCCGACGACTGCTGCTGGTAGAGAATTACAGAACCGTGGTGAACCTGCATCTGGCCGATACCATCCCTGCTGTCGCCCTGCCATATCTTGGTTCGGCTTCTGGCATATTTCTGCTGCGGCAAACTTTTCTGACTGTGCCACAGCCTCTGGATGATACTGCTCGGCTGGAAGGCTGTTCGCTGCTGGGCAGGCTCACGCGTGTCTACGTGCCGTTAGCGAGGCCGACCTACATCGCTTATGGACTGTCAATGGTCAGCTATCACTGGAATACTTCCTCTGGCCTCTGGTGATTTCCAATGCGGTGACCATCCGGCCGCTCACCGTTGGGCTGGCCGTGTCCGCCACAACCGATCAGGGCATATGCCCCTCTGGTTGCATTCCTGTTGTTTCAGCGGCAGTTCGCGCAAAGCTTCATGCGGGCGGGAATTCGATGACAGCACTTGCCGACCGATTTGAGTCCGCCGTCAGGTTCGCGAACGAGGCAGCATCTCTCGCCTTACGCATGCGGACAGGACGCGGCATTATCTCAGCGACCCTGAAAGGTGCCCAGGACTGGGTGACCGAGGCCGATGGAGCAGTCGAGCGGCTGTTGTCGGACCGCCTGGCGCGCGACTTTCCCGCGGACGGGTTTCAGGGTGAAGAGGGTGGGCGTGTGCGATCCGGCAGTCTCAGATGGGTTGTCGATCCAATTGATGGCACAGCCAACTTCATGCGCGGCGGTCACCGCTTTTGTGTCTCTCTTGGCTGTCTAGACGGAAATCTGCCGGTCATCGGGGTCATCGTTGCGCCTGCGCTCGAGGAGACGTTCGCGGCCTGTGTCGGCCTTGGGGCGACGCTCAACGGCACTGCGATTCACGCCACCGATACCGCTGATCTGACACAA
Source organism: Pseudomonadota bacterium (assembly GCA_046732975.1). Classification (GTDB taxonomy): domain Bacteria; phylum Pseudomonadota; class Alphaproteobacteria; order Acetobacterales; family Acetobacteraceae; genus JAMXLO01. Next base: position 1,370 of record JBKPOG010000295.1, read on the forward strand.
GCCACGATCGAACTCGGCTGGTCAACGCGACGTCCACGAGACGAATTCGTAGCCCTCACTGATCGCATCCTCGCTGCAGGGGCAATGCCTCGCCTGAGCGGCTCTGGCGCGTTGGGCCTCGCGGAAGTCGCTGCAGGACGTCTCGATGGCTATGTCGAGTTGCACATCAACCTTTGGGATGCCGCGGCCGCTCTGACCATTCTCGCTGAGGGCGGCGCGACAGTCAGCGACTTTCTGGCAAACGACGGTGCTGCTGCCGGCCGGCCGCTGCTTGCGGCTGCTCCTGGCATTGCGACCGCGTTGTCCGATGTCGCCCAGATCGGACTTTGACAGCCCCGAGCCGGGGCGCTTTCCTCGTGGCTCGGATCAGGAGACAGGAAAGTCGTGCTTCCACTCGAAGGCATCCGCGTAGTGGCGCTTGAACATGCGGTCGCGGCGCCGATCTGCACGCGCCACATGGCGGACCTTGGTGCCGATGTCATCAAGGTCGAACGGCCAGGTGAGGGAGACTTCGCCCGTCACTACGACAGCTTCGTGCATGGCCTGTCCAGCTTTTTTGTCTGGCTCAATCGGGGCAAACGCAGCATCACCTTGGACTTGAAGCACACCGAAGCGGCCAATGTTTTGGACCGCCTTCTCGGGCGTGCAGATGTGTTGGTGCAGAACCTGGCACCCGGCGCGGCGGCGCGCCTTGGCCTCGGTCATCCCGACCTCGCGCCTCGTCATCCGAAGCTGGTCGTCTGTGATATCTCTGGCTATGGCGAGGCCGGACCATTCGCCGACAAGAAGGCGTATGATCTGCTGATCCAGGCCGAGGCTGGGCTGATAAGCGTCACCGGTACAGAGGAAACTCCGTCGCGCGTTGGTATCTCGGCTGCCGATATAGCGACCGGCATGTATGCGCTGTCCGGTACTCTGGCTGCCCTGGTGCGCCGAGGCACGACCGGCCAGGGAGCCAATGTGAAGATCGCAATGCTCGACGCAGTGGCAGAGTGGATGACCTATCCGCTCTACAGGAAGGCGTACGGCAGATCGACAACGCCGCGGCTGCCCACCAGCCATCCAGCATTGACCCCTTATGGTGCGCATCACACCAAGGACGGCCTGGTGATCTTCGGTGTACAGAATGAAAGAGAATGGGTTACCTTCTGTACGAAGGTCTTGGAGATGCCGCAGCTCGCAGCCGATCCACGCTTCCATAACAACAATGCGCGCCGGGAACGCCGCGTAGAACTGACTGCACTGATCGAGGACTACCTCGCCGATAAAGCTTCGCTCGAGGTGGTGAAGAAACTGGATGCTGCCGGGATCGCCAACGGCCGTCTGAACGAACCCGCCGACGTCTGGAACCACGTGCAGTTCGCTGCGCGAGATCGCTGGCGCGAAGTCGAGACGCCAAACGGACCAGTGCGCGCTCTGCTGCCGCCGTTCAGCTTCACCGATGCAGAGGCAGCAATGGGACCAGTTCCAGCGCTCGGCGAGCACACCGATGCAGTCCTGGCGGAGCTCGGTTTCAGCTCGAACGAAATCGGCGCACTGCATTCGGCCGGAGCGCTATGAGTGAGTTCGATCCGCGCTCGCATCGCATGGTCCCAGAGCAGCGCTGGTTCGACGACTTCCGGGTCGGCGAGCAGTTCGTGTTACCCAGCCGCACGATGACCGAAGCGCTGTTCCTGGCCTTTCAGGCCGCCAGCGGAGACAACCACCCAATCCACTACAATGTCGAGTACTGCCGCGCGCATGGCCTTCCCGGCATGCTGGCGCATGGGTTCCAGACGTTGATCCAGACTGCGCCGGGAGCCGGGTTGTTTCCGTTCGTGACCGAAGACTCGCTGGTCGGTTTTCTCGAGCAATCCAGCCGCTTTCTCAAACCTGTGTTTGCCGGCGACACGGTCTACCCAACGCTGGAAGTAGACGAGCTCTCGCCCAATCGGACCACCGGCGTGGTTGGCCTGCGCTGCACGGTGCACAACCAGCGGCGGGAATTGGTGCTGGAGGGGCGCCAGCGCTTCCTGCTGCGCAAGAAGCTTCAGCAGGGTCCGGCAATGGTGACGGTGTGATTCACGCCGATCCACTCGCCGCTGACTATGTTCTTCCAGGTGAAGGTCAATACATGCCCGGGCACCAGGCCATCCGTCGGCAGGTCCGCAGTATGAATGCCAAGACCGGTGTCGCACGTGACGACGTCCTGGCGGGTTTCCCAGCCATCCGAACTCCAATGGACGAGTGCGGGTTCCGGGAGATCTAGCCGTAGAGCCCTGCCAACAGGGACCGAAGGTGTCCGCCAATCAGGACGCCACGGCCGGCAACGCGGTACATGCTTTTCGCGCAAATAGCGCCTCACCGTCTGCGGTGGGCGATCGAACACTACGCCATCGGCCAAAGATCGCAGCAGCTTGATGTGTTCGGCGTGTGCCCAGACCAACGGCATCGCCGAACCACTCGGTTTTCCTGGGAACAACTCCAACTCCGCGATGGCCCGTCCATCCCATACCTGCTCCGGCAGTAACCGTCCTGGGCTGGCCCCTGACTCCAGCGTCTCCAGTAGTCTCGCTGCCTCGGCGCGCCGGCCAGCCGCCAATTCGTAATGCGCCCGCTCGCCAGCGAGCAGCGGCCACGAGCGCCCAATTCCCGTGCCGTCATATGGACGGCCGTCATCGTATTCGCCGTAGCCATCGCCGTTATACCGCCGCCATCCCGGTCCGTAGGGCAGATCGACGCGCAGCACGTGATCGATGACCTTCACCGTATCAACGATGCGAGGATCGTTCGCCGCACGCAGTCCAAACCGCACCAGCGCTAGCGCATCAGTGCTGATCAGTTCATCCGTGGCCACATGACACGCTTCGCCAAAACGGTTGCGAACTTCTACGATTCCGCGCAACTCCGCCCGTGCTTCACCCGGAACGTCGGGCGCGATGCGCACATAGTATCCGGAAACTCCGACTTCCCGTGCGAGGCGGGTGTCCGTGACGTAGACCCAGTCCTCTATCTGCTCGTTCCAGGCATCGGCCGTGTCGCGCAGGTATGCGGCGACATCGTCGATATCGCAGGTCTCCGCCAGTTCCGCTGCGGCAAGCAAGGCGGCAATCTGAACCGCCAAGGTGAACGGCGTGTATCCCGCATTTTCTTCCCAACGGTCCTGCCCCGTGCGCGGTCCGTGGCTGATGACGAAGCCTGCGGCTCGCGACACCATTGGCCAATAGGCCGGCAGCACCGGCCGCTGAATCGCACCCTCGCGCCATGCCATATCCAGCAGCAGCATCGGAAACGCACACTCGTCGAGTTGGACACCGTGCCAGTATGGCGTCCCGTCCAACCAGCAATTCTGCGGCCAACTCCCATCGTCCTCTTGAACGGCACGCAGGTAGCGCACGATGCGCAACACCTCATCGAACGCACCGCAGGCAAGGAAGGCGCCGGCCGTCTGGGCAAGGTCCCGTGGCCAGACCAGATGGTATCCCCCCAGATCATCGTCGCCCTTGCTGCTGCCCCAGGGGATTGAAAGGCTGGCAATCAGGCCGCCCGGGAACGTGGGGCTTTCATGGCAGCGCAACACCGCCGTGCTGACACGATAGACGTTATGCCCGCCCACTTTGCGGTCGAGCGAGCGCAGCTGTGCCTGCCACGCGCGCCAGCCGGTGGCATACTCCTCCATCTGTCGATCCAGCGGCGTCTGCAGGCTTGCTCGAACGCGGAATGCGGCCTCCGGGGCGCTTCGGCCGAAGCCCAGGGCAAGCCGGAATTCCTCCTCGGGAGCTTTGATCTCCGCGGTCAGAGCGACATTGCCGTCTGCCGCCTTATCGTATTCCTCGGTCAGGTATCCCATTCGGTGAAGCATCTGCCAGCCGTCAGATGTCCCCACAAATCCTACCGAATGGGCGACCAACGCGCGGGAGCAGCCGAGGGCGAGCCTAGTCCCGGCTCCTTCGGCGAACAGCAGCCGGTGCCCTTTATAATCTCCGATCCAGGCCGTGTTGTGCGCACCGCCATTCACCAGATGCGGTGCGAGCAAGGCAAACAGCCTGAGTGGCGGCCCATCGAGCACCTCGAGACGCACGCGCTGGATCACCACGTCTGCCCGCTGGTCCGACAAAATGTCCTTGTGGATGCGGAACCGTCCACCGACATGCGTGTTGACCAGCCGGAAGGCCGGCACGCCGTCCTCTAGTCCGAAGATCTCGAATGCGCAGTCACGTTTCTCTTCGGCGAAGAAGTCCTTGCCGTCGGTAACGATGAATCCGAAGTCACGCGTGCACGCCTGATCGACACGAGGGTAATAGATCTCATCGAGAATCCCGTGGCTGAGGGTGAACCACACGCGACTGACCGGTGAGAGCGCGGTTCCGACGCCACTCTTGGCGCTCGAAGTCCAACGCGGTGGTATGCCTGGCCAGCCGGGTGCGTCGCTCAACTCTCGCCTCCTCGTTCGGTCACAGTGTAGGCTGTGACCTAGCAGAAACATCCCCTTCACATACTAGCGAGCAATGGCTGGACACTCTCAGTTCAAGAATATCATGCACCGGAAGGGTGCCCAGGATGCCCGTCGGGGCCGGCAATTTGCCAAGTTGATCCGCGAGATCACGGTCGCCGCGCGGCAAGGCTTACCCGATCCGGCCTTCAACCCCCGCCTTCGCGCCGCCATGGTCGCCGCGCGACAGGCGAACATGCCGAAGGACACCGTCGATCGCGCTATCAAGAAGGCGACCGGCGGGAGCGGCGGCGACGATTATGCCGAGGTCCGTTATGAAGGCTATGGCCCCGCAGGAGTTGCCATCATCGTTGAAGCGTTGACGGACAACCGCAATCGCACCGCATCCGATATCCGCTCCGCTTTTGCCAAGCAGGGCGGCACATTGGGCGAGACGAATTCGGTAAGTTTCCTGTTCAGCCGCGTCGGAGTCATTCGGTATCCGGCGTCAGCCGGATCCGCCGACGACATGTTGGAGGCGGCGATCGAGGCAGGCGCGGACAATGTTGAGAGTGACGCTGACAGCCACGAAATAATCACCGCTCCCGAGGACTTCTTTGCCGCACGCGACGCCCTCGAAGCTCGCTTCGGCCCCCCGGAGGCTGCCAGGCTGGACTGGCGTCCTGGCACCACTGTGACGCTCGACGAGGAACGCGCAACCTCGGTGCTGAAGCTGCTCGATGCCCTTGAGGACAGCGACGACGTGCAGAATGTCTATGCGAATTTCGACATCCCCGATGCCGTCATGCAGAAGCTGTCAGCGTGAATCAGGTCTGCTCTTTCGGCATTAGTGCGTCATCGATTTCCTTCGCGCGCACGGCGGCGGGACGGGAGCTCAGGCGACCAACGTAGTTTACGAACACCGGTCGCTTGTCGATCATGTCGAACTGGAGTCCGAAGCCCAGATTGGCGCCAATATAGAGATCCGCAGCGGTGAAGCTGTCGCCAACCAGGTAAGGGCTGCGCGTCAGGACACCATCGAGCGCATTCAGGACAGCGTTGAAATTTCCGTACCCGGCCATTCTTTCGCGATCCGGCGGAACGACGAAGCCTAGCGCCTGGTTGGTCCATGCCGCCTCGAGCGGCCCAGCGCCAAAGAACAACCATCGATAATACGGCCCACGGAGTGGACTGCCCGCCGGCGGCGCGAGTCCCATCGCGGGAAATGCATCCGCAAGATAGGTGCAGATCGCCCCAGTCTCTGTGACAACTGTGTCGCCGTGACGGAGCGCCGGCACCTTACCCATCGGATTGATCGCCAGGTACTGGGGCGACTTCATCGACGTTCCGTATTCCAGCAGCTCGGTGCGATATGGCTGTCCAACCTCCTCCAGCATCCACCGGACGACCCGGCCGCGTGACATCGGATTCGTGTAGAAAACCAGCTCGTCGCTCATCGGCCACTCCCTTTGCCGCCCGCCTGTCGTATACCAGCACAGGCCATGGACAGGATGCGATTCGCGCATGATACGGCTGCTCGGCATCGATCCCGGCCTGCGCTTCACAGGCTGGGGTATAATCGAGGCTGAGGGGAACAGGTTGCGTCACCTCGCAGACGGGGTGATCGCCACGGACAGCGCGATGACTGTGCCGGAACGGCTGAAGGCGCTCCACGACGCGCTGGCTTTGATCCTTGCGCAGTATCGCCCTCAGGAGGCTGCCGTTGAAGAGACATACGTCAATCGCAATGGCACGGCGACGTTGAAGCTGGGCTACGCGCGTGGCGTGGCGCTTCTGGCCCCCGCGTTGTCAGGAGTGCCTGTAACGGAGTACGCCGCAAAATCGGTGAAGATGGCGGTGGTGGGTACGGGTGGCGCGGACAAGGCCCAGGTGCAGATTATGGTGCAACGTCTGCTCCCAGGTGCAGCCATCCGTCGCTCCGACGCTGCCGACGCCCTCGCGGTTGCCATCTGTCACGCACATCACCGCGCCAGCAACGCGGCGTGGCATCTCACCAAGAGAAGCGCTTGATCGCCCAGCTTACCGGTCGCGTCGACGCGCTCGAGGACGGCCGCTGCATCATCGATGTCAACGGCGTTGGTTATCTGGTCCACGCCTCTACACGCACTTTGTCGGCGCTGCCTGTGTCACCCGCGGTGGCGCGGGTTTTGGTGGAGACGCACGTGCGCGATGACGCCATTCTGCTGTATGGCTTTGTCGAGACGGCCGAACGGGACTGGTTCCGACTGTTGACCACGGTACAGGGGGTCGGCGGGAGGGTGGCACTTTCGGTGCTTTCAGTCTTGTCGCCGCGCGACCTGACAGCGGCGATCGCCGCTGGCGATCGCACCAGTCTGACCCGCGTTCCGGGGGTCGGCACACGCCTCGCGATCAGGCTGCTCACCGAATTGCGTGACAAGGTCGGCGCAATGCCCACTGCACCTGCTTTCAGCAGTGTGCCGGCCCCAGCGTCTCGGATGGCTGAGGACACCATTTCAGCCCTGCTCAACCTGGGTTATCGCCGGCAGGAAGTGCAGTCCGTCGTAGGCCACGTTGTCGACCGGGCTGGCGATGCCGCAACGCTGGATGCCGTGCTGCGCGACAGCTTGAAGGAACTGGCGCAGAGGACGATCGGATGAGCGGTCGCACCCGTACTCGCACGGGCGCCAGCGCCAAACCGGCCACCCCGGAACCAGCGCGGGAGGAGAGCAGCCGAACGATCTCTCCCGTTCGCAACGAGCAGGATGCGGCGGAGGCCAGCCTTCGTCCGCAATCACTTGATGACTTTGTCGGCCAACAGGCGACGCGCGAAAACCTTGCTGTATTCATTCAGGCCGCCCTCGCCCGAGGCGAGGCATTGGACCACGTCCTGCTGCACGGCCCGCCGGGCCTAGGAAAGACCACTCTCGCGCAGATCATCGCCCGGGAACTTGGCGTCGGATTCCGCGCGACCTCAGGCCCGGTTATTCAGCGCGCCGGCGACCTCGCCGCGATCCTGACAAATCTCCAGCCCAGGGACGTGCTTTTCATTGACGAGATCCATCGATTGCAACCTGCAATCGAGGAAGTGCTCTACCCTGCCATGGAGGATTTCCAGCTCGATCTGATCATCGGGGAAGGACCGGCGGCACGGTCGGTCCGCATCGATCTCCCACCTTTCTCCCTGATCGGCGCCACGACGCGGGCAGGCCTGCTCGCGACCCCGCTGCGCGATCGGTTCGGCATTCCCTTGCGCCTAGTGTTTTACACCCCGGCCGAGCTGGAATTGATCGTGCGTCGCGGCTCCAGCAAATTGGGAGTGCCACTGACTTCGGATGGCGCGGGTGAAATCGCTCTTCGCTCGCGAGGCACGCCTCGAATCGCCGGACGCTTGTTGCGCAGGGTACGCGACTTCGCTGCGGTGGCGGGTGCATCACAGATCGACCGCGACCTGGCCGATGTCGCGTTGAACCGGCTGGAGGTCGACGCACTCGGCCTTGATGCCATGGACCGGCGCTATCTCCGCAGGATTGCCGAGCATCATGCCGGAGGGCCAGTCGGGATCGACACTTTGGCGGCCGCGCTGGCGGAAGCCCGCGATACGCTGGAGGATGTGATCGAGCCGTTCCTGATCCAGGAGGGTCTCGTACTCCGCACCAGCCGAGGCCGGATGTTGGGTGAGCCGGGCTGGCGACACTTGCAGCTTCCAATCCCTCCACGACAGCCCGACCAACTGGATCTGCTTCGTGAATGAATGGACATCCGCCCTCCACGTCGCCGGATGGCAGGCACCGCTATGCCGTGCGCGTTTACTACGAGGACACGGACGCCGGTGGTGTCGTCTATCACGCCACCTATTTGCGATACGCCGAACGCGCTCGCACCGAGGCGCTGCGCGAGGCGGGGATCCCGCATGCCGACCTGCTCAAACGATTCGCCTTGATGTTCGTGGTGCGCCACATCGAAGTGGATTATGTCCGTCCAGCCCGTCTCGACGATTCGCTGGTTGTGGTCACCGAACCCCGCACGGTTGGCGGCGCAACTTTAACCCTGCGGCAGGAGGTGCGAGGGCCAGAAGGACCATGCGCAGTTCTGACCCTGCGTCTTGCTTGCGTCAGGTCGGGGGAAGGAAAGCCGGGCCGTATTCCGCCGCTCTGGCGGCGAGTTTTGAGCGATATGCGCGCCGCGGCGGCGCAGGATAGGGGGTAGCAGGTGGATCGAGCTGTCGATGCGGCGAATCTGGCGACGCCAAGCGTTGACCTGTCGCTTTGGGGCCTCTTCATGGAGGCCGACATCGTCGTGAAAATCGTCATGATCGGCTTGCTCGCGGCCAGCGTGTGGGTGTGGGCCGTCGTGTTCGAGAAATGGGCGAGCCTGCGCAAGGTCAATCGCGAGGCTGACGGTTTCGAGGACCGCTTCTGGTCCGGCGGAAGCCTCGAGGATCTGTTCGAGCATGAGGCGGCAACCCCGGCACATCCGATGGCTGCCGTGTTTGGTGCCGCGATGGGCGAGTGGCGCCGATCAGTCCGCGTCGCGGGCGCCGACATCAGCCGCACCTCTGTGCGCGAACGGATCGATCGCGCTATCACAGTGACCGTTCAACGCGAAATGGATCGGCTCGAGCGGTGGATGATCTTTCTTGCTTCCGTCGGCGCGACAGCTCCGTTTATTGGTCTGTTCGGCACTGTCTGGGGCATCATGCATTCGTTCTCCGCGATCGCCGCCATGCACAATACCAACCTCGCGGTTGTTGCTCCTGGCATCGCCGAGGCCTTGTTCGCCACCGCCATCGGCCTTGTCGCCGCAATCCCTGCGGTGCTCGCCTATAACAAGATCAGCAACGACCTTGCTCGCTTCGCATCGCGCCTCGAAGGCTTCGGAGCAGAGTTCAGCGCCATCCTGTCGCGGCAGAGCGAGGAGCGCGCCTAAGTCATGGCCGTTGGATTAAATGGCAGGAGCAGCGGACGCGGCCGCTATCGGCCGCTGTCCGAAATCAATGTCACACCACTCGTCGACGTCATGTTGGTGCTGCTCATTATTTTCATGGTCACCGCGCCGCTGATGACGTCCGGCGTTTCGGTCGATCTGCCCAAGACAGATGCGAAACCTCTGAACACTGACAGCCAGCCGCTGACGGTCAGCATCGATGCCGCGGGCAAAATCTTCCTCCAGGACCAGGAGGTCCAGCTGCCGGAACTGGTGTCGAAGTTGCAGGCGATCGCACAGAACGATCAGGATCGGCGGATCTTCGTGCGCGGTGACAAAGACCTGGCGTACGGCCGCATCATGGAGGTGATGGGAACCATCACGCAGGGCGGCTTCACCAAGGTTGCGCTGCTGGCCGAGCAGCCAACGCTGCAACCGGCGAAGCCAGCCTCCGCGGGCCAGAAAGCCGGGTGAGGCGAAGCGCGTGCTGCAACGCGTTCTGCACGCTCCCAATACCCGAGTGAGCCGGTTCGGCGGCGCCAACCCTGCGCTTCGTCGTGGTGCAGTTATCTCTACGGGGGCGCACCTTGCCGTCCTGCTTGTGCTGCTCGTCGGATTGCAGACGCGCGAACTCCCGCCAGACGAGCAGCAGGAAGTCGGCGTCGCCATGGTGTTCGACGGGACCGCCGAGCAGTCAGTCCATGCACCCGCGCCTGCATCTGTGCCAGCGCCGGCGAATGTCCCAGACGTTTCCGCGGCTCCTGCGGCACAACAGTCCCCCAAGCCGCAGCCAGTAGAGGCAGCGCCGCCGCCGCCACCCCCACCGCCGCCGGCTCCATCGCAGTCAACCGCTTTGGCACTGCCGACGCCTCCCTTGCCGGTGCCCCCGCCAACACCGGCACCGGCACCCTCGATTGCCCCGCCTGCGGCACCGCCCGCGTCCCAGGCGCAACAGCAGTTGCCGACGCCGCCCCTTCCAGTGCCCCCGCCGCCAGTACCGACGCCGAGTCCGCAGAGCACGACGTCACAGCCAAACCCGACCAAGAATCCAGCTCCGGAAAGCACGGCTCTCGACAACACGCTGGAGAAACTGCGCACGCTGCAGCGCCAGTCCCAGCCGCCAAGGACACGCTATAATCCGCAGTCCGGCGGGGCACCCAACGGTGGTGGCAACCCGAACAGTGACGACACCTCTGGACTGACGGCCGCGCAGCGCGGCGCGATCGGCGACTATGTCCGACGCTGCTGGTCCACCGATCCGGGAATGCTCGACCTCGACAAGATGGAAGTACTGCTGACGGTAACGACCGACGGGAGCGGCGTTGTTCGCCACGCGGTCGTAGCACCAGAGGATGCCGGTCGTATCGGCAGCAACATACGGTTGCGCGTGTTCTCCGAGCGGGCCGTGCGAGCCGTGATGGATCCGAATTGTGCCAACCTGCCGCTGCCGGGGGCAATGCTAGGACAGGTGCGCACATTCACGTTCAGATTCCGACCATAAGCGATTTTGCTTGAGGGAAGATCCGAGATGAACCGACTGTCCTTCGTGCCGCTGAGCCGACGCTCACTGATGGCGGGGGCTGCGGGATCCGCTGCCCTGATCGCCGGTACTCGTGTCGTCAATGGGCAGACGAGCGGTGGAGGCCGCACTGCTGTCATTGATGTCAATCGCGCGCGTGCCGATCCTATTCCGATCGCAATCCCGAGTTTCACCGGCACCGATGGTGCTTCTGCACAACTTGGTCAGGACATCGCGAACGTGGTCACCAATGACCTCGCGCATTCCGGTTTGTTCCGCCCAATCGCACAACAGGCATACATCCAGGCCTCCAGCGGGCAGGGCGACATGCCAAACTTCCAGAACTGGAAGGCCATCGGTGCACAGGCGCTGGTGACGGGACGGGCAGAGGCGCAAGGCGGCGGCCAGGTGCGCCTCGAATTTCGGCTATGGGATGTGCTGCCTCAGTCGCAACTACAGGGGACTGCCTACACGACGACCCAGGCGAATTGGCGCCGCATCGCCCACATCATAGCCGACGTCATCTATGAACGCCTGTTGGGCGAGAAGGGCTACTTCGATACCCGCATCGTCTACATAGCGGCGACCGGCCCGCGGGGCCGCCAGACCAAACGCCTGGCCATCATGGATCAGGATAGCGAGAACAACCGCTATCTCACCGACGGCTCCTGGATGGTACTGACACCGCGCTTCCATCCGACGCGGGACGAAATCGCGTTCATGAGCTATGCGAACAATAAGCCGCGCGTCTACCTGTTCAACCTGAGCTCTGGACAGCAGCGGGCGCTGGGGGATTTCCCCGGCATGACCTTCGCCCCTCGGTTTGCCCCTGACGGCAACAGCGTGGTCATGTCTGTTTCCACCTCCACAGGTTCCGACATCGTCAGCGTCGATCTTGGCAGTCGTGCTTCGAGGCGCCTTACCGACTCGGGTTCGATCGACGTCAGCCCCTGTTACAGCCCCGATGGGAGTCAGATCGTTTTCAACTCGGATCGGGGTGGGGATCAACAACTTTACGTGATGGGAGCAGGAGGTGGCGGGGCCAGGCGGATCAGCTATGGCTCCGGTCGCTACGCTACACCGGTGTGGTCCCCCCGCGGGGATCTGATTGCCTTCACCCGTTTCGGTGGAGAGGCAGGCAACTTCTCGATCGGGGTAATGCATCCCGATGGGTCCGGTGAGCGCCTGCTGTCGGAAGGTTTTTCAGTTGAAGGTCCCACATTCGCGCCCAACGGCCGCGTGTTGATGTTCTGGCGACAATCGGCTGCACGCGACAACCGCGGTTCCGGCTTCTCATCCCGGCTCGTCTCGGTGGACATCACTGGCTTCAACGAACGGTTGGTAACGACCCCAACCGACGCTTCCGACCCGGCTTGGTCGCCGCTGGCAGCATGACGCATCAGGGCAACCTCTGGTGGCGTTCTCATTGTCTTGACCGGTTACGCCGCGAGCCGCTAATCGCACCCAGTCCCGGAATGGATTTACCCCTGTATCGCTTCGGTGTATCTGCTGGACGCCAACCCTAGGCCAGGAAAAAACAACATGAACAGCAAGATGATTGGCGCTCTGGCAGCCGTTGCCCTGCTGGCGGCATGCGCTAACAAGAATGAAAACGCCTCAACCGGTACAGGTGCAGCAACGACCGCTGGTCCAG
>JBKPOG010000296.1:0-39754 GCA_046732975.1 Pseudomonadota bacterium
GTGGAGCAAAAGGGCGGCATCGACGCCTATCTGTTGAACACGGCCGATGGTCGGCTGTCGGCCGATGCCAAGGCCTTGAAGCGCCGCCTACTGCGGGCCCAGGCCAAGCGGGCCGCCAGTCCCGCCGCCTGAACAGCACGACCCGTCAGGCGCTCGACCTTGCCGCTGCGAGACTGCGGCAGGCCGGTATCGACAACCCGCGGCTGGAAGCACGGCTGTTGCTGGCGCACGCACAGGACATCAGCCAGGAGGCTCTGCTGCGCGATCTGTCCGCACCGGCGCGCATGGATCGGCTCTTGCCGCTGCTTGATCGGCGGGTGGCGCGCGAACCACTTGCCCTGATCGTCGGGCACAGGGAATTCTGGAGCCTGGACTTCGCTGTCTCGCGCGACACGCTGGTCCCCCGCCCCGAATCGGAGACGCTGATCGAGGCGGCGTTGGCGGCCTTTGCCGGGCGCCCGCCGCCCGCCGCGATCCTGGACCTAGGCACCGGCACCGGCTGTCTGCTCTTGGCGGCCCTGTCTGAATTCCCGAGCGCATTCGGCATCGGCGTGGATCGTTCGCCCGCTGCCGCCGCGCTGGCTGCCCGCAATGCAGCGGCCCTGGGGTTGGCGAATCGGGCCTCGCTGTTCTGCGGTGACTGGGCGCACGCATTGGATGCGCGCTTCGACCTAGTCTTGTGCAATCCACCCTACATCGCCACATCGGAGGTGGTAAGCCTTATGCCGGAGGTGGCGCACTTTGAGCCGCGTTCGGCACTGGACGGCGGATCGGACGGCTTGGCCGCGTACCGGAGCCTGTGCCCCGATTTTGCACGATTGCTTAACTCCGACGGGATAGCGGTATTGGAATTAGGAGTCGGACAGGCATGCGCGGCGTCCGCACTGGCAGGGGCCTCAGGGCTGGCCGGCGAATTGCGGCACGATCTGGCGGGTATAGCCCGCACAATAGTGCTGCGGCGGGCGCTGCCATGAAAAAACCGTTTGGCAGGGCGCGCGGGCCGGTCTAGCTTCGGTTTCGGCAGGGTCAGCCGCACAGTGGCTTGCCCAAGGCACCTCGGTCGCAGGCTGGGGTACTCGCCGGAACCAATGCCGATGGATTTATGCTTGGCCGAGGGGGCACTCCCTGGGACGCCTTTGAGGAGTCTCGTGTCCCAGCACCCAGAGGCCGCAAAATAGAAGGCTGGACAGCGACAATATGAACATGAAACGCATGCGTGGACGTGGCCATCGGTCGGGTGGCGGCGGAGGTGGGGGTGGCGGACTGCGTCATCACGGCGGCGGCAGCAGCGCCAACGGCGGCATTCCACTGAACCGCAACCATGTGTTCGATAGCAACGGGCCGGATCTCCGCATCCGCGGAACGGCACAGCAGTTGTTCGAGAAATACCTGCAGCTTGGACGCGACGCGACCAGTGGCGGAGATCGCGTGATGGCAGAAGGCTACTTCCAGCACGCCGAACACTACTTCCGCATCCTGAATGCGATGAACCAGGCGGCACAGCAGAACCAGCAGAGCGGTCAGCAGCACGCCGGTCCACGCCGTCAATACAATGGGGAAGAAGGCCAGGCGCCGGCTGAATCCGAAGAGACGGAGGCGCGTCCAGGCACCGGCGACCAGCCCGAAGCGCGCGAAATCCCGATCGCTGCCGCGCCTCCCGAGGCTTGAGGTTCGCTACTCCCCCTCCCTTGCGGGAGGGGGTCAGGGGGCGCGGACCGAGACACCAGTCCCGCTCGTTCCCACCCCCTGCCCCGACTGATCACCCCGGCCCCGAAGCGCTGACGCAGCGCGTCGATCGCTGCCTGCGCCGCGGGGTTTCTAGATCGGCAAGATCGCCGTGGTCAGCGTCTGCCACCGGCAACAGCGGGCTGGCCCCGATCCCGATAAGGCGGAACGCAGTACCGGAGGTCTCGCGAGCCAGAAGGCTCTGCCCCACCTCGAACATGCGGTCGGGCAACACGGTCGGGCTGGGCAACCGCGCTGCGCGGTGCGAATTTCGAGGTTGCTGTCTTTAGCACTATGCCGCCGGCGCAGAGCTCGTTCTCTTGTAGTCGCCGCGCACGCCACCGCCGACGATGACGGGTCTCGCTGCCAGGTCCGGCCGGTCGCGCTTCTCCACGCTGGCGTAGAACGCGTCGCAGTCGATATGTGCGATTGTCAGATCGAACAGTTCGGCATGACGGACGATCCGCGTGCCGTCGCACACCGCGCATCGATCGGCTTCGGTGACGGCCAGACAGTCGCGGCAGAGGCTTGGGACCGGATCACATAGCCGGCCAAAGCCAGGCAGCACCGCGCACGCCCGACGAGTCGCCATTCTTGTTGCGCACGATCGGCGTCTGCACGAAGTCACTGAATACAAAACGTGTCACCAGCGGCGGCAGCACGGCGTAGAGGTGCTCCATGTTGGACAGACCACCGCCCAACACCACAACGTCCGGATCGAGCAGATTGATCACCTGCGCCAGCCCGCGTGCAAGCCGATCGGCGTGGCGATCCAGCGCCGCCTGCGCGCGGGTCTCGCCGTTGGCGGCGCGCGCCGGAATGCCTGACGCATCGTGCGCATTCGCACCATCGCAATCCCGGGCGAGAGACGGTCCGGCGATCCAGGTCTCCAGACAACCCCAGTGGCCGCACCAGCATTTCGGTCCCGGAATTTCATCAAGGCGCGGCCAGGGCAAAGGATTATGGCCCCACTCGCCGGTGACGCGATTGCGGCCACGCAGCACTTTGCCATTGGCAACGACGCCGCCGCCGCAGCCGGTTCCAAGGATCACTCCAAACACGACCTCGGCGCCGGCACCGGCGCCGTCGCTCGCTTCCGATAAGGCGAAGCAGTTAGCGTCATTCTCCACCCGAACCTCACGCTCAAGCAGCGCGCTGATGTCGCGATCGAATGTATGGCCATTCAGCGCAATCGAGTTGGCGTTCTTCACCAGCCCGGTCACCGGGCTGATCACCCCAGGTATGCCGATCCCGACCGTCGCGCTGATGCCAAGCTGCCCTTCTGCGTTGCGCACCAGCGCAGCAACTGCCTGGAGCGATTCCTGATATCCTCGCGGCGTGTCGATGCGGTAACGAAGCTGTTCTGCACCGTCAGGACCGAGTACGGCAATTTCAATTTTGGTGCCGCCCAGGTCCACCCCGATTCGGTGTTGGATCATAAGCCGAAAATTAGCAGCGCACCCTTAAGCTGTCTCGCTCGAGTTCCCAGCCGGCATGCGTCACGCGCGGAATTGGCTTCGCCCGGCTTACGTTGCGCTGAGTAGTTGAAAGCAACTTCGGGCAATCATGGACAAGGAGAGTCATCCGAGCGGCGATGCTGTTACGGAACGATCAGCGGCGATATGCGCGAACAAGTTTAGACACAAAGCTCGCGTGCGGCGGACGGCGCGCAACACGCGGCCGACAGGTTGCGCGGTCAGGAGGCGTGGATGGCTGGCCTGCTAGAGCAGGGCGCAGACCGCCTTGGCGACCTTGCGCGGACACTGCGCAACAGCGACGCATGGACGATGCTGACGCAGGTCGAGGACTTCGCCAGGCGCCAGCCGGTTCTGTTCGCCGGCGCCGCGATGGCGTTCGGATTTGCGCTGACGCGTGCAGCTGGGATGACAGCGACGGCAGCCAGATCCGCTGGCACCACGCAGGAAGGAAGCCGTTATGAGTACCGTTGAGCAACCCATGAGCCTGAGGGAACTGATCGGCGTGTGCCGAAGACGCGCGCGATCTGGTGCACGGCGAAGTCGCCCTGGCGCGCGCCGAAGTCGAGCAGGAGGTCGATCGCGTTACCGCTGGGGTGATCTCGGTGTTCGGTGCGATGATGCTGGCCTACGCCGGGCTGATCATCGTGCTGAGCGCCGCGCCATAGGCGCTTGCGCGCGTGATGCCCGATTGGGCCGCTTCGCTCATCGGTCGGTGGGATTGTGCTGTTGGTCGGCACCATTCTGGCCGGCGTAGCCAGAACAGTGCTGTAGCCATCAGGCATGATACCGAACCATACAATGCGCAACGTCGAAGCGGACGCGCGGGTCATCAAGGAGAGCGCGGCGTAAATGATTACTCCGGCGATCCCATTAGGATCGCGCACGAATTGGCCGAGACGCGTGCACGCCTCCGCGTGCATGATCGTGTGGATCGTCTGGCACCTCGAATCTCCGCGCCCTGAATGATCGGAGTAAAGAGCGTCAAGCCATCGCCGTTCCGTGTGTTGGCGCCATAAGGTGCGTCAGGTGCTATCGGATTGCGCAACGCCGATGTATTTGAACTGGTGCACGACGTCGTCTACCGGATAGCTTGGATTCTGCTGCACCTGAAACACGCTGACAACGCGTGAGGTCAGGTCGCCGTTGGCATCGAACGACAAGGGCCCCTGCAGCGTATCGACCTTGACGGCCTGTATGGCGTCACGCGCGTTACTGGCGCACCGGACTTTGCCACCACGCCGACCGCTGCAAGTATTACCAGCGCCGCGTCGTACGAGGTAATGGAGTAGTCCGACCGCGGCGCATTCTGAAACTTAGCGAGCCAGTCGGAGACCTTCGCATCATCCAGCATGTGTGGTGCAGCAATCGTTCTGTACCAGCCTTGCGCCGCCGGGAACCCGGCGCCGGCCAGGATCGACGCCTGATGCAGGCCATCGCCACCCGCCTTGATCGCGTCCGGCATGATCTCGTAGCTCTGTTTTACCAGCTTCACGCCGGCGAGCGCACTGGAGCCACAGTATAGTGCCTGCGCCCCGAGGTTGCGGATCTTGGTCAGCAACGGGCGATAGTCGCTGATCAGTGGATCGACCCGGTCGCGTCCCAGCACCTGCATGCCGCGCTTGGCAGCCTGTGCCTGGAACTCATCGGCCAGACCGACGCCATACGCTCCGGTATCATCGACCACGAAGACCGACTTCACCTTAAGCTCGGCCGCCATGAAATTCGCCATGTTGGGACCTTGGAAGGCATCCGTCGTGCAGGTGCGGAAATAGATGGCCTTGCCCGCCGGCCGATATATGGCGGCGAACTTCGGGTCGGTCAGATCGGGATTTGTGGAACTCGGCGTGACGGTGGCGAGGTTGCCCTGACTGAGCAGGGGCGCCATTGCTTTGCCGCTGCCGCTGGCCATCGGACCGATTGCGGCCACCACCGTTGAATCGACAACCATCTTACGCGTGTTGATCGCTGCCTGAGCGGGATCATACTGACCGGCTGTCGCAGTGCCGTCATTGAGCACAAGTTGTCTGATCTCGTAGCCTTCGATCCCGCCCTTCGCATTGGTCTCCCCGATCGCGAGCTGTGCCCCATGCAGGATGTTGGTCGCGTCTTCGGCGGCCGCGCCCGTGAGCGGGAGGTTGATACCTATGGTCACAAATTTCTCTGCTGCGCACGTCCGTCTATCGATAGCGGCAAGCGCCGATGCGGCAATCAGAGCGAGAGCGGAACGGCGAGCGCCAGGCATCGGCACCTCCCGCAATGAAACGCAGCCCGGAGTTCCGGGCCGGCGGTCGCTGCATGCAAGACCGCGTGAAGCCGAATGGCCGCCGTTATGCGATCCGCCGCTTTAAGGCTAAAGCAACTTCTTCGCCTATGGACGTGCCGACACCCAGTCCGTGATTTGCCCTTGCGGCGGCCAGCAGACACCTATCCGCGACCTGGAGAACCACGCATGCAACTTTGGACCACCACCGTCGCGTCCCCGCGTGCCACTGCGCGCGTCGCGCGCGAACGCGAAGATGCTGGTTGGGATGGGCTGCTGGTCGTCGACTCGCAGAACCTATCGGGTGGCCCTTATGTCGCGCTCGCTATGGCCGCGACGGCGACCACGCGGATCGGTCTCGGCACTGGCGTTACCAACAACGTGACTCGCCTTGCGGCTGTTACCGCCTGCTCTATCGCCAGTATCCAGCGCCTTTCGGGTGGCCGCGCGGTGCTGGGGATCGGACGCGGCGATTCGGCGCTCGCACATCTCGGCCGTGCGCCATCACGCCTGGCGCCGTTCGAGCGTTACCTGCGGCAGTTGCAGGCCTATCTGCGCGGGGAATCAGTCCTGTTTGACGACCTCGATATCCCCGTCAGCATTGCACCGCCGATGGAGGAGCTGGAGCTTGCCGATGCTCCGGCTGCCAGTCGTATCGGTTGGATTGCCGAAGGGGCCGCCAAGGTTCCGGTCGAGGTGGCCGCGAGCGGCCAGCGTGTCATCAGCATCGCTGCGCGTCACGCCGACCGGGTAATGTTTGCACTTGGTGCGGACGAGGAGCGCATAGCCTGGGGCATTGCGGTCGCGCGCGACGCGCGGAACGATGCAGGGCTGGATCCGAATGGGATCAGCTTCGGCGCCTATATCACTTGTGGCTGTCATACGGACTTCACCACCGCGCAGAATTTGATTCGCGGCTCGCTGACAACACATGCGAGGTTTTCGGTGATGCATGGCAATGCGAGTGGGCCAGTCTCGGAAGCCGATCGAACAGTGTTATCGGACCTGCGCAACTCCTACGATATGCGTGCCCACACGCGTGGCGACTCCCGTCAGGCTGGTGTGCTGACCGAGGCGTTCATCGACCGCTTTGCCGTCGTTGGTCCACCCGATCGTTGCATTGCGCGCTTACGAGCCCTTGCCGCGCTAGGGCTGGACAAGTTGGCTCTGGCCGGCTCCCTCCGCGGCGTGTCCGAGATCGATGCGGCAGTATCCCGGCACTTACTGCAGGCTGAGGTGCTCCCCGCACTGCGCGGGGGGCAGGTGTAAGTAATGCGCACGGTCGCGGCAATCGTGTTGGCGCTGGCGCTCGCTCCCACGCGGCCACCGGATGCTGCGGCAGAGGCGCTGCTGAAGTCTGCGCTGCTGCCGCCGGTCCTGCCTGCCTGCATTTCCTCAGCGTTCGGCCCGCGCGTGCTGCCGAGCCAGCCGGAAGCAGGCACCTACCACTACGGTGTGGACCTGCCCGCGCCAGCTGGGGCGGCGGTAGTGGCCGCGGCGCGCGGAAGTGTAATCCGAGTTCAGCGCAAAGGCCCGGGTGGGTTGGAGATGCTGGTGCAGCATGACGGCTTCGTCGGCATCTACAGCCATTTTGGCTCCATCGCCCCGCCCTTTGCCGAAGGCAAGCGTACCGTCACGGCGGGTGAGAAACTGGGGATGGTCGGCCGGACTGGCGTCACCTCGGGAGCGCACCTGTACTTCGAGATGATTCTGGATGGGAAACCGGTGGACCCAGCGCCGTACCTCCGCCTCCCGCGCTGTGGCAGCAAGGAGCCGCCGGTGTCGATGAGTGCGCGCGTTGCTGACGGGACCGTTGTCGGCGGTCGAAAGTACTACCAGGTCTTTCTGCCCGAGCGACAATCCTACAACTGGCGCAAGGAATAACAGGAGAGGCGGCTGGTCCCGCACTAGCCCATCAATCGGACTTTACGAATAGGTAATGTTATCCAAGCAGGCTCGTGCTGCCTGCCCATCGTAATTCGGTTCAAAAGGAGCAGCCGACCATGCCGCAGTTCCTCGGTGAGGAGCTGGCTGACACAATGCTCGCTGCGTTAGGGGAGACGCTCGACCTCGTAGATTGCGGCTTCATGCTGCTCGATCAGGATATGCGCGTGCGGTTCGTCAACGACGCTTTCGCCCAACTGATCGCAATCGACCAACCTTTGAGCTTCGGCATTCGATTGTGTGACTTATTCGGGCCGCATTGGGAAGCGGAAGTAAGGCGCGGACCAGTGGCTAGAATGACGCTTGACTTGCCTGACGCACGCCACTTGGCTGTCGGCTGCCGCATGACGTCCGAAGGCTATCTGCTCTCCTGCTGCCGTATGTCGGTGCCGACGGCAATCGAGTCGCAACCGGCTCAGGGCGAAGAAGATCGGCTCTTTGCAGACCTGCGCTTCGCTAAAGAAGTCCTCGAGGATCAGGCTGCCTATCTCGCCTCGCTCGCCGAAGAGTCCGACGCCAACGCACGACGCGCCGAGCAGGCGAAGTGCGCGCTCGAGCGCGAAATTGCCCGCCGACGCCAGCTTGAGGCGGAGCTCCAGCGGTTGGCAACGACCGACTCACTGACGGGTGCGTTGAACCGAAGGCAGATCTTTGAACTAGGCCAGCAGACCCTGCGCCGTCTGCGCCAGTCCAAGCAGGCGTTTGGACTCCTGATGATTGACATCGATCACTTCAAGATGATCAATGATCGACACGGGCATCCCATAGGCGACGCCGCTTTGCAGCACGTCGTCCACTGCCTGCGCTCCGGGCTGCGGCAAACCGACTTGATCGGACGGGTCGGAGGCGAGGAATTCGCCATCATTCTGCCGATGACTGGCACCGACGACGCACTGCGCATTGCCGAACGGCTGCGCGCCAGAGCTGCGGCTAAACCATTGAAGCAGGGTTCTACTACCGTTTGCATGACGATCAGTGTTGGCGTGGCGACGGCGAGGCACACGGATCAAAGCCTTGAGCAAATCATCGCAAGAGCCGACACACAGCTGTACCGAGCGAAAGAAGGCGGCCGCAATAAGGTTTGTCATGACGAGCCTCTTGTCGCCGGCTACGCCAACTGTGTCCGTCGGCCGGAGGCCGGACGGCCGCGCAACAGAACTCGTTCGCTGCGGCGGCCCTTCGATGGGGCAGCAAGGCAATTATAAAACACCTGCTTCGCTCAGGGACGGATTCTGGTGAGAGTACTGCCGTTATTTAGAGTTTGCCTTAGCAGATGAATAGATTGCCCCGCCGGTCAGTCGGCTACCGACGTGATGGGTGCGCCTTGGCCTCTACGCGGTAAGATTGGCCATCGCTTCGGCATCATGGGCCCGGGCAGGGCGATTCCTCGGCAATCGTTTCGCGCTGTTCATTCATAATTCGATTCTGCCAGAGGGTAGAGCGGTCATTTGAATATTGGCGTTGCCATGGGGCTCGATAGGGGTATTTCTCTATCACGACGCGCACGGTGCTGAAGCCCTGGCGCTGCAGTCAACCAGCAATCTGGTTCGGGCCTTCGAGGAAAGCACCCGACGGACCTGGGTCCGCGAAAAGATTCTGCCCGATAAAATGACCGCTGCAATCGTATGGCTGATCCCGAAGGCAGGGTCTTCGCCGATACAGTACCGATTCCCGCGGGAGTTACCATCGGCGGCCGGCCGCATTTTCTGGTACAGAAGGATCCCACTCACGACGATCTTTATATCAGCAAGCCTGTGCCGTGTCAGCGGTCGGGACACGATCCAGTTCACTCGCAAACTCGTGGGTCCCTCAGGCGAATTTGCGAGCATCATCGTGCTGTCTCTCGACTGCGAGGAATTATCACGCTTCTATCAGACTCTCGATCTGGGGGGTGGTTTCGTTCGGCTGATGTCCACCGATTCAACCATCCTCGCCCGCGGACCGTTCGCTAAGAACGTCTTGGGCAAACCGCTGGCAAGCAGCGCTGCTTTGCATGATCTCACGATGCGGGACAGCGGCTTTTGTACGCATCACCGACCAGCAGTCGCGAGCTATCGCCACTTGGTGGATTACCCGCTTATCATCATGGTTGGATTGGACCTTCAGATTGCCCGTTGTCTGCGGGGGAGTGGAAACGGAACAGCAGCTAGACATGCTGCGCCACTTTGGTTGCACCGAGGTGCAAGGCTACCTCTAGGCGCGACCCATGCCTAACACTTCACTTGTGGATTTTATTCGCGGCCGGTCGCCCCAAGTCATGCTACCGGCCTAAATCCTTCTGCCCGGCTTGCTCCCACCTTGCCTCCGCCGCAGGATAGGTGGATGAGCGAGTCCGTTCTCGACATGAAGGGCACCACCTGCCCGATTCCCGTGCTGCGCGCCAATCGCGCATTGCGTTCCATGGCACCTGGCGAGCGGTTGCGTGTCTTGGCGACTGATCGTGCATCCGTGGCCGACTTTCAGGCGTTCTGTCGCGAAACCGGCCATGCGTTGCTTGCCTGGTCCGAAGAGAACGGCGTGTTCAGCTTTGTCATTCGTCGCCGTGCCGCCGATCCGAGCGAAAAGGACTGACATGCCGACTGCTTTGATCACCCATCCGGCCTGCCTGGCCCATGACACGGGCTCATACCATCCGGAATGCCCGGATCGGCTGCGTGCCGTACTCGCGGCACTCGAGACGCCGGAATTCGCTGATCTCCTGCGCGAGTCCGCGCCGCACGCGACGGCCGAGCAACTTACCCGGGTGCATCCAGCCAACTATGTCGATGCAATTCTCGCGATTCGTCCGGCTGAGGGCGAACTTGTACAGCTCGATGCCGACACCGCAATGAGCGCCGGCAGCGCCGAGGCTGCGCTGCGCGCCACAGGTGCAGCGGTGGCAGGAGTGGACGCGGTGATGGAGGGCTGGGCGCGCGCAGCCTTCGCGGCCGTGCGGCCACCGGGACATCACGCCGAACCAGCGCGCCCGATGGGTTTCTGCCTGTTCAACAGCGCCGCGGTCGCAGCGCTGCACGCGCGTGCCCGCTGGGGGGTGCAACGCGTCGCTGTGGTGGATTTCGATGTCCATCATGGCAACGGCACTCAGGCTATGTTCGCTGCCGATGCCGACCTGTTCTACGCGTCATCGCACCAGCATCCATGCTATCCCGGCACTGGAGAGGCGGGGGAGCGCGGAACCGCCAACAACATAATCAATGCGCCGCTGCGCCCTGGCTCCGACAGCGCGGCATTTCGCGCGGCCTGGTCGGACACGATCCTGCCCGAACTAGATCGATTCGCTCCAGGCCTGCTGATCGTCTCGGCTGGGTTCGATGCGCACAAGGCTGACCCGTTGGCACAGCTGCGGGTGGAAACCGCCGATTACGTTTGGATTACCCGCGAGTTGATGCGCGTGGCCGAGACACATTGTAGCGGCCGACTCGTCTCCGTGCTGGAAGGCGGTTATGACCTGGAGGCGCTTGCCGCCTCGGCCGCAGCGCACGTGCGGACGCTGATGCACAATTAGGGGGCGACGTGTCCGACAAAAACGCCGATGTCGCTGCACTGTCGTTTGAAGACGCGCTGGCAGAGCTGGAGCAGATCGTCCGCAGCCTGGAGAGCGGCCAGCAGAAGCTTGAAGACGCGATCAACGCCTATGAGCGCGGCGCCGCGTTGCGGCGACATTGCGAGGCGAAACTCGCGGAAGCCGAGGCACGTGTGGCTGCGATCGTGGAACGTGCGGACGGCACGCTGACGACGCGTCCTGTCGAATAGTGGTCTGCGCGTTCCGCGTTATGCCGCGGCTGACATCCGCGCTGGACGGCAGCAGGAGTGCGCGAAGCGATCATGACGCTCCGGCCACAGGACACCGAGGCACGAGGGCAACGACAGAAGCGATCACGCAGCATCGCGGCGGCCGGTTGAAGCGTGCCAATGATCCCCGCCCTGTCCAGAGCGGGGGTCGTTTCAGCGATTACGCGGCTTCGGCCAGCTGGCCGTTGATCGTCAGACCCTGCGACCCGGCCGAGACGTGCACCGTGTCGGCTTCCTTGATGACACCTTCCAGGATCAACGAGGCCAGCGGGTTCTGCAGGTTGCGCTGGATCACCCGCTTCAGCGGACGAGCGCCGTAGGTGCTGTCATAGCCCTCGGTACCTAGCCACTCGAGCGCGCTGCGATCCAGTTCCAGGCCAACCTTTCGCTCAGTCAGCAGCTTGCGCAGATGCTCCACCTGGATCTGCACGATCGCAGCCATATCGCTGCGCTGAAGACGACGGAACAGAATGATCTCATCCAGCCGGTTCAGGAACTCAGGCCGGAAGTGCGCTTGGACCATGCGCATCACTTGGCCCTGCACCATCGCCGCAGGCTCACCCTCGGGCTGCGCGGCGAGTATTTCGCTGCCCAGGTTCGAGGTCAGCACGATGATGGTGTTCTTGAAGTCCACGGTGCGCCCTTGGCCGTCGGTCAGGCGACCGTCGTCCAAAACCTGCAGGAGCACATTGAATACGTCCTCATGCGCTTTCTCGACCTCGTCGAACAGGATCACCTGATACGGCCGACGACGCACTGCCTCGGTCAGCACACCGCCTTCGTCATAACCGATATAGCCGGGTGGTGCGCCGATCAGACGAGAGACAGCATGGCGCTCCATGAACTCGCTCATGTCGATGCGAACCATGGCGCGCTCGTCGTCGAACAGGAACTCGGCGAGCGCCTTGCAGGTCTCGGTCTTGCCGACACCGGTGGGGCCAAGGAACAGGAAGCTGCCGATCGGGCGGTTCGGGTCCTGCAACCCGGCGCGCGCGCGACGCACCGCGTTGGCCACGGCCTTCAGCGCCTCTTCCTGGCCGACGACGCGCTTGCGCAGGCCTTCTTCCATGTGCAGCAGCTTGTCGCGCTCGCCTTCCATCATCTTGTCGACCGGGATGCCGGTCCAGCGCGACACCACCGACGCGATCTGGCTCTCCGTCACCGCCTCGTTAACCAGTTTGCCATCGGACGCCGCCGCCATCTTCTTCTCGATGTCGGGGATCACGCCGTACATCAGCTCGGATGCCCGCGCCCAGTTGCCCTGGCGCTGAGCGATCTCGACCTCGTTGCGCGCCTGATCTAGCCGCTCTTTCAGCTTCTGGGTCTCCTGAACCTGCTCCTTCTCGGACTGCCACGCGGCAGTCATCGCATTCGACTCATCCTCGAGCTCCGCCAGCTCCTTTTCCAGCTTGACGAGCCGATCACGTGATGCGGGGTCATTCTCCTTCTTCAGAGCCTCGCGCTCGATCTTGAGCTGGATCACCCGACGATCGAGCTCGTCGAGCTCCTCAGGTTTGGAATCCACCTGCATACGTAGCCGGCTCGCAGCTTCGTCCACCAGATCGATCGCTTTATCGGGCAGGAACCGGTCGGTGATGTAGCGATTGGACAGAGTAGCCGATGCGACCAATGCGCCGTCGGTGATGCGCACGCCGTGGTGCAGCTCGTACTTCTCCTTGATACCGCGCAGGATCGAGATCGTGTCCTCGACCGAGGGCTCGCCCACAAAGACCGGCTGGAACCGCCGCGCCAGAGCTGCGTCCTTCTCGATGTGCTTGCGATATTCGTCCAGCGTGGTGGCGCCGATGCAGTGCAGGGTGCCGCGCGCCAGTTCCGGTTTGATCAGATTAGCCGCATCCATCGAGCCTTCCGCCCGACCCGCACCCATCAGGTTATGCAGTTCGTCGATGAAAAGTACCACCTGACCTTCTGCCGACTCGATCTCCTTCAGTACTGCCTTCAGGCGTTCCTCGAACTCGCCACGATATTTCGACCCGGCCACCATCGCGCCAAGGTCGAGCGACAGCAGCTGTTTGCCCTTCAACGCCTCCGGCACATCGCCGTTAACTATGCGCAGTGCAAGGCCCTCAACGATGGCGGTCTTACCGACGCCGGGCTCGCCGATCAGCACTGGATTGTTCTTCGTCCGCCGCGCCAGCACCTGGATGGTACGACGGATCTCTTCGTCGCGCCCGATCACCGGATCGAGCTTGCCGTCACGCGCCAGCGCCGTCATGTCGCGCGCATACTTCTTCAGCGCGTCGAAGGTGGATTCCGCGTTCGGGCTGGTGACCTTGCGACCCTTCCGGATCTCACTGACCGCCTTTTCCAGGGCCTGAGGGTTGGCGCCAGCGCTGCGCAAGGCGCGCGCGGCGGGGGAATCGGATGCGGCGAGTGCCACCAGCAGTCGGTCCTGCGCAACGTATTCGTCACCGGCCTTGGTTGCGGCCTGTTGCGCCGCGTCGAGCACGCGCACCAGATCGGGAGTGATCTGCGGCTGCCCGGCACCGGAGCCTTGCACCTTCGGCAGGCGTGCCAGCTCAGCCTCGATCCCGGCGAGCGCCGCTTTGGGGTCACCACCCGCAGTACGGATCAGGCCGGCTGCGGCGCCTTCCTCGTCGTCCAGCAGCGCCTTCAGCAGGTGCTGCGGCGTGATCTGCTGGTGGAATTCGCGTATGGCGATGGTCTGGGCAGCTTGCAGAAATCCGCGCGCCCGCTCGGTGAATTTCTCAATGTCCATGCTTTGTCCCTCTTACGTAGGCGACGGTCTCTATCTCCATCCCTCATCAGGCAACGGAAATATGAACCTTTGGCAAGAGAATTGGGTCCAGGCAGACTGCGGCACAAGGGGGATCTCTGATGCGCATCGAATACCTGTATCGCTACCCGGTAAAGGGTCTGACCGCCGAGGCGCTCGAGGTGGCGGAGGTGGAGGCGGGCGGTTGCATTCCCTGGGACCGCGCCTTTGCCCTGGCCCAGGGCGATGCCTTGTTCGATCCGGACCAGCCGCAATGGCTGCAAAAGGCCAACTTCATGTGCCAGATGAAGAACGCTCGCATCGCGGGGCTGTTCTCGTTCTTCGAGCCGCGTACCGGCATGCTGGCGATCCGCGCCCCCGATGGGTCCGCCGTGGTGGAGAACGCGCTGAGCGAGGCAGGACGTGAGCGGATCGGAGCCTTCCTGACCGCATTCATGGGCGATGAGGCGCGAGGACAGCCTCGGTTCCATCATGTCGCGGGCCACAGCTTTTGCGACCAACGGCACAAGGTGGTTAGCCTGATCAACCTTGCCAGCCTGCGCGATTACGAGGCGAAGGTCGGCGCGCGCCGCCATCGCCGCCGTTTCCGTTCCAACGTTTGGTTCAGCGGCGCGCCAGCCTGGAGCGAGCGCTCCTGGGTGGGCCAACAGTTGCAGGTAGGCGGCGCCGTGCTGCGAGTAACCAGGCCGATTACCCGCTGCCCCGCCACGGAGGTGAACCCCGAGACAGCAGAACGCGATGCCAAGCCGCTGGATGAACTCCGCCAGTTGTACGGCCATGTCGAACTCGGCGTGCATGCTCAGGTGGTCGAGGGCGGCAGGTTTGCCGTGGGCGACGCAATCGAGCTCCTACCGGAATGACGGAACCGCGGCCCGGAATGCTCCATTTGCGAAGCACTGGAACGGCCTCTGATGCCCACAGGGGCTCAAGCAACAGGCAGACGCAACCAGGTCGCGATTGAAGGCACGCCGGCGTTGTTCACCAGAAACAGCATGTACCATCCGGGCGGTGCCAGGTTTCCGTTCGGCGGCATTGTCGCATGAAGTTCCGCGGGAGCACGCGCACCTATTGGCAGGTCGAGTAATCTCTGACCGTTGTCGAAGGAGTGGGTCGTCACGCCGTTGCGAACCAGGCTGATCCACTTGATGTCGTTTGCCTGCGCTGTCTGGATGAGGATCGTGCTGCCGTAGTCGGCGGAATCAGGCGCATGATCGATCACCGGCCTGGGACCGCGAAAAAGATAGGGCGGACTGAAGATCTCTAACCTCAGTTCCTCGTCTGGATCCGGCGGTCTTCCCCAGGCCACAGAATGACCGCCTTCCGGATTGCTGCCTGCCGCCACAACGCGGCCGTCGGGCAGAAGCAATGCCGTGGAGTGATAGAGCCGCGGCACCTCAGCGGTCGCCATCAGTTGCCAAGTATCGGTGGCCGGATCATAAAGCTCGGCCTGCAGCCGGGACAGCGGTGCGCTCTCCTGCTTCAAGGAGCCACCACTCGCGAAGACAGTGCGATCCGGCAGCAACACCAGATTGAGATGCATGCGCGGCAGCCCCATGGGTGCCGCTGCACCATAGGCCGGCTGAGCGGCCTTGAGATCAACAACACTCGCCTTGTCTGTGGCATGGGTTTGGTCCTGCTTGCCTACGGGGCCGCCCCCAGCGACCAACACTCGCTCGTCTTGCGCCGGCGGCAAAAGGACACTCGCCGATTGGTTCCGTCGTACAGGGTCCAACAGATCGGGAACAGGTACGCCAAGTACTGGATCTTTCCGGATATCGAAAATGAATGGATCGGTGACCATGGGGTCATCCATGCGGCCCCCGGAGAAGAAGATGCGTCCGTCTGCCATGAGGAACAAATGCGCATACAGCGGCAAACCGGGAGGCCCGGGAAAGTGTAAGACTCGCCACGCGTTACTTGTCGGGTCGTAAACTTCCATGTTTGTCTTGGAGCCATCACCGCCGTTCCCATCCAGGCCGGTGGTCGCGAGGACACGGCCGTCGCCTAGCGTGATAAGGCTGGGATACCAGCGCGCATTCTTCATGGGCGCAACAAAAGACCATGTTCCTGCTGTCGGGTCGAACACAGCAACGTCGGCTCGCCCCTTGAATGGGTCATATGCTTGGGTGCCGCCGGCCGAAAGCAGCCGTCCGTCGGCGAGGAACGCGTCTCCCCCGCAGAACAGATCGAAAGGCCGGTTATCTGGCGTGCGCAACGTTGCCGGCGTCGTAAACGTGTTGTTTGGCGGGGTCCAAACGATGCTGACCGCCACGCCCTTGGCGACGTCGCCGAAATCTGGCGAACCAAATCGCGTCTGGCTGCTGCCCGATCCAGCGAAGAACAGCGCGTTTCCGTGCGGCAGCAACGCGGCATGAACCGCCAACACGCCGGAGGGGAATTGTTGCACCTGCCAGGAACCGTGCACCGACGGATCGGGGTCCAGGTCCAGGACTTGGTAGAACCCAGCATTCTGGCCGGGTGGGTTGTCGATCATGAGAACAAATAGCTTGCGCTTCCCACCAAGCGTTGCGACGGAGATGCTTCCGTACTGATTCTCCCATGAAAACCACCACGGCACTCCGAGCCAATCTGGTCCCCAGCTTTGGACCATGCCATCGTCATCCAGTCCGTCGCCGATGCGGAAGAAGCCCTGATTCTGACCGCTTGCCGTTCCGACCACGGGAGCGTTGTCGATCTGCATAACGACGAGCCCACGAGAACCACCAGCCAGATCCGCTACAGCCACACCTGCGCCTTGGTTCTCCCACGAGAACCAGCCCGGCACTTTGACCCAGTCCGTCCAGCCACCGGTGACAACGCCGTCCACGTTGAGCGTTCGGGCGATTTTGTATAGCCCCTGATTTAGGCCCGGGGGATTGTCGATCATGAATACCACAAGGTTCCGCCGTCCCTGGGCATCGGGAGGACTGATCGCGACGCCGGCGCCCTGGTTCTCCCATGAGAACCAGAAGGGAACGTCAATCCAGTCGGTCCATCCGCCGGTGATGTTGCCGTTCGCGTCAAGGCCGCGTCCGACACGGTAGATGCCGCGGTTCTGCCCGACCTGATTGTCCACCATCAGGACAATCAGGTCCCTCCTGCCATTGCCGGCGAGGTCGGCCACGGCGATGTCGGCACCCTGGTTTTCGACGGAAAACCAGTCCGGCACGTCAATCCACCCCGTCCAGCCACCGGTGACCTCGCCGGCGGCATTGAGCCTGCGTCCAATGCGGTAGACGCCACGGTTGGCCTGGGTGCCCTTATCCACCATCAGCACGATCAGGTGCTGCTGTCCGTCGCCGAAATCGGTAAGGGCGATTCCGGCCCCCTGATTCTCCCAGGAGAACCAATTTGGGATCAGCTTAAAGCCCTGAACCATCATCGCATCTCCAGGTGGGTGCTGCCGCAATAAGACCGCGGCAGCGAGCGATCATGCCATCGCTAGCGATCGGAGAGCCGTGATAGAAGGCGCGAAGAAGTAGCCGCCACCTTGCATTTCCACGAACGCCGCGAATTCAAGCTGCGGCTTCCGGTCGGGGTCCTTGGATACCGGCGCTGCTCCAAGGAATTGGTGCTTCACCTTTGTGGAGCCGATTATCGTATCGATGCCAGAACCTGGCTGAGAGAAGTCTGAGCCATCAACCCATCGCTGCTGAACGAACTCGAACTGGTTCTCCAGCGAGGTTACATAGCATAGGAACAACAGGCCGCGGTCGTGCCTGGAGCGTTCCGACAAGGCCTCTTCCTCGGTAAGTTCCGGCCCGAAGGCGATTCCACGACGCAGCATTCGGTGGGTCTGGGTGAACGCCTCAGCTGCGTTCACGGTCGCTTCGTCGGGAGCGACGTTGCCCCTGACGTCGTCGCGCGGATACGCCTTGCGGATGTGCGCCGCCCACGGACACAATATCCCACGCCGGTCATCGCCGAACTCGAAATCGTTCACGCCAAGGGTCCCATCCGCGATCGATAGGTCGTCAGCCGTCGGCGCCTTAACGATGGGCGCGCCGCTTCTCCAACGTCCCACCATCTGCGAGGCCAATAGATCGGGATCAGCAGCGTCGAACCCGGCCCCAATATCGTGCGAGACGCTTTTCACAGCAGCGTGGAACTCTGGGACACGCTGGCGTAAACGCCGGAACACCAGAAACGAGCCATGCTGCATGAATGGGATCGGCGGCTGCTTGTCTGGCCCTTTTACAAAGAACTCCGGCGCATCCGGGTTCTGCCCTGGGAAGCCAAACACAAACTCACCCGGCCAGAGTAGATCCTGGCCCGGTGCGCCTTGATTTTCGTCTTGCGAGTTGCTGGGGGTCAGTGGGCTCCCCTCCGAAATCCGACCGCGGATGCCTGGTTGAGAAACGCCATCGGCAA
This sequence comes from Pseudomonadota bacterium, assembly GCA_046732975.1. Classification (GTDB taxonomy): domain Bacteria; phylum Pseudomonadota; class Alphaproteobacteria; order Acetobacterales; family Acetobacteraceae; genus JAMXLO01. Next base: position 18,329 of record JBKPOG010000296.1, read on the forward strand.
AGCCGAAATGCTCGTGTCCCTTCATCGGTTCCGGTCTCACTGAGCCGAACTCCTCATGCACGCTGGACCAGCCATTCGCGTCAGGCGGGGCAAGGTGCCGAGAGATGGTGTCGCTAAGCTCGGCTTGTGACGCACCTGTCAGAATGAAGACGCCATGCAGGTCCCGGTCGGATTTCAAGATCGACCAGTCCCGCTGTTGAGGATCACCTAGAATGGCGGTTCTCGATCCCATGCCGCCGCGGAAGGCGTCCAACCCGCTTGCCGCATCAAGGCCGCCAATACCGAGAGCCCGCAGTCCATCCTCGGTGAACGCGACATTGAGACCAGGTGTCGGCATGAGTGAATCGATGCCTTTCGCCTTGGCGTCGGCCGCCAGGCTACGTTGGTTCAAACAATCACGCGCGCTAGTCACGCGCAGGCTCGACATGAAGCGCTTGAACCGCGTCACATTTGAGACTTTGAAGAATATCAGCCGTTGAACGCGTTTGAGGAGTCCTATCAGGGCGTCGCCCTGAATGTTGTCCACAGGCAAGATCGGTTCGTCCGCCAAATTGCGCGCCACTTAGGAGCCTCCCTGATTGATGTAGTTGTTGCGACGAGAGCCTTCCACATTCATGGGCCGCAATTCAACACTAAACAGCAGTCAGTGCTGATAGGCGCGTCAGCGAGCGGTGATTGGAGACACAGTTGGAACAACCTCCTAAGCAGCGGATCCCTCACTGGATGCTTATCGCTGCGGAACGAGCGCAAGAGGAGCTTGATGACTGGCAGGCTGCGAGCTTTGCCTGTTGATGTGATGAGCACGACTTAAGGGCCGCTGCGTCGTCGCATTCAGTGAAGGCTCAGATCAGTCAGCAATATCGCGTACGAACCGAAACCAGCCTCGCCGCCAGCCATGCAGCGTCTCACACGCAGGCGTCGGTTCTAAATCGGCGCTGCTTGCGGGAATGCGGGCTTCTGCGATCTCGGATTGAGCTTGTCCTGCGAGATATTCTCGCCAATTTTCGTTAGGAGCGTTTCGCAAGCGGTGCACTCACGCCGAGACTGTTGAAGGTTCGGTGCCCTGGCAAGTGGTGGCCGGCCATCCACTCTGACAGTGATGAGATAATAAAAGGTGCCTTCGTGCCGGACGAGATTTCTCGTCGCCGCACTGACACGAGCGTTATGCTCAGTCAAGCCGACTTGGAATAGCATCCAATCTTTGACATGGCATCTCATCCACCGGGAACCCCGTTCTAGCGTCCGGAGATCTTGCTTTTGGTGCAGCATCGCGTCGCCTTCAGGCCAGCGTCACTCGATGCACTGAACTTCTTGCTTGCGGATGTGCGGGGCGCGCCCTGGCCATACCTGAACGTGTTCCTGGTCACCCAGCGACACTGGAGTCAGTCGAGTGCTGGGGGTTGGAGCCTCGAGCAGCGGGCTACTGGCCAGCGAGATCGTCGACCATCGGGCTATTCGCCAGCCTTCCCGGCCTCGGCTGCTATTGCCCTAGCGGGTTCCTGGTGCTTGCGATGGCGCTGCCAGGCCGTGGCAAAGCAGTCACCGCAAAGCTGCCGCGCATGTCCGCAGCGATTCCGACGCCGCGCGCTAATGGTCGCTGCGCAGGCGGCGCCGGGTTCGGTGCGTGTGGGCAGCGGCCCTGGCCCCGAGCGCGGCGAGGAGTGAACCCGGCCAGCGGAGCCGACGCTGATAGCTGTTCCGCGGCCGCCGATGCATCGCAAGCATTTCCTCGCGCGTAGGCTTGGACACCGCGACGTCGATGCACGGCGGCCCCATGTTCTCGGGTTGCTCCAATTGCAGAGCCGATATCAGGTTCGGCGCTGCCGCAGCGCGTGGGCTCAGTGCCGAACCGAGGTCGAACACCGCGTTGAGTGTAGCGATGAAAGAGGTGTGGTCGAACGGTGGCGCGCCTTCCGGCGGCCGCACAATGCTGCCTGCCTGCACGTAGGGAGAGATGATCACTGCCGGCACGCGCGGGCCGAAGCGATCGAAGGTGAAGCCGTTCCGTGCTGGCCGGCCAGCGGGCGCGGCTGCGGGCGGCACGGCGTGATCGTAGCAGCCGCCATGCTCGTCGAAGACGACCACCAGCAAAGTGCGATCCCACGCAGGGCCGGCACGCACCGCGTTGTACAGGTTCGCCACAAGTTGCTCGGCATACGCCACGTTGTGCGGCGGATGCGCATCATTCGGCACATGGTGCAAAATGCGGCTGGTGAAATAGCGTGGCTCGACGAAGCTGTAATTCGGCAGCGTGCCGCTTGCGGCATCGGCTAAGAACTCGGGATCGAAAAAGCGAAAATGCGTTGGAATACGCAGCCAAACGTCAGCCAACGCTGCAGTCTGAGGCACATCGTGGAAATACACCTTCCATGTGCGACCGCGTGTCTCCAGCCGGCGGAAGACCGTTGGCAGGAAGAACGGACGGGGGATCGCCGTGTTATCCAACTGGCCGCCGCTCTGTCCGGTATGAGCGAACAATCTGTTCGGCCAGGTCTCGCACGGTGCCGAGGCGAACCAGCAGTCTGATACGCCGAAGCTGCGCGCCAGCGTGCTCAACACCGGCAATTGTTCCGGGACGAAATAGTGCATTACGGCGCGCGGCTCAGGCGGCTTCCCGTTCGGTGGTTGACGCTTGTAGTTGTCGACGAAACATTCATACGCGGTGTGCCGTCAGGATGCAGACCGTAGATCTGCATGGACATGTCTTCGAAGAGCTCGCCGGGATCCGGATCTGGGATCGTTGCTTCCTCGGGCGTCTGTGCTCCCGTGTTCCAAACTGGAATCTGCTCCACAATGCCATCGTCGCGATGCCAGGGATTGCTCTCGTTGCCGCGCAGCCCGTCGAAGTCAGTGCGGTTGGGGTAGAGCCCGCCAAGCATGCAGTCGAAGGATCGATTCTCCAGCATGAGAACCACGACGTGCTCGATTCGCGCCATGCGGTGATGCAACGGCAACGGCGGGTGTTGGTTGCTACAAAGGCGATTCGGTTGGGAACGCCGGACGCCGCTTTTCTTTGTGCGAGGCCAAGCCCTCCTTGGCGTCGGGACCGCTGAAGCCCATGAACTCCAGTGCCAGCGAGGCGTCGAATGACGGTCCCGCCATGCGCAGCCAGTTGTTCAGCGAATACTTCGTCCAGCGTATAGCGCTTTGTGCGCCTTCAGCCAGACGCGTGGCGATCTCCAACGCCTTGGCATCCAGCTCCACATTCTCGACTGCCAGCGAGATCAATCCGATCCGCTCAGCCTCGGCGCCGGACACGGCGTCGCACAGCAGCAGATAGTATTTTGCCTTCGCCAGTCCGCACAGCAGCGGCCACACGATCACCGAGTGATCGCCGGCGGCGACGCCAAGCCTCGTGTGACCTTCAATGATTCGCGCGTCCTTGCTGGCGATCGACACGTCAGCGAGCAGGCCACACACCAGGCCCGCACCAACGGCCGGCCCGCGCATCGCGCTCACCACCGGCTTCGAACAGTTGATGATGTTGTAGACGAGATCGCGAGCCTCCTTCCAAACCCGCGCGCGGGTGTCGAAGTCGGCCATGATCTGCTCGATCATCGCGAAGTCACCACCGGCGGAGAAGGCGCGGCCGGCACCGGTGATGATGACGGCGTTCACGTCCGGGTCCGCGTCGATGTCGCGCCATACATCCCCAAGCTCGCGATGCATCACCGCATCGACCGGGTTTGGTCGCTCCTGTCCTTCACCCATCGTGATGCGCAGCACACGCGGGTGCGGTCGATCGAAAGTCAGTCGCGTGTAGTTCGCGTAGCGATCGGGCATGAGCCGCTCCTTAGGCTGGTCGCAGCCGGCCAAGCGCGGCTTCCGCCCGGCGGCGCATCGAGCCGATACGTCCCACGCCAGCAAGCCGGCGGTCCAGAAAGGCCAGGGTTGCGGCATCATCCTCGCTGGTGTCCCGCAGCCAGTAGAGCAGGGTCGAAGTCCATACCGCAGCAAGGATCGCTCGCTTGGTGTACCAGCTGAAGTCGGCGGAGCGGTCGCCGGCCGCGTGCCAGATCGCATCGACGCTGCGGGAGGTCATGGTCGCAGCCAGTCGCGCATGCCCCGGAAGCGCCAGCTGCGCCAGGGCGCGGCGGATCGCTTCCTTGTAAGGTCGGTTCTGCTCCAGCCGAAGCGCGATGACCGAACGCACCCGCCGGTGCAGGGGCAAGGCAGGATCGAGCGAGGCAGCCGCCTGTTCCATCTGGCGGTCAGCCCAGTCACCGAACGCCTCGATCATGTCGCTGGCGCCACGCGGAAACAACTGTGCGGCATCCTCGGGCGAGGCTCCGATCCCAGCCAGGCCATGGCGCAAAGCGCGGTATGTCCAGCCATCGAACGGAACATGCGACAGCGTCGCGGCGATCGCCGCGTCGCGCTGCGGGCTGCGCTCGGGTAGCATTACCCGGGCTTTCGCGCCGCCGCGGCGCGGGCGAGTTCCTCGGTGAATCCGAATAACGAAAAGTCTTTCATCCGCATCGGATAAAGGATGCCGTTCAAATGATCGAACTCGTGCTGCACCACGCCTGCATGGAAGCCGGACACCGCTCGCTCGACCACCGCGCCATCGCAGTCGATGCCGCGATAGCGGACGCGCGGCGCGCGTGGTACCGCGGCGCGCAGGCCGGGGATCGATAGGCAGCCCTCCCAGCGGAGGACCAGCTCATCGGTCAGCAATTCGACCTCTGGGTTGATCACAACTGTGTTGCCGACAGGGACGTCATCAGCGTCCTCCTGCCCACGGGCCTCGGAAACCCGGAATACGAACAGCCGTAGCGGCACGTGCACCTGAGGGGCCGCGAGGCCAGCGCCTGAAGCGTCCTCCATGGTTTCCATCATGTCGGCCACCAGGCGGCGGATTGCGGGCGCTCCCGGGTCTGTCACTGGCTCGCAATTCTGCAATAGAACCGGGTGACCCAAGCGCGCTATCTTCAAAATCGCCATGTAGCCTCCAGGTTTACCCCATGATATAGGGCGTGTCCCCCCGATTGGCGGGGGGAAACGGCCACAGCAGAGAAGGAGAAGGCGGCCAAGTGCAAGTGCTCGTTCGCGACAACAACGTTGACCAGGCGCTGAAAGCGCTCAAGAAAAAGATGCAACGAGAGGGAATTTTCCGGGAGATGAAGCTCCGGCGGCACTACGAAAAACCGTCCGAGCGGCGGGCCCGTGAGGCGGCCGAGGCAGTGCGGCGCGCACGCAAGCTGGAGCGCAAGCGGCTGGAGCGCGAAGGCTTCTAGTTTCGCGTCGTTCGGAGACATTTGCTCCTGAGTTCCAGCGGCTCTCTATATCGCTCGACTTAGCCAGACCACAAGCATAGCAAGTCTGGCCAGAACCCATCGATTGGACTAGGGTTCGTGGCGAAACAGCGATGTTCGTCATAGACCAAACCCGCCAACAGGCGGTCTTCGACCGGCTCCGCCAGGGTATCCTTGCCGGTGCCTTGCCCCCTGGTTCGCGTCTGCCCCCCACGCGGGCATTGGCCAGCGAACTGGGGGTGGCGCGACAGACGGTGGTGCTGGCCTATGAGCGTCTGGCAGCTGAAGGATATGTGCGTGCCCGCACTGGCAGCGGCACGTTCGTGGCTCCGGATCTCCCTGACGCGGCGCCGGACCCTGCCGTGCCGCCGCCTACTGCCGCCAGTTCACTTTCCCGACGCGGCCAGCAGCTGGCCACAGTGCCTGCCTCGGCGGCACAGCGGGATCCCGGAATCGGCGCCCTGCTGGCCGGGGGCCTCCCAGCGCCCGACCTGTTCCCGAAGGACGCATGGGCTCGTTGTGCGGTTCGGGTCCTAAAGTCGCTTTCAAGCGATCTGACGGGCTATCCGCCTTCCCAAGGCCTGGAAGAGCTGCGCGCCCAAATTGCTGCTCATCTCGCCGCAACGCGCGGTCTGCTTGCAGATCCGGCCAACATCGTGATCACGGCCGGCACCCAGCAGGCGCTGCGTATTGCTGCCGAACTGCTATTGGACCCCGGCGACACCGTGTGGGTGGAGGATCCCGGTTACATCGCCGGCCGTGGTGCGTTGCTCGCTGCTGGCGCAAAGCCGGTGCCGGTTCCGAGCGACACGGAGGGCCTGAACGTCGTTGCCGGCATCGAGTGTGCGCCGAATGCTCGTCTGGCGCTGGTCGCCCCGTCGCACGCCACTCCTCTCGGTGGCGCGCTGCCAGTGGCGCAACGGCTCGCGCTATTGGACTGGGCAGGCAAGGCAAGTGCCTGGATTCTGGAGGACGATTGCGATTCCGAATTTCGCTGGAGCGGGCATCCGCTGCCGCCGCTGGCCACGCTCGATCGTGCCGGGCGGGTGATCTATTGCGGCACATTCAGCAAGACATTGGCCCCGGCATTGCGGCTGGGCTTCGCGGTCGTGCCGGCACCACTGGTCGCGGCATTTGTGCGGCTCGGTACACTGATGGATCGCGGCATTGACACGCTTAATCAGGCGATCCTGGCTGAGTTCATGCGCCAGGGGCTGCTTGCACCGCACGTCCGCAGGATGCGGACCGAGTACGCCCGCCGCCGCGCCGCATTGCTTGCAGCAATCAACCAACACGCGCCGTCAATCACGCCGATCCCGGCGCCGGGGGGGCTTCATATGGTTGGCCGCCTGCCCGACGGGGTCGACGAGGCTGCCGCGGTTCGGGCTTGTCGTGCGCGCGGCCTGGCAGTGTCGCCGCTGGCCGCTTACTTCGCCGGTCCGCCGCGCCTGGCCGGTTTGGTCATGGGCTTTGCCGGCACCCCGATAGCGCTCGCGGCGCATGCCGCGCGGCGGCTCGAAGGATCGCTGCAGTCCACCTAACTGGCCTGTTCCAGCCGAAATGGCGCAGCCGGATAGACCCCGAGCACCCGCACCTCTGAAGAGAAGAACGACAATTCCTCGAGCGCGCGCCGCAGACCCGGCTGCTCGGGATGGCCGTCGGCGTCGCACAGGAACTGTGTCGCGACGAAGTGGCCGCCGAGCATGTAGCTCTCTAACTTGGTCATGTTGACCCCGTTTGTCGCGAAGCCGCCCAGTGCCTTGTAAAGTGCCGCAGGCACGTTCCTGACGCGGAACACGAACGTCGTCATCAGGCCGGGGAGCCCGGAGTCAGGGGTGCGTGCCTCCCTCGCCATCACATAGAAGCGCGTCGTGTTATGGCTGGCGTCCTCGACGTTTGCCGCCAGAATGTCGAGGCCGTAGATCTGCGCTGCCAGGGCCGAGGCGATCGCCGCCTCTTCCTTGCGGTTCCATTCCGCTACCAGTTGGGCCGCACCTGCGGTATCCGCCTGCACGACGGGGGTAAGCCCGAGCCGGCGGAGGCTATGGCGCACCTGTCCGAGTGCCACGGTGTGCGAATGCGCCCGTTGCAGGTCGCTGATCACAGCGTTCTTCACGCCAAGCAGGCAATGCTCGACGCGGTGGAAGTGCTCGCCGATGACGAACAAACCGGATTCCGGAAGCAGGTGGTGGATGTCGGGTACCCGGCCAGCGAGGCTGTTCTCGCACGGCAGCATGGCGAGGTTGGCGCGCCCTTCGCGTACGGCGTCCATCGCTGACTCAAATGACTCGCAGGGGACGGTCGCCATGTCGGGATACGCGACGCGGCAAGCGAGGTCGGAGTAGGCCCCCGGCAAGCCCTGGAAGGCGATCTTTCCGACCATGCGTGTCCTCAACGTCCTAGCAGGTGGCGTGCCCGTTCCAGGTCCTCCGGCGTGTCGACACCAAACAGCCCGTAATCGATGCGTGCACAGGCGATCCGCATGCCCGCCTCCAGCGCCCGCAATTGCTCGAGATGCTCCCGGAGCTCCAATGGAGACGGAGGCAGCGCAACGTAGCGCGCGAGAGCGGTCCGTCGGTAGGCGTAGATGCCGACATGATGCCAGCGTGGCCCATCTCCCCATGGGATCGGCTGCCGCGAGAAATACAGCGCTGGAGCCACCATCTGACCTTCAGCAAATGCACAGGCAGCTTTGACGAACGACGCTGTGTTCGCCTCCTGTTCGGAGGCGATCGGCAGCACCAGCGTGCCGATGTCGCAGCTTGGATCATCTAGTGGTGCAATCACCGGCCGTAACTGCGCCGCGGTGATCGTCGGCACATCGCCTTGCAGGTTGACCACCACGTCGTAGCGCCCATCCAGGTCTAGCTCCGCCAGGGCGGCGAACACCCGGTCGGAACCTGATGGCAGGTCGGGATCGGTCAGCACTGCCCGTCCGCCAGCCGCACGCACGGCTTCGGCGATCACGTCGTCACCGCATGCGACTGCAACCGGGCCGAGATCGGCTTCCCAGCCACGCTCCAGCACATGCACGATCATCGGCTTGCCGTTTATGTCGGCCAGCGGCTTGCCGGGCAGTCGCGTGGAAGCCATGCGCGCAGGAATGATAACGATCGGGTTCACGGGTTGATGGGCTAAAGCCGAGTCCGTATGGTGCCGCGCACCTTATGGAGGCAAACGGCCGCGTGCAACGTGGCGCCGGGCGTCTTCGTGCGCCGCCTCGGACGGAGAAGTCACGCCGCATGGACAGCATGGAAGTCAACAAGGGAATCGCTGCGATCCTGGTCGCCGGCATCCTGTTCTTTCTCACTGGCCTGATCGGTGATGCCCTGGTGCGCGAGCGACTACCGGAGAAGCCGGCGCTTGCGATTGCCGCGGCTCCTGCTGCGAGCGGTGGCGGCGAGGCCAAGCCGGCGGGACCAGCGCCGATCGAGCCGTTGCTTGCAAGCGCCAACGTGCAGGACGGTAATCAGTACGCGCACCGTGTCTGCGTGGCGTGCCACACGTTCGACAAGGGCGGCAAGCCTGGCGTGGGACCGAACCTGTACGGTGTCGTTGCCGGGCCGCATGACCATGAAGAGGGGTTCAATTATTCGCCGGCCATGCAGAAGTTCAAAGGTCAACCCTGGACCTTCGATGCGCTGAACCAGTGGCTCTACAAGCCCAGTGCCTATGCCCCGGGTACACGGATGTCGTTTGCCGGTATCACCAATGACAAGCAGCGTGCCGATGTGATCGCCTACCTGCGCTCGTTATCCGACAATCCGGCGCCGTTGCCGTCACCGCAGGAAGCGAAGGCGCCGGCGACCGCTACGCCATCCAGCGGCGGTGCAGGCACGGGAACTCCTCAGCCAAGCGCGCCGGAAGGTTCGGCCAAACCAGCAGGTCCGCCTGGCGGTGGACCACCGGCCGGCGGTTCGGCCTCTGCACCGGCCGCGCCCGCGGCGCCGAAGCAATAGGCGCCGCGGACATTTGCCCAGCGCTCAGGATATCCTGGACGAACTCGACCGGTTCATTGCAGGTGCTGAAGCCGCGGCAGACGTAGCCGGTGCCGTGGTGCGCCCGTTTTTCCGCAGCAGCTTCGCGGTGGATACCAAGACCGACCGATCACCGGTAACCATCGCCGACCGTAGCGCCGAGCAGGCCATGCGTGCGGTGCTGGCCGAACGCTTCCCCGACCATGGCGTGCTGGGCGAGGAGTTCGGCCTGGATCGGCCGGAGGCCAGGCTGCGCTGGGTTTTGGACCCCATCGATGGCACGCGCGCTTTCGTCAGCGGCCGGCCGACGTTCGGCACGCTGATCGCATTGCTCGATGGCGGAACGCCCGTCGTCGGTGTGATCGACCAACCGGTGACGCGGGAACGCTGGATCGGCGCCGTTGGGCGCCGCACTGTCTTTCGGGGTCCGTATGGCGGACGTCCAGGCTGTCGACGTTGCATCTCACTGAGCCAGGCGGAATTGTCCTGTACCACTCCGGAGATGCTCGGACCGGATGAGGCGCGCTGGCAGCGGCTGTGCGCTGCGGTGCGGCGAAACTATTGGGGCGGCGACTGCTATGCACACGGACTGCTGGCCCTTGGCCAGATCGACGTGATTGCTGAGTGCACAATGAAACTATGGGATTGGGCGGCGTTGGTGCCGGTGGTGGAAGGCGCCGGCGGTCGGGTGACAGATTGGAGCGGGCAGGCGCTGCGCTCGGATGGTGACGGACGCGTGCTCTCGGTCGGTGATCCGTCGCTGCTGCCGGAGATCGTCGCGTTGCTTACCTAGTCTTCAGTTGTCAGAAAGTGATTGTCGGCACATGTTCGTGCGCTATGCGCACCATCACAGCCCTATTGTTGCTCGTCTGCACTGCCACCATGGCGTTGGCAGATGATGGGCCGATCACCCGAAGCAACGCGATCGCCATTCTTGCGAAACCGGCGCTGCCGGAGGATTTTCCCTATTTCCCTTATGTAAACCCCAATGCGCCGAAGGGAGGCGAGGTGACGCTCGCATCAATCGGCACGTTCGACAGCTTCAATCCGTTTATACTGCGCGGTACTTCGGCTGCGGGTCAGGTCAGCCCGTGGGTGATTTTGCCGGGCGGCTCCGGATCTGGCTCCTCAATCGGCCATATCTGGGAGAGTCTGCTGACGTCGTCCGCCGACGAGGTGGCGACAGGGTATGGGCATATCGCGCAGACGATTGAGATGCCCGCCAATAAGCTGTGGGTCGCGTTTGAATTGCGCCCTGAGGCGAAATTCTCGGATGGCGTGCCGCTCACCGCCGAAGATATTGCCTGGACCTACAACACGCTGCTGGCGCAGGGGCGCCCAAGTTTTCGCATTCAGATGGCGGACGTGAAGGACGTCGTTGTCGAGAACCCGCACCGCGTGGTCTTCCATTTCAAGTCGAACGAGAACCGGGAACTGCCGCTGATCCTCGGCGGCATCCCAATTCTGCCGAAGCACTTCTTCGACGGCCGCGACTTCACCAAGCCACTCGTGGATCCGCCGGTCGGGTCGGGTCCCTATAGGATTGCCAGTTTCGAACTGGGGCGCAGCGTCGTCTTTGAGCGACGTGCCGACTGGTGGGCCGCCAACCTGCCGACCGCCAAAGGCACCAACAACTTCGATCGCGTGCGCATCGAGTACTTCCGTGACACGACTGTCGCGATGGAGGCGTTCAAGGCGGGCCAGACCGATCTGCGCAGCGAAAACATCTCGAAAAACTGGGCAACCGCCTATGACTTTCCGGCCGTGCAGAAGGGTTGGGTGATCAAGGGCGACTTCAAGCATCACCTGCCGACCGGCATGCAGGGCTACATCATGAACACGCGTCGTCCGGCGTTCGCTGACCCGCTGGTGCGTCAGGCGATGGACGAGGCATTCGACTTCGAGTGGGAAAACAAGAACCTCTTTTACAACAGCTACGTGCGGACAGACAGCTACTTCAGCAACAGCGACCTCGCTTCGTCCGGAATTCCGGAGGGTGACGAGCTCAAGCTTCTGGAGCCTTATCGCAAGGAGTTGCCCCCGGCGCTGTTCACCGAACCTTTCAAGCTGCCGGTAACGGATGGGACCGGCAATAACCGCGAACAGTTGCGACGTGCGCTGAAGCTGCTGGAGCAAGCCGGCTGGACGGTGAAGGACCGGAAGCTGGTAGACAAGAACGGCCAGCAGATGAGTTTCACCATTCTGCTCGACGATCCGTCGCTGGAGCGCCCCGCGCTGCCATATGTGCAGCAATTGCAGAAGCTCGGCATCGATGCGCATGTCCGCACGGTGGATCCGGCGCAGTATCAGCACCTGACCGACGACTTCGAGTTCGATATGACGATGATCGTCTATCCGGAGAGCGATATTCCTGGCAATGAACTGCGGGACTACTTCACATGCGCAGCGGCCAAGGCTCAGGGCAGCGGCAACTGGGGAGGCATATGTGATCCTGCGGTTGATGCGCTGGTCGAGCGGGTGGTCACGGCGCAGGATCGTCAGACTCTAACAACGGCGGCACGAGCGTTGGATCGGGTGTTGCTATGGCGCTGGTACCTGGTTCCCAACTGGGACAGCAATTCGTTCCACGTCGCCTATTGGGACCGCTTTGGCCATCCCGATAAACCGATCCGCCAAGGCTTCAACTTTGACACGTGGTGGGTGGACCCGACCAAGTCTGCCGCGATCGAGGCGGCGAAGCAGCAGTGAAGGTTGGGAACAAGGGAGTGGGCGCCTGCCCCACCTGAATGGCAGCCTATCTCATCCGTCGTCTGCTGCTGGTCATTCCCACGCTGTTCGGCATCATCGCGATCAACTTTGTCGTGGTGCAGTTTGCGCCTGGCGGCCCGGTCGAGCAGATGATGGCAGAGATGCGCGGCAAGGGTGACTTGTCGTCACGTCTCGGGTCCGCCACATCCGAATTTGGCAATAGAGGGTCTTATCGCGGCGCGCGCGGTCTCGATCCTCACGTCATCGCAGACATCAAGAAAATGTTCGGCTTCGACAAACCACCGCTGACACGGTTCCTGGATATGGTCGGTGGCTATCTGCGTTTCGATTTTGGTCGCAGCTTCTTCCGTGACCAGTCGGTCGTGCAGCTCATTTTGCAGAAGATGCCGGTTTCGATTTCGCTAGGATTATGGTCAACGCTGCTGGTGTATTTTATTTCCATTCCTCTCGGAATTGCCAAGGCGGTGCGCAATGGCAGCCGCTTCGATCTTGCGAGCAGTGCCGTCGTGCTGACCGGCTACGCGATCCCAAGTTTCCTGTTTGCGATTCTGCTGGTGGTGCTGTTCGCTGGTGGGAGCTATTTTCACTGGTTCCCCCTGCGTGGTCTTACCAGCGATGGCGCGGCGCATTGGAGTCTGCCAGTGCGCATCGCTGATTACGGCTGGCACATGGTGCTGCCGACCACCGCGGTGGTGGCAGGCGGCTTCGCGAGCCTGACGATGTTGACCAAGAACTGCTTCCTGGAGGAGGTTGGCAAGCAGTACACGGTTACGGCGCGTGCCAAAGGTGCCAATGAACGGCGTGTCCTCTACGGTCACGTGTTCCGCAATGCCATGCTGCTTGTGGTGGCTGGCTTCCCGCAGGCCTTCATCGGGATCCTGTTCACCTCGGCGCTGCTGGTGGAGATCGTATTCTCGCTGGATGGGCTGGGATTGCTTGGCTTTCAGTCGGCGATTCAGCGCGACTACCCCGTGATGTTTGGCACGCTCTACATCTTTACTCTGCTTGGTCTTCTTATGCAGATCGTCGGCGACATGCTGTACACCATCATCGATCCGCGTATCGATTTCGAGGCACGGAGGTGAGACTCTCTCCGGCCACGCGTCGACGGCTGGCAATCTTCCGCCAGCATCGCCGGGGCTATGTCTCCTTCTGGCTCTTTCTGGTGGTGTTCGGCACCAGCCTGTTCGCCGAATTCATCGCCAATGACCGACCTCTGGTGATCCACTTCAACGGCCACTGGTATTTTCCGGTGTTGCAGGATTACAGCGAGGATACATTCGGATCGGACTTCATGCCGACAGAAGCCGACTACACCGATCCCGAACTGCAGCAGACCATCAGGGCGCATGGTTGGATGATCTGGCCGGCCGTTCCCTACAACTATGCGACGAATGTGCGGGACCTGCAGACGCCAGCACCCTCGCCACCCACGTTGCGCAACCTGCTCGGTACGGACGATGAGGCGCGAGATGTGCTGGCACGCGTGATCTATGGCGTTCGGCTATCGATTTTGTTCGGGTTCACCCTCACCGCGATCACGTCCGCGATCGGTATCGTCGCAGGAGCGGTGCAGGGCTACTATGGCGGCCTGATGGATCTGTTATTCCAGCGCTTCATCGAAATATGGAACGGCATGCCGGAGCTTTACCTGCTGATCATCCTTGCCAGCATCATCACACCGAGCTTCTGGGTTCTGCTGGTGTTCCTGTTGCTGTTCCGCTGGATGAACCTCACCGGATTGGTGCGCGCCGAATTTTTGCGCGGACGCAACCTGGAGTATGTAAGGGCGGCGAGGGCGCTGGGCGTTTCCGACATCACCGTGATGTGGCGTCACATCCTGCCAAATGCCATGGTGGCGACCCTTACCTATCTGCCGTTCATCCTGTCGGGTTCGGTCACCTTGTTGTCAACGCTTGATTTCCTGGGTTTTGGGCTGCCGCCTGGATCGCCATCACTCGGCGAACTGGTCGCGCAGGCACGCGCCAACCTGAGCGCACCATGGCTTGGCTTTACCGCATTCTTTGTTCTTGGTGGCGTGTTGACATTATTGATCTTCATCGGCGAAGCGGTCCGCGACTCATTCGACCCGCGGCGGCTGCCGGTATGACGGCATGAGCCTCGTCCAGGTCGAAGACTTATCGGTTGCCTTCGGCGCCAAGCGCGTCGTGCGTGATGTGTCGTTCACCCTGGAACGCGGCGAAACTCTTGCCCTAGTAGGCGAGTCGGGCTCCGGTAAGTCCGTGACCGCGCTTTCGCTGTTGCAGTTGTTGCCGCCGGGCGGCTGCAATCCGGCCGGCAGCATCCTGCTGAATGGCGAGCAGATGATCGGCGCGCCTCCCACCACGCTGCATCGCGCACGCGGCGTGCTCGCCGGCATGATCTTCCAGGAGCCGATGAACAGCCTGAACCCGCTGCATCGCATCGGCCGACAGATTGCCGAGGCCATTACGTTGCACCGGCGCGTCCCGGCACACAGTCTGCGACAGCGTGTTGTGGATGTGCTGAGCGAAGCGGGTTTTGCCGATGCGGAACACCGTCTGGAGGCATTCCCACACCAGCTCTCGGGCGGCCAACGACAGCGTGTGATGATCGCGATGGCGCTTGCCAATAATCCGTCGCTGCTGATTGCTGACGAACCGACCACTGCACTCGATGTTACGATCCAGGCGCAGATCCTGAAGCTGCTGACCAGGTTGCGGACCGAGCACCGGATGGCGTTGTTGTTGATAACTCACGACTTGCAGATCGTGCGTCGCTACGCCGACCGGGTCTGCGTGATGAAGGATGGCGCGGTCGTCGAATCGGGCCGCGTCGCTGATGTGTTCGAGGCTCCGATCCACCCATACACCTGCGCGTTGCTTGGCGCGGTGCCACAAGGTCGGCCGGCGACATTGCCAAACGATGCGCAATGCCTGCTACAGGCTGACGAAGTGAAGGTGCATTTCCCAATCCGCCGCGGCGTGCTGCGTCGGACGATCGGACATGTCCGAGCTGTTGACGGCGTTTCGATCGCCGTGCACGAGGGCGAGACCGTGGGCCTGGTCGGGGAATCAGGATCCGGCAAGACCACCATGGCGCTGGCGTCCTTGCGCATGGAGCGCGCGACCGGGCGGATCATGTTCGGTGGCACTGATATCGAGACGCTCGGACGCCGTGAGATGCGCGGTCTGAGATCCTGCATGCAGATTGTATTCCAGGATCCCTACGGCAGCCTGTCGCCGCGATTGCAGGTTGGTGACATTGTCGCCGAAGGACTGCGGGTGCATGAACGTGACCTCAGCCGCGCCGAGTGCGATCGCCGGGTGGCGGCGGAACTTGAGGAGGTGGGGCTGCCGTCCGACGCGGCGCATCGCTATCCGCATGAGTTCAGCGGCGGTCAGCGACAGCGCATTGCCATTGCACGCGCAATGGTGCTGAAGCCGCGCTTCGTTGTGCTGGACGAGCCGACCAGTGCACTGGACATGTCGGTCCAGGCGCAGATCGTCGATCTTCTGCGGCGGCTGCAGCAGCTGCATCGGTTGGCGTATCTCTTTATCAGCCACGACTTGAAGGTGGTGCGTGCGCTGGCGCATCGGATAGTGGTGCTGCGGCACGGCCGCATCGTCGAGGAGGGCGATGCTGACACGGTGTTCGCACACCCGCGTGAGGAATACACGCGCAAACTGCTGACAGCGGCGTTCGTGCTGGACGCATGATATCAGCCGGCTTTGTTGATGCAATTCTTTGACGCAACCGGCGCCGGGAGATGCGCCCCGTGTCAAGCTGTTCTTTCCGAAGCCACGTGGCCGCCGCGTGTGAGTGATCGCCGCGTGCTCAGCGAGCAAAACCCGAGCGTCGTGGAAATCGCAATGCCTGTGGCTAAGATCCTGATTTTCAGGGAAAATGGTGGGCGCACAAGGACTCGAACCTTGGACCCGCTGATTAAGAGTTTGTTCTGCCACCGTATGGCAAGTCGTTGAAATTCCTTGTCCACCGCCGTTCCAACGCCAGATAACAACATTAACAATGCATTAGCAAGAGACCGGCTGAAGCCTATTGCGCCGGACTGCCGGCAGTTGCATAGTCGGGATGCGGACATTGTGCGGACATGGCTTTCAATGACAAGGCGTAGCAAGTTTGCCGATCCGTGGGCGGTCCAGGGCAAGCTGACCGATACCCTGGTCGCGGCATTGACGCCGGCAAAGGGCAACCGGATACGCTGGGATGGTGGACATCCTGGCTTCGGTTGCCGGGTGACCAGTGCGGGCGCCAAGGCGTTCGTGTTCAGGTATCGCAATGCCGATAAGGTGGACCGAACCTACACAATCGGCAGCCCGCCCGCATGGACCGTCGCCAAGGCCGTTGATCGCTATAAGGCCCTGCTGCGAGACGTGGACCAGGATGGCGACCCGCTGGCTGATCGCGAGGGCCAACGCGGCGCACCAACCATGGCAGACCTCGCCGACCGGTACAAGCGCGAGCATGCGACAAAGTTGCGGCCCGGCAATTACAAAGAGTACATTTCGATTATCGACAAGCTGATCCTGCCGGAACTGCGACTCAATACAAAGGTGGCCGCCCTCCGTCATATCGACGTGGACCGGATGCACCGGAAAATAATGGAACGTGCACCCTACCGGGCAAACCGGACTGTCGCTGTATTAAGCAAAATGCTATCGCTTGCGGTGAAATGGGAATGGCGCAGCGATAATCCGGCACGCGGTGTCGAGCGCGCGAGCGAACACAAGCGCGAAAGGTACTTGTCACCGCAAGAGATCGCTCGGCTATCGGATGCACTGAATCAGCACCCCGAGCGCATCAGCGCGAATGCCATTCGCTTGCTACTGCTGACCGGCGCACGGCGCGGCGAAACCCTCTCGGCGAGGTGGGACCAATTCGATTTGTCGGCAGGAGTATGGGTCAAGCCATCGCATGCGACGAAGCAGGCGAAGACTCATCGCGTGCCGCTTAGCGCGCCAGCCCTGGCGTTACTATCGGAGATGAAGGCGGAAGCCGAACCAGGTGCGAAGTACTTGTTCCCGTCGGGGGACGCACACCTGACCGAGATAAAGAAGTCCTGGGCATCGTTGTGCAAGGCCGCCAACATTTCCGGTGCGCGTGTACATGATCTGCGCCATTCGTATGCAAGCGTGCTGGCCAGCGCTGGACTGAGCCTGCCGATTATTGGTCAGTTGCTAGGCCACACCCAGCCAGCGACGACCGCGAGATACGCGCATTTGCTCGATGATGCGCTTCGCGCGGCAACCGAGCGGGCGGGCGCCATTATCATGGGCAATGATGTGTCCACAGCAGAAGTGGTGCCGATCACCAGCAGGCGCCGCGCATGAGTGCGTCGGATGCAGGTGAAGTGAGTGCCACACCGGACAGTACAACGGAAAAGTTTCGGCTTATCTGGGACATCATCGGTCGGTGGCCGGCCAGGCAGAATCAACCTGATGTACGCCGATTGGCGCACATCTTGCACCCCATTTGCACGTATCCTGATTCCGGAAGCTGGCAACTTTTCGATACCAAGCGCCCAGGCAGAATACGCGAGCAGCTCGACGCATTGATCAAGCCTTTGCAGGAGGCAGTTAGTGCGGCCGTAGCACTCGACGACGATACTGAGTATGAGCTCACACGCGCCGGCCTGCCGCAAGGCGAGGATGATAACCCGAACTTTGCTCAGTGGCTGCGTGAGCCCCTCCAATGGGCCGAGACCGCCCGCGCCGCGTACCACCCTAAGCGCGGCCAACCTAAGAAGCTCGCCATCCAAGAGCTCGCTATTGATGTACGGCAGCTCTATTCGGAGGTGACCGGCGAGGCGCCAGTCTCGTACAAAAAGAGTTATGACGACCAGCCGCCGACGCCGTTCGAAAACGCGGTGATCGAAATCTTTGCCGTGCACGGCATAAGGCGTGCCGAGGCTCTGCGCGCCGCGCAATCGGCCTGCAGGGCGCGAAAGGCGAAGTCGCGCGTTTAATCTCGCAACGATCACCTTTTAATTGGCTGTATACCGCCCACCGAAGCCTGGTGCACTTCTCCGCGCGAAGTCGCGAAGGGTCGCACAATGGCAGACGAGATTGACGAAGAAGCAGCCGCAGTCCGAGAACAACTGCTGATAGGTCGCGTGCCGATGCGGGTTTTCGGCTTAGCGGTCGGCCTCGGTGCACGCGCTCTGTATGACTATATGGCGCAGGGCCTGCCGTTCCGTCGGATTAACAATCGCAGGTACATCGTGCCAGCAGAAGCGGCTGCATGGCTCGACCGCCGGGCAGCGCGGTGCAAGGCCGCTGAAACAGTGGTCCCCGAGCCGCCACGCCCTGTCGGCCGGCCTCGCAAATTGGCGAAAAATAGCCATGCATCCCCAGGAGAACACAATGGCTAGCGGTCTAATCTCACGCTGCGCGAAGTCATTGTCGCGGCGAAAATAGCGACCGGCTTTAACCTAGACGAACTGACGGTGCTCGCCGCACAGCACGATCCATACCGCTTCGACACCCAGGCAGGGCACCGCGACGGGAAGTGGTTCCCCGATAATTTCACTGCCCTGGTGCCGCACGGCCGAATTCACCTCCGCAAAAGCATGGCTCGTCGCTCGACCCGGGCTGGGCTGCAAGGTGTTCCGACTAAGTCGGTCCCTGCGCGGGCGTATGTCACCTCTCGGGAGTTCAAAGACGGCATCCGCGACGTTCTAGCCGGTCGCCCCCCGCCAAATATTCACAGTGGTTGGTTGTATGAGGACGGTCGAACGTTCGCTTGCGCACTGCGCCAGCGGGGTCTGAACCCTAACGCGTTGAGCGTCGACCAACGCATCGATTGGATGCTGCGACTGATCGCGGACGGCACGATCCTTTCCGGCAAGGGATATGCCTAGGATGAGCGCGCGCCGGCTGAGCCACGCCAATAAGGCGGCGCTCACGAGCGCCGATCAGTTGATCGGCGAGGGCCCCCACCCTGACCCGCCGTCCGCGGACGCCGAGCCTGCCAAAATCCAAACCGTTTGGAATTTTGGCACCGAAACGACAGGCTTTAACTATGCGACCTTGTCGGAGGGTGATGCCGCCGAGGCGCGTGACGCGGCCGATCGGATTCGTAAGTTACAGCACGTTGAGCGCTATGCCGTTGGCGAGCTGCTGGTCGCGCTCCGACCAAAGTTTCAACACGGGCAGTGGTTGGCTTGGTTGGAACTCGAAATGCGGATCTCCGATGAATCCGCCTTCAATTACATGCGCTATTACCGTTTGGCCCAGCGCGCGCCGGTCGAGCTGTCGCAGCTCATGTCCGCCGCTGTCGCCTACCAGGTCGCCCGCCTGTCGGAGGTGGTGCAGGACAAGGTGTTCGAGACCGCGCAGGCGAAACAGATGGCTGGCGGCAAGCGGATCACTGCTGGCGAGGTCAAGGCGCTCGCCCGTCCCGACCCGGAGCCTCCAGCCGGGAGACCGTCTGGTTCAGGCAAGGGTGGCGCTGCCTCTGACGACGCTGGTGCCGAACGGGAGTCTGAACAAGCGTCTGGTTCGGGCAAAGGTGGTGCGGCATCTGACGACGCTGCGACCGCCGAGGCTGAGCAAGCGTCCGATGACGCTGCGGCCGACGAGGCGGACGACCGTGAGGTGGATCGCACCTCCCTAGCCATGTCGGTCGCAATGCAAATTTATCACTCAATCAATTCTCAGGCGCGGCGAGATCTCTATCGAATCTTGGGCAAGCGCGGCGACGACGTGGAGCTGCTCCGATGCCTGCGGAAAATCCCGCGATGAGTTCGGGGCGTCATGTCTGGAGGGGTTGTCCGCTGTCTCTGGCCCGGCGAGCGCTTTCTGCGCCGGCGCCCGTGGCGGGATCGCGGCCCGCGCCGCCTCCCGTAGCGCCCGGAAGAGATTCGCACGTAATCCCTTCGGCATTCGATCCGCCGAGTCAGCCACCCGCTGGGCCGCTTCGGCCAGCTTGGCCAGGTCGTCGACCGCGGGTCCGTTCGCCGGGCGTGGTGTTGTGAAGTTACCCCAGCCCGCGTCGCGTGCCCGCACCAGGACCGCTGTCACGAATTCACCGGGCGAGCGGGCGCGTTTCGCTTATCTCGCGCGACTTCACCATCTTAATGGCCGGCTGACCCGCGCCGGCCGCGACATCGCCCACGCCCTACTTAAGCGCTTGGGCACGGACGGCCGCTGCGACCCAGCGCACACCACGGTCGCGGCCGACGTTGGCTGCTCCGACCGCACTGTGCGGCGAGCGTGCACCACGCTTCGGCAACTCGGTTTGTTGACCTGGGAGCGCCGGTTGGTCCGCGACGGCTCGGTGTGCGAGCAGGTCTCGAATCAGTACGCCCTGGCGCCAACGCCTGTGCCGGTGACCGTGCCCGCCTCGCGAATCGCCGGCGGACGTTCTGACCGACAAACCGGAAATTTATAACTGAAGACGCTGAAGCGCGGCTGTCGGCGCGCCAGCAGCTTCTCGCGCTTGGGTATCCGGTGCCTGGAGGCTGGCAATGACTGACAGGGTTCGTGTGCCGATAACCGTCTCCCTCGAAAGGCCGCTGTTGGAGCCCATTGACCGGATTTGTGAGCTCGAAAACCGCCCACGGTCGCAGCTGGTCGAATCACCATTGCTCTTCGCGTTAGAGCACTACCGGCCACAAGCACCACGCTGGAAGACCATGAAGAGAGAAGGAGCTGATTCATGAGTAAGATGGAGATGGTAACGATGCAGGTCTCCTCAGACGACCCGTTGGACATTCAGCACTTACATGCCTTCGGTGCACGGGCCGAGAACGCTTGCGTGGAGTTAGCCTTAAGTTGTGGACCTGGAGGGCAGTTCATCATGTGTTTCCTCGCTCCGGATGAAGCCGAAGAGTTGGTGACTGTACTGCAGAACGCGACCGAGGAAGCGTGGGAACAGGAAGGAGACGACGATGCCTGACAATGAAGCCCGTTGGTGCTCCTCTCTGTTTCCCCGACATCTCTATATCCCTCCACCGCCTCCGCGGGTCCGTGTCCGTCGACGACGTGCGTCGCCGGAGCAGATCGAAGAATGGCTGCGTAAGCACTTTCCTGAAGGCGGTCTCCGTGACCCTGCCGTTCGCGCTTGCTGCCGTGAACTACGAGCCCGACGCGACGACGTTCGTGCGATCTGGGCATGGTTATTTCCAGACCGCCGTGGACGACCACAAGGTAAATAACTGAGGGACGCGCTTCGCGAGCTGTATCGAGCAGACTACAGCGCCGGCCTGCCATACCGAACTTAAAGCGCCGCTAACTAGATAACGCCGCTTTTATTTCGCTATTGATTCGTATTCCATCGACGCCCATGTGCGCCTTCGACGAACCGTCGGAGTGTATCGGTGGACAGCGAACCAAGCCCTCAAAGTTTGCGACTCAAGCGTCGCCGCGCGTTCCTGCAAGAGCGCCCGCATTGGTCAGGGCTGCGCCTTGCCCGCGCCGAACAGCGCTACCCCGGCCTGGTTGTTCGATGGGGCAAGCGCACAT
>JBKPOG010000297.1:0-25394 GCA_046732975.1 Pseudomonadota bacterium
CCGGAGCCGCTCGACAAGGGTGGTTGGAGTCTGAACGCGAACTATGCGCCTGGCTATTCGGCGATGAGCCCCGCAGCGCATGGCTTTTTGCGTGGCCTGGGACGGAGGTCGCTGTTCGGTTGGCCCGACATGCCGCGTGTCGAGGAACTGCGCAGTGCCTGGATCGATGCCACCGACCCCGATGAACAGAAACGCATCTGCCGCGAAATCCAGCTGCAGGCGTTCCACGACGTGCCCTACATCCCGCTCGGCGCGTTCTTTTTTGCCTCGGCTTATCGCAGGGACCTGACCGGAATGCTCAAGGGCAGCGTGCCGATGTTCACCAACGTGCGGCGAGCGTGACGATCAAGCGTCCATCTTTAGCGCCGCCAGGAAGGCGGACTGCGGGATCTCCACCTTGCCGAACTGGCGCATGCGCTTTTTGCCCTCTTTCTGCTTCTCCAGCAGCTTGCGTTTGCGGGTGACGTCGCCGCCATAGCACTTGGCAGTAACATCCTTCGACAGCGCACCGAGTGTCTCGCGGGCGATGATCCGGCCGCCGATCGCGGCCTGGATGGCGATCTTGAACAGCTGGCGCGGGATCAGGTCCTTGAGCTTGGCACAGATCGCGCGCCCGCGCGCCTCGGCTGCATTGCGATGCGCGATGAATGACAGTGCGTCAACCGGATCGCCGTTCACCAGGATGGAAATGCGCACCAGCTCACCCGGCGCGTAGTCGTCCATCTGATAGTCGAAGCTTGCGTAGCCGCGGGATACCGATTTCAACCGGTCATAGAAGTCGAACACCACCTCATTCAGCGGCAGACGATACACCGCCATCGCGCGATTGCCGACGTAAGTCAGATCCACCTGCTCGCCGCGCCGCTCGTTGCAAAGCTGCAGCACGGCGCCGAGGTAGTCGTCCGGCACCATAATGGTGGCGCGGATCCAGGGCTCCTCGATGTGGTCAATGACACTGCCGTCCGGCATGTCCACCGGATTGTGCAACTCCTGCATCTCACCGTTCGTGCGGTAGA
Source organism: Pseudomonadota bacterium (assembly GCA_046732975.1). Lineage (GTDB taxonomy): Bacteria > Pseudomonadota > Alphaproteobacteria > Acetobacterales > Acetobacteraceae > JAMXLO01. Next base: position 1,017 of record JBKPOG010000297.1, read on the forward strand.
TGCGGTACACCACTGAAGGCGCGGTCGCGATCAGGTCCAGATCGAATTCGCGCGTCAGGCGCTCTTGGATGATCTCCAGGTGCAGAAGCCCGAGGAAGCCGCAGCGGAAACCGAAGCCCAACGCAGCCGAGGTCTCCGGCTCATAATGGAAACTGGCGTCGTTCAGCCGCAGCCGCGCCAGAGATTCGCGCAGTTTTTCGAAGTCATCGGCATCGACAGGATACAGTCCGCACCAGACCACGGGCACGGATGGTTTGAACCCGGGCAATGGCTCGGCAGCCGGCGTTCTGTCGTCGGTGATGGTGTCGCCGACCGAGCAATCCGCCACCGTCTTGATCGCCGCTGTAATGTAACCGATCTCTCCCGGTCCCAGGTCGTCGACCGGGATCATCTTAGGACTGAATACGCCGACCTGCTCCACCTGATGTACTGCCCCGGTGGACATCATCCGTACCTTCTGGCCACGCTTGATCCGGCCGTCCTTCATCCGGATCAGGATCACCACACCGAGATACTGGTCGTACCAGCTGTCGACCAGCAGTGCCTTCAGCGGCAACCCGGCATCACCTTTGGGCGGTGGCAGGCGACGGACCAGCGCCTCCAGCACGCCCTCGATGTTGAGCCCGGTCTTGGCGCTGATCTCCACCGCATCGGACGCATCCAGACCGATAACGTCCTCGATCTGCTGCTTCACGCGCTCGGGTTCCGCCGCCGGCAGGTCGATCTTGTTCAGCACCGGAACAATCTCGTGGTTGGCCTCGATCGCCTGATAGACATTCGCCAAGGTCTGTGCCTCGACGCCCTGAGAGGCATCCACCACCAGCAGCGACCCCTCACAGGCGGCAAGGCTGCGGGACACCTCGTAGGAGAAGTCCACGTGGCCCGGGGTGTCCATCAGGTTCAGCTCATAGACCTGACCATCTTTGGCTTGATAGGTCAGCCGCACGGTCTGCGCCTTGATCGTGATCCCGCGCTCCCGCTCCAGCTCCATGTTGTCGAGGACCTGGGGGGTCATCTCCCTGTCGGTGAGTGCTCCGGTGGTCTGGATCAGGCGATCCGCCAGGGTGGACTTCCCATGGTCGATATGCGCGATGATCGCAAAGTTGCGGATGTGGTCGAGCGGGGTCATGCCGGCGTTCAGATAGAGGCTTCGGTGGCTTGTGTCATCCACCACGCGGCCCGAATGTCACGGTGCGGTGACCCCCCATTGGCGGAATTTGGCCGCGACGTCCGGATCGATTTGCTCCGCGGCGGCGATGTCCCGCCGGCCCTTCTCCTGGTCCGATTGCTTCAGATAGGCCACCCCTCGGCCATAAAGCGACGTTGCGGACCGTGGCCGCTGCTGCAGGGCTGTGTCGTAATCGGCGATTGCCTGCTCCGGACGACCGAGCTTCAGGTAGACAAAGCCGCGGCTGTCGAGCGTCGTGACACCGTCGGGCCGGAGTTTCAGCGACTCGTCACAGTCCGCCAGGGCCTCTGTCAATGCGCCTAGGATGGCGCGTGACCAGCAACGATTGTTGAACGCGGCCGAGTAGGTCGGGTCCAGATCGATGGCGCGGTTGAAGTCGGAGACGGCGCGCTCAGGCTGATTCTGGCGTGACCAGGCATAGCCTCGGTTGTTGTATGCAAGCGGATCGCGCGGATCGAGCCGGATCGACTGATCGAGATCGGCCATCGCTCGATCGTACTGACTTCCGCGGGTATAAGCGTAGCCCCGATTGTTGAAGGCCATGGCAAGCCTGTCGCGCGGTTCGTGCTTCGCGTCGATGATCTCGGTGCAGGCCTTTATGACGTTTTCAAGACTGCTTGGGTCGTTGCACTGATCCCACTGCTCCGCCCCGGTCTGCGCATGAGCGCGGGTCGCCAGGGCAGCCACGAACAAGACAATGAGTCCTCCGCGCAACGCCTTCTCCTATTCAAGCTTTCAGCCCGGCTTCGGCAGCGCGGCAATGACCGCCTTTAATCAACGATAGAGATATCGGCTGCACTTGCCGAATCCGAAGACTATTGCCTCGGCGCGCCGGCGACGACCCGTACGTCTCTACAACATTAATACACCTCGGCGTACCGGTTGCAGAGCTCGTTCACGGCCCACTCGGCGACGTGTTTCACCTCGGAGCGCTTGTGCCGCAGATAGGCTTCCAGGAAGACCGGGCCGAACCACCCGGCGACGGCCTTGCTCGCCGCCATCATGTCGAGGGCTTGGCCCAGCGAATGCGGCAGTTGCTCGGCCCTGTCGGCCGACGGCGGCAGGCCGAGCTTGCGCTGCAGGCCATCGGCACCGGCAAAGATGATGGCGCCCAAGGCCAGATACGGACTGGCCGCGGCGTCGCAAACACGAAACTCAATATTGAACTGTCGTGCCACATCGGCGGGACCGGCGGCGGCGAAGGTGGGGCAGACGCGCAGTGCCGCACCGCGGTCCTGCTGCACGATGTCGATCAACGTCGGCGCCCAGCGGTTCGGCGTCAGGCGGAGATACGAAACCGGCGACGGCGCCGTGATAGCGCAGATGGCCGGCAGATGATGCAGCACGCCGGCACAGAAATGCTGCGCCATCGTGCTAAGACCCATCTGTCCAGCCGCGTCGTGGGTGATCGGCTCGCCTGACGCATCCTGCAGGCTCATGTGGATGTGCACACCATTGCCGACGCCGGACGCTTCGGGCATCGGCGAGAAGCAGGCGCGGAAGCCATGCCGATGCGCCGCGGCGCGTGCCATCTCGCGCGTGATCACTGCGTGGTCGGCCGACACCAGCGCGTCCGATGGGGCCACGGTCACTTCGAACTGCCGGGTGCCATATTCGGCCAGGAATGAATCCGGACGCATGCCAGCAGCACGCAGAGCCGCGACGAAACTCTCGCCGAATGTGCCCTGACGACGAAACGCGTTCAGGCTATAGGCGTCGCCATCGCGGTGCTGATTGCCGGTGTAGACGAACTCCTGTTCAAATGCCGCCACCGCCCGAATGCCGCCTGCGGCATGCAACGCAGCGATGGCGCGGCGGAGGAATTCGCGCGGGCAGCACTCCCACGGGGTGCCATCGGTATTACGGATGTCGCCCAGGAAGAAGTGTTCCGGCGCCGATCCGTCCTCGAAGTCCACGCGGACCTCGACTGTCGGGTCCGGAACGATCATCAGGTCGCCGGCGGTACCGAAAGGCGTGTCGAGGATCGGTCCGAACGCCGTCTGCATCAGGTTGGAATGCGTCCAGCCGATACCCTTGCGACTGCGTGCGTCGATGTCCTGGGCGGGGAAGCCCTTTCCTCGCACATGCCCGGCGATGTCGCATGTGCCGACAAAGACCAGCTCCTCGCGCAGCATGCCACCCTCCATTGTCACTCACGCTGAGCGTAGCGCGGCGCCCGCATGAGTGAGAACCGCTCGCTATGCTTGCTTCCCCAGGCCTGCCGATCTCAGCGCAACGTGGCGCCCGTCGCCTTGGTCACCGCTGCCACCACCTTCTGCGATACGGCATCGATTTCGGCATCGGTCAGCGAGCGTTCGCGGGGCTGAAACACCACTTCGATGGCCATGGACTTTTTGCCGGATGGCAGCCGGTCGCCCTGAAAGACATCGAATAATGATACGCCAGCGATCAGGTTACGCTCGGCTCCTCGCGCGGCGCGTATTACTGCGTCAGCGGTTACGTCGCTGTCGGCGAGAAATGCAAAGTCGCGGCGGATCGGCTGGAAGGGCGCGAGGTCAGGAGCCGCTTTCCGACGCCGCTTTGGTTCCGCGACCGCGTCGAGGTTCAGATGGAACGCGGCAACCGGCCCAGTTAGATCGAGCGCCTTGAGCACCCGCGGATGCAGTTCACCGAAGCTGCCAAGCACGGTTTTGGGACCCTGCCGCACGGTGGCGGAGCGGCCCGGGTGATAGAATGCAGGCGCGTCCTGCGTCAGCACCAGTGCATCGAGCGGAATGCCAACTGCGGTCAACGCTGCCCACAGATCACCCTTGGCGTCCATCGCATCGATCGGCCGGGGCGGGCTGAGCCAGTTGCGCGGCGTCGCACCTGCCCGCAGTCCCGCCGCAATCCAGCTCTGGCGCTCACTGGCATCGAGAGTAAAGCCGGGGCCGACCTCAAACAGCGCAACGTCGGGATAGCCGCGTGCCCCATTGCGCTGCGCTGCGAGCACCAGCGTCGCGATGGGTGTCGGGCGCAGTTGGTCAAGGTCGGCAGCAATTGGGTTAGTCAGACGCAGGGCGTCGGGGGTGTCGCCAAACAGCGCAGCGATGTCATGCGGCATGAAGCTGAAGGTGACGCATTCAGCCATGCCTTGGGCGGCGAGTGTGCGGCGCACCAGCTCCGTGCGCGTCTGCTTCGTGGTGAGCGTGGGAAGCGGTACGGGTGAAACGCGCGGTAGCGAGACGGACGGCACCGCATCGAGGCCGCGCAGCCGCAGCACCTCCTCGACGAGGTCGGCCTCCGGTTCGATCACGGCACAGCCTTTGGCCGCCTTGGCGGCCACGGCCGGGTCGAGGGTCTCCGCCTGCGTAAGCTCGATTCTTGCCGCGACATCGTTGCGCCAGGAGGGGACGGCAACTGTGACGCTGGTCGCATCGTGGTGCTGCACGGCAAAGCCGAGGCGATCCAGCGATGCAACGGCTTCTTCGCTGGAAATGGCGGAGCCACCGAGACCGGCGATCCGTTTGAAGCGCAGGGTGGCAGAACGTTGCCAGGCAGGCGGTGCACCCGCTTCGATGACTTCGCCTGGCTCGCCGCCGCAAAGCTCGAGCACCATAGCGGTGGCAGCTTCCAATGCACCCGGCATCAGCACCGGGTCGATGCCACGCTCGAAGCGCTGGCGCGCGTCGGAGACGATAGCATGGCGACGACCAGTCAGCGCGACCCGGATGGGATCGAACAACGCACACTCGATGAATGCGCTGGTGGTGCGGTCATCGCAGCCCGTTGGCTCGCCACCCATCACACCCGCCATCGACTGCACGCCGGCGGCATCGGCGATGGCGCAGTCCTCCCGGGTCACGATGTAGTCGCGGCCATTCAAAGCCCGGAAGGTCTCGTTGCGGCCAGGACGCAGCGTCAGAACATCACCCGAGAGCTTCGCCACGTCGAACACGTGCAGCGGACGCCCGAGGTCGATGGTGAAGAAGTTGGTGATATCGACCAGCGTGTTGATTGGTCGCAGGCCGATCGAGATCACCCGATCCTGCAGCCATTGCGGGCTCGGACCATTGCGCAGATTGCGGACCGTGCGGCCGAGAATCCAAGGGCAGTATTCAAGGTAATCGATCTGCCATCGCGGACCGCCTGCGAAGCTGGGTGCGATCTCTGCGGGCGCCCATGGCTTCAACGTGCCAATCCCGGCAGCGGCGAGATCGCGCGCGATGCCGCGAACCGAGAAGCAATCACCGCGATTGGGTGTGACGCTGACATCGATCAGCGGATCGTTGAGGCCTGCCCACTCTGCGTAATCGGCACCGACCGGTGCATCTTCGGGCAGATCGACGATGCCGGCATGCTCATCGCTGACGCCGAGTTCCCGTTCTGACAACAGCATGCCGGCGCTGCGCACTCCGCGGATCTCGCCGACCTTGAGGGTGATGCCGGTTCCGGGAATAAAGCTGCCGGGGGGTGCGAATACGCCCTTCATACCGGTACGCGCGTTTGGTGCCCCGCAGACCACTGTGGCAGTGCCATCACCGGTGTCGAGAGTACAGACGCGCAACCGATCAGCGTTCGGATGCTGAACAGCCTCAATCACGCGGGCAATTCGGAACGGCGCGAGTGTTGCGCCGCGATCATCGACGTCCTCTACCTCCAGGCCGATGCGCGTCAGCGTGTCAGTGATCTGCTGGAGCGTGACGTCGGTGTCGAGATGCGTCTTCAGCCATGACAGGGTGAATTTCATCCGCGGAGGTCGAGGGATGCGGCCGACGCCCCCTCCCCCCATCCCTCTCCCACAAGGGGAGGGGAGACTTGTGGGCAGCCGTCGAGCATCCTCACGCGCCCTCGTGCAGCATGGTTGGTGCGAGCGGTGAAAAAGCGTAATGGCGCAGCCAGCGGATGTCTGACTCGAAGAACGGGCGCAGGTCGGTCATGCCGTGCTTCAGCATGGCGATCCGTTCGACGCCCATGCCCCAGGCAAAGCCCTGCCACTCGCGCGGATCGATGCCGCAGTTGGCTAGCACGCGCGGATGGACCATGCCGGAGCCCAAAATCTCCAGCCAGTCGCCGCCCTGTCCGAGTTCGCCGCTGCGGCGATTCCAGCCGATGTCCACCTCCATCGAGGGCTCGGTGAACGGGAAATAACTGGAACGAAACCGCACCGGAAGATCGGCGATGCCGAAGAAGCTGCGCAGGAAGTCGATCAGCGTCCCCTTCAGGTGGCCGAGATGCAGATCGCGATCCAGCACAAGGCCCTCACACTGATGGAACATCGGCGAGTGCGTGGCGTCATGGTCAGCGCGATAGGTGCGGCCGATGACGATGACGCGGATCGGCGGCTGGCGCGAAAGCATCGTGCGGATCTGCACCGGCGAGGTCTGGGTGCGCAGCACCGGTGGAGGCAGGTTGCCCTGCGCAGGAAGGTAGAACGTGTCGTGATCGGCGCGCGCGGGATGGTGCGCCGGGATATTCAGCGCCGAAAAATTCATCCAATCGGACTCGACGTCGGGGCCTTCTGCGATCTCGCAGCCCATGGCGCCGAAGATGGCGGCGATCTCCTCCATGGTTCGGCTGATCGGATGGATGCTGCCAGTCTCACGTGGACGCGGTGGGAGGGTCGGATCGAGGCGTTCGGCTGCCACGCGGGCGTCGAGTTCCCCTGCCTCCAGCTCGGCGCGGCGGGCTTCAATTGCAGCGGTGAGGGAATCCTTGAGCTGGTTCAACGCGGCGCCGCGTTCACGGCGCTGCTCGGGCGGCGCTCTCCCCAGGTCACGCAAAAGCGCGGTAAGACGGCCGTTGCGACCCAACGTGCCAACCCGGACTGCGTCCCACCCGCGCAGATCGGTCGCGGCGGCGAGCGCAGCCTCGGTTTCATGCTGAAGGGCTGACAGGTCGTCGGTCATCGCATGGATCCAGGGTTCCCGGCCCCTCGCCGGGATCTCAGTTCAAAGCTCGGCCTGTACCTTCTTGACGATCTCCGCAAAGGCAGCGGCATCGTCGTAGGCTATGGCGGCGAGCACCTTCCGGTCGATCTCGATGTTAGCCTTCTTCAGGCCGCCGATGAAACTGCTGTAGGTCAGTCCATGTTGGCGCACGGCAGCGTTGATGCGCTGTATCCACAGTCCGCGGAAGTCGCGCTTCTTGTTGCGCCGGTCGCGGTATGCGTACTGGAGCGATTTCTCCAGCCGCTGCTTGGCCGCCCGGAATGTGGTGGAGGTGCGACCACGAAAGCCCTTCGACTGGTCGAGGACCTTCTTGTGCCTCGCGTGAGTGGTGGTACCGCGCTTGACGCGTGCCATCGGCCTGATCCTCTCAATCCAACCCGTAGGGTGCCCAGCTCTTCACAGTGCGAGCGTCCATGGGAGTAAGGACCTGCATGCGGCGGTTGGCGCGCTTGGCCTTCGTGGTCCGGGCGGAAAGGTTGTGTTGCTTCATCCCGGGGCCGGCTTTCACCTTGCCCGTGGCGGTGATCTTGAATCGCTTCTTGACCGATGACTTGGTCTTCACCTTGGGCATTTCGATCTCCTTTTCATTGAGCCCGCCGATTTGGCAGGCGATCGCGGCCGGGCATGCCCATTCAGGCCCGGGCGCGCGATAAGGGCCGGGTGTGTAGCGGAGCAAGGGGGGTGGGGCAAGGGCGGAAGGCTGGAACCTGCTACCTGACGGTCTCGATAACCAACGCGCACAGGTCGGTCTGGAATCCCCCGGGGCCAAATTGCTTGGCGATCGCGGCGGCCGAGGCGGCTGTTGCAGCTTCCAGGCCTGTTGGGTCTAGCGCTTCAATTTCGGCACGCATTGGCGTGCCCTGACAGAACCCAGTAGCGAGGGCCATAGGAGAAGCGGCCCAACCCTTGAGGGCAACCGTCTCTATCCGGCAGTTGGCGAAGCCTCCCGCTGACAGTTCGGACTTGATGATGGCCGGGTCGCGGTAGCCGTGGGGTATCCGCTCCAGGAACCAGGCACCATGGTCGGGATAGCGATGGGAAAGCCCCTCCAGCGCCGCGACAACGACCGGGTTGTCCGCCACTCTCTCCCACACGTTGAACAGAAATCGGCCACCCGGTTTCAGCACGCGGTACACCTCGCGGAAGGCGGCGGGGCGATCGGGAAAGAACATGGCACCGAACTGGCAAACGACTGCATCAAAGGACTCGTCGTCGAATGGAAGCTGCGACGCATCCGCCTGGCGGAACTGAACACGCGAGAGCGCCGGCTTGGTGGCGGCGTGATCAAGCATGGGTTGGTTCAGATCCGTGGCGACGATGGTCACGCCGGGCAGAGTCCGCGCCAATGCCTCCGTCACGACGCCGGTACCGGCGGCCGTCTCGAGCAGCGTGCCCGTCCGCAGAGATGCCAGCCGAGCGGCGAGGTCGCGGGCATAGGGCGCCATGAATGCCGAGCCCATATGCTCGTCGTACAGTTGCGGAATGGATCCGCTGAACACGATATCCTGCTGCGCCACTTGCTTCCCCTGAGTGAAGTGACCGCGCCGCCAATCGCCGCAGCGTTGCGCCTCAACAGCAGACGACGCGGTCCAATGATCCGGTTACCGGGCGGGCTTGTAAGAATTCGCGACGGTGGCGGCCTTCTGCATTGCCGCCACGCCTTCCGCGCCACTCATTAGCACGGTGGTAGTTGCGGACTTTACCGCGCCGCCCGCCGCAACAGCGAGTGCGACAGCGGCCATGCTTTCCGCGTTGGGCATCTCGGCAATGATCATCAGGTCGTACTCGCCGAAGCAGTACCAGGCACCGAGACATTTTCCGCCGGCGGCCTCGCAGAGGGCGCGGGCAACAGTTTCCGCCCGGTTCTGTGGATTCTTCAGTTGCACAGCCCAGGATTCGGGCGTGTAAGCGGCTTGATACATATAGAGCGACATCGTTTCCTTTCCTGTTGTGACGAATGTCGAGGCTTTCGTCGCGGGCTTGCTTGGTTGATGGTCTGGCGCACCGATCCCGCGGCCGGAGAATGCGCGTCGGGGATGCCGAGGGTCAAACACATGTCGTGGCGATGCAACGCAGCTAGAAAATAGCGCGGGCCATCGGGGAAGCCGGCCGAGGATCTTGCAAACTGACCGGTTACCCTATATCTCTTGACCACAATCAATCTTCCGCAGTGTTACGGAGGGTGGCCTTAACCGGCCGCCTTTTTTGTTTTGGATCCACTGGAGTCGCGCCTGGCCACGATTGTCGCTCCCGCGCTTGAGGCCATGGGATACGAGCTGGTTCGCGTCGCGGTACTTGGGCGCGACCGGCCGACCGTGCAGGTCATGGCGGACAAGGCGGATGGCAGCCAGATCACCGTTGCCGACTGTGAGGCAATCAGCCATGCGCTCAGCGCCATGCTGGATGTGGAGGATCCAATCCCCGTCGCCTGGTCCCTCGAAATCAGCTCGGCGGGCATTGATCGGCCGCTGACCCGGCCGAAGGACTGGAACCGCTTCGCGGGCCACCTCGCACGCGCAGAAACCATCGCGCCAATCGACGGGCGCAAGCGTTTCTCCGGCGTCGTGCTGGGTGCCGACGATACGGCCGCCCGCATGCGGCTTGAGGACGGCAGTGAAATTGCGCTGCCGCTCACCGGGCTGCGACGTGCCAAACTGGTGCTGACCGACGCGTTGATAGAAGCTGCCGCAACCCCAACCCGACCCAACTAGAAACAAGAGGCAATAATGGACACTGCCATTGCCCGCCCCGAACTGCTCCTCGTTGCCGACGCAGTTGCGCGCGAGAAGAGCATCGACCGTGAGGAAGTCCTGGAAGCGATGGAGCAGGCCATCCAAAAGGCCGGCCGCGCCAAATACGGGCACGAAAAGGACATCCGCGCCACGATAGATCGCAAGACCGGCGACGTGCGGCTGTCACGCTGGACAGAAATTGTCGATGCGGTGGAGAACGAGGAGACGCAGATCCCGGTCACGATCGCCAAGAAGTTCAAGCCTGATGCAGCCATTGGGCAGTACATCGTCGATCCGCTGCCGCCGATCGATTTTGGGCGTATTGCCGCGCAGACCGCCAAGCAGGTGATCGTGCAGCGCGTGCGCGAGTACGAGCGCAAGCGCCAATATGAGGAGTTCAAGGACCGCGTTGGCGAAATCGTCAACGGCGTGGTGAAGCGCACCGAGTACGGTAACCTCATGGTGGAACTTGGCCGCGCTGAAGCGCTGCTGCGACGCGATGAGTTGATCCCGCGTGAGAGCTTTCGCAACGGCGACCGCGTGCGCGCCTATATCTATGATGTGCGCGAAGAGCCGCGCGGGCCGCAGATCTTCTTGTCGCGCACGCACCCTGGCTTCCTCGCCAAGCTGTTCGCGCAGGAGGTGCCGGAAATTTACGACGGCATCATCGAGATCAAGGCGGTGGCGCGCGATCCGGGTAGCCGCGCGAAGATGGCGGTGATCAGCCGCGATTCGTCGATCGATCCCGTTGGCGCCTGCGTCGGCATGCGTGGTTCACGCGTGCAGGCGGTCGTGCAGGAACTGCAGGGCGAAAAGATCGATATCATCCCGTGGTCGCCGCAGGCGGCAACCTTCGTGGTCAACGCGCTGGCGCCGGCAGAGGTCACCAAGGTGGTGATGGACGAGGAGGCCGGGCGGGTCGAAGTGGTCGTGCCGGACGAACAGCTTTCACTGGCGATCGGTCGGCGCGGGCAGAACGTCCGACTGGCGAGTCAGTTGACACGTTGGGACATCGACATCCTGACCGAGGCGGAAGAGAGCGAGCGGCGGCAGGAAGAGTTCCGGCGGCGCAGCGGTCTGTTCGTCGAGGCGTTGGATGTGGACGATGTGATCGCGGGGCTGCTGGTCACTGAGGGCTTCACCTCGGTGGAGGAGCTTGCATTCACGCCGCTCGAGGAAGTGGCAGCGATCGAGGGTTTCGACGAGAACATCGCTGCCGAATTGATTCGCCGAGGAGAGGCGTTCATTGCCCGGCGCGACAATGAATTGAACGAGAAGCGCGTCGAGCTTGGTGTAACCGACGATGTCGCGGCGATTGAGGTATTGACGCCAGCGATGCTCGTCGCACTCGGCGAGAAAGATGTGAAGACGCTCGACGATCTGGGGGATCTTGCATCAGACGAACTGATCGAGATTGTGGGCGCCGAGAACCTGGACGAAGAGACGGCCAACAATGTGATCATGGGGGCGCGCGCACACTGGTTCGAGGACGCCGGAACGGGCGCGGCTGCGCCGCAGGAGGCGCAACACGGCTGAGGCCATCGCGGATACCGAGGAGGACGATGCAGCGGAAACCGGCCCCCTTCGCCGGTGCATCGTCACGCGTGAGCGATTGCCAAAGGAACGGATGATTCGTTTCGTCGTGGGACCCGACAGGGGGGTGGTGCCTGATCTCACGGCAACACTCCCTGGTCGGGGAATCTGGTTGAGCGCGAGTGGGGATGTGATAGAACGCGCGCGCGCCCAGGGAGGATTGGGGCGAGCCTTCGCCAGGGCCGCACGCGGTCCTGTCCTTGTACCACCCGACCTTCCTGCCGTGCTCGAGACGGCATTGGTGCGGCGGATCAGCGAGCTCTTGGGTCTCGCCCGACGCGCCGGCCAAGCGGTCGCGGGGTTCGATAGGGCGCGTGAGTGGCTGCGGACGGGTCGGGGCACACTGATCCTGCAGGCGTCGGACGGTAGCGCGGACGAACGCGCCAGGTTTCTGTCCGGGGCCAGGGAGGGGATCAGCGTTTTTGCTCCACTGCCGGCAGCGGTGCTTGGCCGGGTGTTCGGTCGTGACCATGTGGTGCACGTCGCGATCGCGCCGGGACGGCTAAACGAGCGGCTGGGCATGGAGGCTGGGCGGCTCGAGGGGTTGCGGCGGAAAGCCGCCGGCGGCAAGGCTGGATACTTGCGAACAGATGCGGACGGGGCCAACGGGTAGGTAATGAGCGAAACCAACAATGATCAGGAATCCAGCAAGGGCCGGCTTTCGTTGCGGCCGGCAGGTCGGCTGGAGCTAGGCCGTACCGTCGACGCGGGTTCCGTGCGGCAAAGCTTCAGCCATGGCCGCTCCAAGGTGGTGCAGGTCGAGGTGCGCAAGAAGCGCGCCCCGGTCAGCGCTCCTGGCGCCACGGGGGGCGGTGGCGGCACGCCGGCCACCCCGACACCGACTGCTCGGGCTGGCACGCCTGCGCCGGCGGACCGCCAGGCGCAGACTGGGGGGGTCCCGCGCGCCCTGACAGCCACCGAGCAAGCAGCGCGTCAACGCGCTTTGGTCGAGCAGAAGCGTGAGGACGCGCGACGCGAGGCGGAACGGCGCGAGCAGGAGAAGATTTCAATCCTGTCGGCGGCGGAAGAGGCTCGGCGGCGGGAGGAAGAAGCCCGCAAGGCCGCGGAAGAAGAAGCGCGCCTCGCTGCTGAGGAGGCCGCGCAGAAGCAAGCCGAGGAAGCGGCGCGCAGTGCGGCGGAAGCAGCCGCGGGCGCACAGGACACGACCGTTGCACGAGGGCCCGATGAGGAGCGGCGACGCCAAGCCCCGGCCCCAACGCCGGCTCCGGCAACGCCGGCCAGCCCGACCGAGACCTTGCGCCTCCGCCCCGGCGCGCGCACCGGGGATGAGGAGGATGAGGCTCGGCCGATTCGTCGCCCGGGGGTTGTCGCACCACGCAAGCCGCAGCCGGCGGTGGCCAAGAAGGGCACCGACGCCGGGCGTCGCGCTGGCCGTATCGATGTGCAGGCGGCCATCGAGGGCGAGGACGAGAGAGTTCGCTCGCTCGCCTCCGTGCGGCGTCAGCGCGAACGCGAACGACGGCAGGCCGAACTGGAACGGCTGCGCTCCGACCAAGTCAAGGTGGTGCGTGATGTCGTACTGCCGGACAGCATCACCGTGCAGGAGCTCGCCAACCGCATGGCGGCGCGCACGGGCGAGGTGGTCAAGGCGCTGATGAAACTCGGCGTCATGGCGACGATCACCCAGACGCTGGACGCCGACACCGCCGAGTTGGTGGTGCAGGAGTTCGGCCATCGGGCCCGGCGTGTCTCTGAGTCTGACGTTGAGATTGGGCTTGAGGGCGAAGCCGATGTCGAGGCTGACCTGAAGGCGCGGCCGCCGGTGGTGACGGTGATGGGCCATGTGGACCACGGCAAGACGTCGCTGTTGGACGCACTGCGTTCAGCCGATGTCGCAGCCGGCGAGGCGGGTGGCATCACGCAGCATATCGGCGCCTATCAGGTCGAAATGCCGACTGGCGAGAAGATCACCTTCATCGATACGCCGGGCCACGAAGCGTTCACCGCAATGCGCGCCCGAGGCGCGTCGGTGACCGATATCGTCGTGCTGGTGGTCGCTGCCGATGATGGCGTCATGCCGCAGACAATCGAAGCGATCCGGCACGCGAAGGCAGCCGGCGCGCCGTTGATCGTCGCGATCAACAAGATGGACCGGCCGGACGCAAACCCGAATCGCGTGCGGCAGGAGTTGCTCAGCCACGAGGTCGTGGTCGAGGAGATGGGCGGCGAGACGCAGGACGTTGAAGTGTCCGCGACCCAGAAGACCGGGCTGGATCGGCTGACCGAGTCGATCTCCCTGCAAGCGGAAATCCTCGACCTGAAGGTGAACCCGGATCGCACCGCGGAAGGTACGGTGATCGAGAGCCGACTGGACCGCGGTCGTGGCCCGGTGGCGACAGTGCTCGTGCAGAAGGGCACGCTGAAGCAAGGCGAAATCGTCGTGGCTGGCGCCGAATGGGGACGGGTGCGCGCGATGCTCGACGATAAAGGCCGGGCGCTATCGGCGGCCGGACCGTCCATGCCGGTGGAAATTCTCGGCTTGGCGGGGGTGCCGTCCGCCGGTGAACCGTTCGTGGTGGTCGAGAACGAAGGCCGCGCGCGCGAGATCACCGAATTCCGCGCTCGACGGGCACGGGAGAAAGCGGCGGCGGCGAGCGGCGGCGCTCGTGGAACACTCGATCAGATGCTTGCCCGCATCCAGGCCGGTGAGCAGAAGGAAGTCGCTGTGCTGATTAAAGCCGACGTGCAGGGCAGCGCCGAAGCGATCCAGGCGACCGTGCTGAAGCTGGCGCATGAGGAAGTGAAGGTCCGCGTGCTGCATGCCGCGGTCGGTCAGATCACCGAGAGTGACATCCAACTGGCCAAGGCGTCCGATGCGTATGTGCTGGCGTTCAACGTCCGCGCCACGGCGCAGGCGCGCGACCTGGCGCAGCGCGAAGGGGTCGATATTCGCTACTATTCCATCATCTACGAGGTGGCGGACGACATCGAGAAACTGGTGCACGGCAAGGTCGCACCAAAGGAACGCGAGCGGTTCCTTGGCTATGCCGAGGTGCGCAAGGTGTTCAACATCACGCGCACCGGCAGGGTCGCTGGCTGCATGGTGACCGATGGCTTGGTGAAGCGCGGTGCTGGCGTTCGCGTGTTGCGCGACAATGTGGTGATCCATAATGGCGAGCTGTCGCAGCTGAAGCGCTTCAAGGACGACGTGCGCGAGGTGGCGCGCGGCTATGAGTGTGGCCTGTCGTTTGCCAACTTCCACGACCTTCAGGAAGGCGACGTGGTCGAGTGCTTCGAGACGGAGATGGTGCCGGCTTGAGAAAGCCTGCGACGGGCCCATCACAGCGGCAATTGCGCGTGGCGGAGGAAATCCGCCACGCGCTCGCCGGGCTGTTCGAGCGACGCGACTTCCGCGATCCGGAGTTGGCCGACGCTGAGATTACCGTGACCGAAGTGCGGGTCGGACCAGACCTGAAGCATGCCGTTGCCTTTGTTTCGCGCCTCGGGCGTTCGGATGTGGATGCTCTGCTGCCGGCGCTGCAACGCGCGACCCCCTTCCTGCGTGGGCAGGTTGCGCGCGCGCTGCGACTGAAGTTCGCGCCGGAGTTGACCTTCCAGCCCGACCACGCCTTGGAGTATGCCGCGAAGATTGACCGGCTGCTGCACATCCCCGAGGTTGCGAGGGATCTGGAGCAGGACGGCTAGAAGTTCGGTCCCGAACTGCTCGACAGCCGCGTGTCGAAAACGTCTCCCGGCGATGCAGCAGTCTTGCCGGCAAACTCATTGGGTGTGAGGCTTTCGGGCGTGTTCAGGCCCAATACCTGAAAGCGGCACCGCCGGAGCCACGGGAATCTCGCCGAGGGGGAGCGAGCAGATGGGTATCCGCAAGCCTATCGTCGTGTAATGGGAGTGACGGTCGCCGCCCCGACACTGAGCAGCCGGCTTCGCGCAGCAACTCCTCTGCTGCTGTACGGGGGGCGGCTTTGGGCTGCGGTGTGTCTAGCGCTGTTTCTGGCGTTCTGGTTGGAGCTCGAGAATCCATCCTGGGCGGGTACGTCGGCCGCTCTCGTTTGCCAACCCGTGCTTGGTGCATCGCTGCGCAAAGGCTGGTTTCGCCTGATAGGCACCCTCGTCGGTGCCATTGCGGCGGTTGTGCTCAGCGCCTGCTTCCCGCAGCACCGTGCCGGATTCCTGCTTGGTCTCGCGCTCTGGGGAGCCGTCTGCGCTCTGGTCGCGACGCTGTTGCGCAACTTCGCCTCGTACGCCGCTGCGTTGGCCGGTTTTACCGCGGCAATCATTGTTGGTGACGAGCTTGGTGCGGTTGGTGGCCCTAATGGTGACGCTTTCCAGCTTGCCCTTGCGCGAACCACTGAGATCTCCCTCGGGATTGTGTGTGCCGGTGTTGTGCTGGCAACGACGGATCTCGGGGGCGCGCGGCAGCGGCTTGCCACGTTGCTTGCCGGACTTTCCGCTGAGGTCGCCGGTGGTCTGCTGGGCACAGCGAAGATGCCAATAGCGTTGCGGGCGGCGGAGCGGACGCAGCGTCGGCAGCTGGCACTTCGGCTTGCCGGTCTCGGCACTGTGATCGATCAGGCAGCCGGCGAAATTTCGAACCTGCCGTTACGCCCCCGCGCGATACAGGCCGCTGCAGACAGCCTATTGGATGCGATTGCCGCCTGGCGCTTGGTCGCAACCCATCTCGAGTTCTCGCCCGCGGCAGCGGCGCAGGTGCAACATCAGCCGATCGATCAGATAACTCCGGCACAGATTGGTGATCCGACGCGCTGGAGGAGCGATGCCTTGGCGCTACGCGCGTCCCTGCACACTGCAGCACGGCGTTTGGTGTTGTTGCCGACGAGCTCACCGTCGCTGCGGCTGATCTACGATAGCACTGCCGAGGGGTTCCTTGCGCTTCGCCGAGCGGCGACGGGTGTGCTGCTGATCGATCATCCGTGGTTGGTGCGCAGGCCGCGTCATGCGCCTTTGAGAGTGCCCGATCTCTTGCCCGCACTGATCAATGCCGCGCGCGCCTTTCTGACGATTGGTGCAGCCTCACTGGTTTGGATTTGGACCGCATGGCCGAGTGGTGCGACGTTCCTGACGTTCGCGGTTATCGCGATCACAATGTTCACTCCACAGGAGGATGCTGCCTACGCGATGGCAAGGACCTTCACCGCGGGCACGGTGTTGACCGTCTTTTTCGCCGCGGTCATCGAGTTCGCACTGCTGCCGCAAGTGACGAGCTTTGGAGGCTTCTGCGTCGCACTGGGTCTGGTGCTGGTGCCAGCAGGGGCACTTGCAGCCCAACCTTGGCAACAAGGTGTGTTTTTTGCGATGCAGGCAAACTTTATTCCGCTGCTCAGCCCGACGAACCCAAACGTCTATGATCCGCCGCGTTACTACAATTCCGCGATGGGGATCCTCGGTGGGATTGCCTTCGCCATGCTTGCCATGCGGCTGCTGCCGCCGATGCCCCCCGCTTGGCGCGCGCGCCGGCTGTTAGCCCTGACCCTGCGCGACCTTCGTCGTCTTGCGAACGGCAAGCTACCTTCGTCCTCCCAACAATGGGAGAGCAAGGTGTACTCCCGGCTTTCTGCGGTTCCAGATTCGGTTGATCTGCTTCAGGCGGGGCGGCTGGCAGCGGCTCTCTCGCTCGGTAAGGGAATCATTCGATTGCGCCGCATCGCGCGCCTGTTCGGGCTGGACGTGGAGGCGAGGGCGGCCATGGATGCGATCGCGGCTGGCAACAGCGCCGAAGCAATCCAGGCACTCGACCGTTTTGATCGTGCGTTGGCAGCTCTGCCCACAACGCTGCCCGGGGCTGGGCTGCGGCTGCGCGCCAGGGGCACGATCCTGTCCGTTGTCGACGCGCTGACCCAGCATGCGAGCTATTTCGATGCTAAAGTGCCGGCATGAGATATGCGGAAATTGATCTGCTAGGCGTTTACGTCGCACCCATCGCGCTGATGATCGTTGCCGCCTGGCTGCTGATCCTTCCAATCCGCCGCTACGCGGAGCGTTTCGGGCTGCTGCGCTTCGTCTGGCATCCCGCATTGTTCATGTTCGCCATCTATACGATCCTGCTGTCCGGGATCGTTCTCTTGGCCGGCAGGATCGCAGGCTGATGCCCCACGCTAATGCACCCGCAGGAACGCAAGCGCGCGTCCCTCCCCGGGATCAACCACCCAGCGCGGACCTCGCTCCGATGAGGCGCCTGCATGCGGTACCGGTGCTGATCACGCTGATGGCACTGTTCTTGGCAGGGATCGCCACATGGGCGATGTGGCAGACCTACATGGAGGCGCCGTGGACGCGGGACGGAACAGTCCGCGCTTACGTTGTCACTATTGCACCGGAGGTTTCGGGTCGAGTCGTGCAATTACCGGTCGCTGACAATCAGTTTGTCCACAAGGGCGACCTGTTGATAGCCATCGATCCGACCGACTACGCGATTGCCGTCGACCTCGCGCAGGCAGCCGCGGACCAGGCGAGCGCCAATGCCACGAATGCGCAGCGCGAAGCGGCGCGACGTGCCAAGCTGAACTTGTTGGAGACTTCGGAGGAGGAGAAGCAGACCTATCAGACCGCGGCGGTCTCGGCAGTGGCAACGTCGCGCCAGGCGGTTGCAAATCTGGCGCAGGCGCGGGTGAATCTTGAGCGGGCGACGATCCGGTCCCCGGTCAATGGCTACGTCACCAATTTATGGGTGCAGGTGGGCGACTACGCGACCGCCCGAGATGGCATCATTTCACTCGTCGATGCCGACTCGTATTGGGTGGATGGTTACTTTGTGGAGACAGCTCTTGATGAGATCCGTCCCGGAGATCAGGCAACCATCAAACTGATGGGCTATCCGGATCTGCTGAGGGGCCACGTTGGGAGCATTGCCCGCGGCATCACGGTCGCCAATGCAACGCGCGGGCAGGCGGGCCTGGCAGAGGTCAATCCGATCTTCACTTGGGTGCGGCTCGCGCAGCGCATGCCGGTGCGAATCCAGATTGACCATGTCCCCGATGGCCTGCGCCTCGTCGCGGGCCAAACGGCCACCGTGCAGATAGAGAAGACTGCAGGCAGCCGCTAACACGGTTTGCGATTGCGCACGGGAAGCTCGACGACCCCGGAACCCAGCACAGACAGTTCGTCATCCTGATTGCGGGCTTCTTGTGTGATCTCCGCCAGACATCGGTCGTCTTCGACAAAGCGTCGTGCGACCTTGCCGCTGATGAAGAGCGTATCACCCTCCGGATTGTGGCGGCGGATCTTGCAGCTTGCTCGGCGCAGTATGCCGTCATCGCCCATCCAGTTCGTGAGCTGGTGCGTCAGCCATGAGCAGCGCTCTGGCCCATAATCATAAGCGCCGGGCACACCGACCATGCGCGCAAATTCCGGTTCCCAGTGCACGCGTTCCGGACAATCAGGAATGCCGAAGCGGTTGGCGATGCCGAGGCCGCGGTGCGCCTGCACCTGCTTCCATGCCAGCTTGTTGGCACGGATGTAGAGTCCGCCCCAGCCTTGCGCGTAGGCGATGAAGCCGGTGACCGTCATTGGGCCCTTCACCATGACTGGCAGCGCATCGCCCTCGGCAACATCGTCCCAGTAGCGCGGTGTTGCGCCACGAACCTCTTCCTCGGCATAGAGGCAGCCGATGCGCGCGAGCTCGTCTTCGGAATAATGCGGCGATGGGCGTGTCTTCACCGCATCGTATTTTTGACCCCGCTCGCGCGCCTGATCGCGATCGGTGCGGAAACACCAGCTGTCGGCGGAGGCGACCATGTCGCCATGCTGATTGAAGAAATCGACGTGGTAGACCTGCTGGATCGATCGCCCGGCAAACCGCGTCTGATGCTCGATCAGGTCCTTGAGCCAAGCCTCGGTGCTGATCGTGTCGTTGCGACGAACGGGTGCGTGCCAGGTCCAGTCGGCACCCGCCCACATCGCGTGCACACCAGGTAGCCCGCCGACATAGCCGGACACAATGCGACTGGTCGCGAACAGGAAACTCGGCAGCGCAATGATGCCGCCCCAGCGCGTGCCCGCTGCGTAGTCCGGATCACACCACAGCGGGTTATCGTCACCGATCCCGTGCGCGTAGTGGCGTATCGCGTCGCGCGTCGCCTCGTGACACCACGGCTCCAGCGTATTCTCGATCCGCACGTTCAGGCGGCGCTGCAGCGCATCCAGAGCGTCGTCGGTGATCTTCGGAAACAGCTCGGTCATGCCTGCTCCTGCAACTCGCGTTCGCGTAATGCCTTGCGATTCACCTTGCCCGCCGGCGTCTTCGGTAGTTCAGCCACGAATGCGACGATGCGGGGATATTCGTGCTGACTGAGGCGCGCGCGCACGAAGTCCTGGATGTCGCTGGCCAGGGCGTCGCTGTGTGGCTGGTGGGTGACGATGAACGCCTTTACCACCTGACCACGCCGTGCATCAGACACGCCGATGGCTGCCGCTTCGCGCACTTCGGGGTGACGCAGGAGCACGTCCTCGATCTCGGTCGCGCTCATCGTCCAGCCGGCGGATATGATCACGTCGTCAGCACGACCGGCGTGGAAATAGAAGCCGTCGGCGTCGATCCAGCCGCGGTCCTTGGTCGGAAACCAAGTGCCATGTCGCCATACCTTGATCTCGCCGATTTCGTCCAGCTCGCAGGCGCCGCCGTCCGGGCGCTGCACCTCGACCTTTACACCGGGCACCGGCTTCCCGAGCGCCCCGGGCTTGCCGGCAAAGTCCCCGGCACCTGGGTAGTTGGCGATAATCACGCCCACTTCAGTCGTGCCATACATACTGCAAAGGCGTGTGCCAAAAGTCTGTTCGGCGAAGGTCTGGCTGTCGCTGTCAATCGGCTCTCCGGTGAATGACAGCTTGCGCAGCGCATAGCGATAACGCGGTGCGGCACCGCATTGCCGCATCATCCGATAATGTGTCGCGGCGGCTGAAAGGTTGGTGGTGCCGAAGTCCTGCAACGCGTGCAACAAGCGCTGCGGTTCGAACCGTCCAGCATAGACGCCGGTTTCGACGCCAAGAGCCAACGGCGCCAGCGTGCCGTGCCACAGTCCGTGCCCCCACGCCGGCGACGAAGGACAGAAGAAACGATCGCCCGGTCGAATGCCAGTGCCGTACAATGCCGCGATCATCACCACCACGATCGCACGGTGCGTGTGACGCACGGCTTCCGGCAGCTCGCGCGTTGTGCCGGAGGTGTACTGGAAGATCGCCAGGTCCTCGGCACGCGTCTCCGGCACGAACTGGCTTGGATAGCGCGCCATCGTCGTGGCGAATGCATCGTCCTGTGGGACGATCGGTATCGTCATTTCGCTAAGTGGCTGCGCCTTGTCGGCGGTGGTCAGCAACAAGCGCGGCGTACAGTCTTCGATGCGCGACCGCACGCCGTCGGGGCCGAAGAGCGTGAACAACGGCACCGCGATCGCGCCGAGTTTGATCGTGCCGAACAGCGCGGCATAGAACGCGAGTGAGGGCTCCAGCATGATCGCCACGCGGTCGCTGCGCCCGACGCCCTGCTCGGTCAGCCAATGCGCATAGCGTGCTGACTGCTCGGCAATGCTCCGGAAGCTGATGGCTTCGTCGCGACCATGCGCATGCGCGATGCGGATGGCGACGCGATGCGGGTCCGTGGCATGGCGGTCGATGCATTCGTGCGCGATGTTCAGCTGCTCACGATCGCCATCGAACAAGTCCCAGAGCCGCGCAGATGCAAACTCGCGCTGCGTATCGGCATAGCTGGTGAAGTCGGTGAGCAGCGCCACGCGGATTACGTCGGCTTGCGCTGCCAGCCGAGCCAGTCGCACACGCCTTGTGCCATCACCAATTCCAGGTCGTTGCCTTTCAGCCAGGGCAGTTCTTCGGTGAACAGCGTCACGCATTGTCGGTAGCTGCATGGCATCCGGGTGATGTCTGTTCCCCAGAAGAAGCGGTGCGGTCCAAACGCGTCGAAGATGCGCTGCAGCCCATCGTGGATGTCACGGAATGGATAGGCTTCGGCAGAGTAGCCAGGCGCACCGGTCGCCTTGACCGCGACATTCGGGCACTTCGCCAGCGAGCACAACGTATCCAAGTCGGCGAACGCGGCCGCGCCCTTGGCCGAACGCACCAAGCCTAGATGATCGATGATCAGCTTCAGGTTGGGATGCCGCTCGGCGATTTGGCGGAACAGCGGAAGGAAGCGCCAGGCCATCGTGGCGACCGGCGTGCCGGCGTGTTCGGCTGCGGGCCACACCCAGTCCATGGTGCCGTCCTTATGCCAGTTCTCCTGTTCGGGGCGTGTCAACGACCATCGCAGTCCCAGCATGCCCGGTCGTTGCTTCCAAGTCTCGATGCGCTTGCGCTCCTCTGGTTTGTCGAGCGGGAACCAGCCGAGGATGCAGAACTTGTCCGGATATTTCTTCACGGCCTCGACGGCCATTTCATTGGAGCCCGGATCCCAGCTTGGCGGATGTAGCACCGCACCATTCACCCCCGCCGCGTCCATCTCCTTGATCAGCTCCTCGGCCGTATAGATGGACGTCTGCCGATGATGCCCGCTTGGCGTGCCGCTGCCCCAGATATGCACCTGCGCATCGATGATCTGCATGCACCGTCTCCTTCCCTCACCATGCTGGACGCCGCGGGCCGGACGCGTCAAACAGGGCACGAACGATGACGCGGAGCATGCGGGTGCTGGACCGGATCTTGCTGACCAATGACGATGGAATCGGTGCGCCGGGGCTGGCGATCCTGGAAGAGATCGCCGCGCAACTCGCACGCGAAGTGTGGGTGGTGGCGCCGGAACACGACCAGAGCGGCGTGTCGCACGCGATCAGCCTGCACCACGCGCTGCGGGTCAGCCCGCAGGGCGAGCGGCGCTTTGGCATCACCGGCACGCCGGGTGACTGTGCGGTGATGGGGATTTGTCATCTGATGCCGCAAGCGCCGCAGCTGCTGCTGTCCGGCGTCAATCGCGGTCTGAATCTTGGAATGGAGACCGTGTTCTCCGGCACCGTCGGCGGAGCGATGACCGGCATGATGCTGGGGGTGCCGTCGATCGCGCTGAGCCAGGCCTACAAGGATCGCAACAACCCGCTATGGGACGCATCGCGCACGCTTGGCGTACAGGTGGTGCGCGATCTGCTGGAAATCGGCTGGAGCAAGGATGCCTGCCTGAACGTCAATTTTCCGGCCTGCTCGGCGGCCGCCGCGGGGCCGATGACGCTCGCGCGGCAGGGCGTGGGGATGATCGCCGGCATGCATGTGGATACGCGCGTCGATCCGCGCGGCATGACGTATCATTGGCTGAACTTCCGGCGCGGCGATCGGCAGCAGGGACCGGAGAGCGATTACGACGCGCTGCGCGCCGACAAGATCGTGGTAACGCCGCTGCGCTATGACCGCACAGACGAGGACGCTTACCTGGCGCTGGCCGAGAAGCTGCCACGCTTCACCGGCTGAAGTCGCCTACAGCCCACCCGTGACATCGATGGTCAGTCCAGTCACGTAATCCGCATCCGATGAGGCGAGGAAGCAGATCACTTTCGCCTGGTCCGACGCTTCGGCCATTCGCCGCATCGGCACGCGCGCGATCTGCGCAGCTTGATCCTCCGGCGACTGCTGGTTGAACCGCGGAGCAATACGTTCGGTCAGCGTCATGCTGGGAGCGATCGCGTTGACGGTGATGCCGAACGGCCCCAACTCCAGCGCCAGCTTCTTGGTCAGTGCGATGATACCACCCTTCGCGGTGGCATAGGCGCCGCTCGACGCGATACTGAGGCCGCGTCCGGCGATCGAGGCCAGGTTGACGATCTTGCCGCTCTTGCGCTGCTTCATCAGCGGAATCACCGCGTGGCTGAACAAAAACGTGCCGCTCAGGTTGAAGTCGATCAGCTTCTGCCAGTCGCTGAACGACAGCTCATCCAGGGTTGCATTCGGCCTGTCGATGATCGTGCTGCCGCCGACAGCATTCACGAGGATATCGATGGTGCCATACTGCTTTGCGGCCCAATCGACCACAGCATTGACCTCGGCTTCATCCAGCGCGTTGCATGGACGACCGATCGCGCGGCCACCCGACATGTTCATCGCTTCCATGGCCATAGCGAGCCGGCGTTCGTCGTTATCCACACCGATGATCACCGCGCCTTCGCTGGCCATGATGTCGGCGGTGGCACGGCCGATGCCACTGCCTGCCGCGGTGATTAGCGCGACCTTGTCCTTGAAGCGCATGATGGTTCTTTCCTCAGTTAAGCCGGGCGGCCTGCGCCATGACCTCGATCGCCTCGGGCTGGCGCGAACGCACGGTCAGGCTGGTGGCACCCGAGTCCTCCCAAGCACGGAAGCGCTGCTTGATGCGGTCGGGGGGACCGACCAGCGACTTCGTGTCCACCCATTCGTCAGGCACCGCAGCGATCGCTTCTTCTTTGCGATGCGCGAGATACAATTCTTGAATCCGATCGGCGGCATCCTTGAAGCCTCGGCGGATCATCATGTCCTTGTGGAAGTTCTTGTCGCGGTGGCCCATGCCACCGACGTACAGCGCGACCTCGGGTTTCAGTTTGTCCAGCGCGGCTTTTACGTCGTTGCCGACCTCGACATGCACCGAGGCCTGGATGGCAAAGTCACACAGGCTCTTGCCATTGCCCGCACGACGAAAACCTTCTTCCAGCCAGGGCAGGTATTCCGGCAGCGAGCCGGGCACGAAGCCCAGCGGCAGCCAACCATCGGCTATTTCCGCTGTCAGCTTCACAGTCGCTTCGTTGCCGGTGCCGAGGTAGATCGGAATGTCGGGGTTCATGTGCAGGATGGATTTCAGCGGCTTGCCGACGCCCAAGGCGCCTTCGCCGGTGAAAGGCAGGGAGATCTCGCGCCCTTCATGCGTGACCGGCGCCTCGCGCCGGAAGATCTTGCGCATGATTGCGACGTAGTCCTTGTAGCGATAGTACGGCCGACCCCAAGGCTCGCCGTACCAGCCCTCGACAATCTGCGGTCCGGATACGCCGAGACCGGCGATGAAGCGGCCGCCACC
>JBKPOG010000298.1:0-11630 GCA_046732975.1 Pseudomonadota bacterium
GAGGACTTTTCGCGGGCGCATCCCGGGATCAAGGCCGAACTGGTTCAGGCCGACTTCCAGCTGAAACCGGATGTTGCACTCGCCATTGCCACCGATTGGTTTGACAACAAGGGCGTAGACCTGATTACGGATGTGCCACGTCCTCCGCCGCCTTTGCCCTGAGCGACCTGGCGAAGGCGAAAGATAAGGTGGCGATCTTCACCGGTGCCGCTTCAGCCGACATCACCGGAACACGTTGCGGGCCCAATCACCTGCACTGGGTGCACGATACCTGGTCGATGTCCCATGGCGTGGTCGATGCCAGCATCAAGGAAGGCGCCGACACGTGGTTCTTTATCACGGCCGATTATGCCTTCGGTCATTCTTTGCAGAAGGACGCGGCGGGATTTGTCACTGCGGCCGGCGGCAAGGTGCTCGGCCAGGCACTCGCTCCCTTCCCCGGCACAACCGATTTCTCGTCATTCCTGGTGCAGGCAAAAGCCAGCGGGGCAAAGGCAATCGGGCTCGCCAATGGCGGCGCCGACACGGTGAACTGCATCAAGCAGGCAGCCGAGTTCGGCATCATCAAAGGTGGCCAGAGGGTCGCCGGGTTGTTGTTCCTGATCCACGACGTGCATGGCCTTGGTCTGCGGCAAGCACAGGGCGTGCTGCTGACGGAAGCATTCTACTGGAATATGAACGACGGCACCCGCGAGTTCTCGAAGCGATATGCCACACGGTTCAATGGCATCGTGCCGGGCTCTGGTCACGCCGGCCAATATGCGGCGGTCCTGCATTACCTTAAGGCAGTTGCCGCTCTCGGAACCGACAAGGGCACGACAAGCGGCAGAGCCGCCGTAAGCCAGATGAAGGACATGCCGACCGATGATCCGCTATTCGGCAAAGGTAAGGTCCGGACTGACGGTCGTGTGATCCACGACATGTATCTGTTTGAGGTGAAGTCGCCGGAACAATCGAAGCAACCTTGGGACTACTACACGCTCCGTCGGACAATACCGGCCGAGCAAGCCTTCCGCCCGCTCAACCAGGGTGGCTGCGCATTGGCGCACAGCTGAGGTTCAATTCGTTGTGATATCGGCTTGAGCCATATCGGGACGCTGCCACTGCTTGTAACAGTGGCGCTATGGTGGACCTGCCATCGCAGATTCGTGACCGACGCACCGCCGGCATGATCAATGTCGGATCGGCGGACGCACGCCCCTTCCATGATCGAGAAGAGCTGCTTGGTCTTGCGGAAGAGGCGGCAGGGATCGGTATCTGGGATATCGAACTAGGCCCCTGCCTGCTTCGCGCCCGGCCGCAGTTCTTCCGCATTATGGGGCTGGAACCGACCGATCGCCCGGTTTCGATCGAAACCACACGCCGGCTTCGCCATCCGCAGGATCGCGCCCGTGTGCTGCAGGCCATGCACGACGCAGCCACCAGCGGCAAGGACAGTTATCAGGTCGAGTACCGAATCATTCGCCCGGATGGCGACGTCCGGTGGATCCTGGGCCGCGGTCGTTTCGTGCGGGACGCAAACGGCACCGTCGTGCGCAGCAGCGGGGTCGACATCGACATCTCCGACCGCAAGCTGGCAGAGGCCGCGCTACGGGAAAGCGAGGAACGGTTCCGTCGCCTGTTCGAGCAGAGCCCACTCGGCAAGGCGATGACTGGCCTCGACTTTCGTTTCCGCTCGGTCAATCCGGCACTTTGCGACATGCTCGGCTATACCGAGCAGGAATTGATCGGACGCAGCTTCCTTGATGTCGTGCATCCGGCTGATCGCGAGCTGTGCAGCCGGCTGGCCAGATCGCTGATCGATGGGTCGGCGCCGCAAATTCAGGTGGAGGAGCGCTTTCTTCGCCAGTCTGGTGACCCGCTATGGGTCAACGTCAATGTCGCACCGATCCGCGATGCCGATGGCAACATCCTCTACACACTGGGCGTCATTGAAAACATCGAAGATCGCCGTCGGATGACCGAGGCTCTGCTGGAGAGCGAAACCCGACTGCGATTGCTGAACCGACGACTGGCGCAACAGGCGGAGGAACGTACCGCCGAACTGGCATCAAGCCGGGCGCAGCTGCAGGCTTTCTTCGTCAACTCGATGGACTGGCTGACCCTACAGCGCGTCTCGCCGGACGGAAGCAGCGTCTTCGCCGATATCAATCCAGCCTGCGAGGCAGCCTACGGACTGCCACGTGACGAAGTGATCGGTCGAACCGCGGCAGAGATCCTTGGCCCCGAAGCAGCTGAATTGCCGATGCGCCTGCTGCGCGAATGCCTGCGCACCGGCCAGCCGCAACATTATGTGGCGCGACGAACGCTCAACGGCCGGACCACAACAATCGACGTGATGTTCGTGCTGGTGCCAGAAATGGCCGACGGCGAAGACCGGTTCGTCATCACCTCGGCGCGCGATGTCACCGAGCGCGAGCAGCTCGAGGCGCAGCTGCGACAGGCGCAGAAGATGGAGGCGATCGGTCAGCTTACCGGTGGCGTCGCGCACGATTTCAACAACCTGCTTGCCGTGATTGGCGGCAACGCCGAACTGGCGCGGCGCCGCCCCGCCAACACCACCAGGCAGATGGAGAACATCCTGCGTGCCACGGAACGCGGCGTGACGCTGACGCGGCAGCTATTGTCGTTCTCGCGTCGCCATGTCGGCACCCCGCAGCTCATCGATCTACAGCTAGAAATGCCGCGGATCGCCGAGATGCTGCCGGCCTCCTTGCGCGGCAACATCCAGCTGCGCATCGACGTCGCCAAGGAGATCTGGCCCATCGAGGTCGATGTGGCAGAGCTCGAAATGGCTTTGCTGAACATCGCGGTGAATGCGCGCGACGCCATGCCACAGGGCGGCACATTCGACATCGACGTGCGCAACAGCCTGCCCAGCGGCTCGAAGCTGAACGTGGACCACGTCGTCATCAGCTTGCGCGACAGCGGGGTTGGCATCCCGAGTGATGTGATCGGCAAGGTATTCGACCCGTTCTTCACCACCAAGCAGCCAGGCGAGGGTACCGGCCTTGGCCTCAGCCAGGTCTATGGTTTCGCTCAGCAGTCGAGCGGCAGCGTCAGCCTGGACAGCACGCCGGGGCATGGCACCACTATTACGATCCGGCTTCCGCGCTCCGACAAACAGATGCCTGTGGCAAACCCCCAGGACAAGACTACGGGCTCTGGCACGCTCAGCGGCAGCATTCTGCTGGTCGAGGACAATCCGCAGGTGGCCGACGTCACGGCGCAGATGCTGAGCACGATGGGCTTCCGAGTGGAGGTGGTGGACCGCGCACGAAAGGCTCTGCGGCGCCTCGATTCTGGGACATGCGGTATCGATTTGCTGCTGACCGATGTGGTCATGCCCGATGCGATGAATGGCGTCGAACTCGCGGTCAAGGTGCGTGACCACTTTCCCAAGCTGCCGATTCTTCTGACCTCGGGCTACAACGACGCGGTGATCCCAACCAGCGGTGCATTCCCGATCCTGCGCAAGCCCGTCCCGTACGACGAACTCTACCGCGCCATCTGCGCCGCGTTGGGTATTCCGCATAAACCCGTCCCCGCTTGATCCCGGAAGCGCGGGGCGGTTTGATCGCCACTAACAAACTGGCTGTAAGGGAGCGCCCTCCATGTTCGGGCTGATGCAGCAGCGGCCGCTGCTGATCTCGTCGCTGCTCGACTACGCCGAGAGATACCACGGCGGGATCGAGATCGTCTCCCGATCGGTGGAGGGGCCGATCGTTCGCAGCAACTGGGCGACGATTGCTCGACGGGCTCGCCAGGTCGCCAACACGCTGCAACGTCTCGGCGTGAACCGCAGTGAGCGTATCGTCACGCTAGCCTGGAATCACAACCGGCACCTGGAGATCTATTTTGGCGTCACATGCAGTGGCGCCGTCCTGCACACGGTGAACCCTCGTCTGTTCACCGAACAGGTCCGCTTCATCATCAACGATGCCGAGGGCAGCTATGTCTTCTTCGATGTGACGTTCGCGTCGCTGGTTGAACAGCTCGCGCCACATCTGCCAGGCGTACGAGGTTATGTCGCATTGTGTGAACGCGATGCGATGCCGACCATCGATGTGCCGAACCTGCTTTGCTATGAGCAGCTGTTGGCCGACGAGAGCGATGACTACACCTGGCCCAGCTTCGATGAGAACACCGCATCGGCGCTGTGCTACACCTCCGGCACAACCGGCAATCCAAAGGGCGTGCTGCAGAGCCATCGCTCCGCCGTGCTGCACAGCTTCTCATTGATGGCAGCCGATACGATGGCGATATCCGCGCGCGATTCGCTGCTGCTGTGCGCGCCGTTGTTTCACGTCAACTGCTGGGGCATTCCATTCGCCGCGGCGGGCACCGGCGCCAAAATCGTCCTCCCGGGGATGAAGCTCGACGGCGCCAGCCTGTTCGAACTGATTCGCGACGAAGACATAAACTTCTGCGGCGCGGTGCCGACAGTATGGCTGAACCTGTTCGCCTGGATGGAGCAGAATCTCAACACCACCGACCAGCGTCATCTGAAACTAAAGCGCGTGCTCTCCGGTGGCAGCGCAGTGCCGCGTGTGGTGATCGAGAAGGCGCATGCGTATTTCGGCGCCACCATGCTGCATGCCTGGGGCATGACGGAAATGAGCCCGCTTGGCACCTGCGGCAGCCTGCTGGCGCGCCAGGTCGACTTGGAGCTGGAGCAGCGCATACCGGTCCACCTCAAGCAAGGCCGCACGATATACGGCGCGGAGGTGCGCATCGTCGACGATGAAGGCCGCGAACTGCCGCGCGACGGGCGCTCGATTGGCGAGATCCAGGTGCGCGGACCATGGGTATTGTCCAGCTACTTCAAAGGCGCCGGTGGCAAGGTGGTCGATGATGACGGGTGGTTCCGTACTGGTGACGTCGCGCACATGGACGGGGATGGGTTCATCACTATCACCGACCGCGCCAAGGACGTGATCAAGTCAGGCGGCGAGTGGATCAGCTCGATCGAACTTGAGAATTTGGCCGTCAGCCATCCCGCGGTGCTGGAGGCTGCGGTGATCGCGGCACGTCATCCAACCTGGCAGGAACGGCCGCTGCTGCTGATTCACCGCAAGCCGAACGCTCACGTAACTAAGGACGAGTTGCTGCAATTCCTTTCGAACAAGGTCGCCAAGTGGTGGCTGCCCGACGACGTGGTCTTTATCGATGAGCTGCCGCACACCGCGACGGGCAAGGTGCTGAAGACGCGCCTGCGCGACCGCTATGCGGGATGGCTGGAACGCGCCTGAGACATGCTTCCCTCACACCAGCATGTCTGCTAGCGCTGTCATGCTCGGGACCAGCAGATCGGGCTGGTGTGGTGTGGCGCCAAACGGGCGGCGGCGGCGGTCGATGAACGCTGTGCGCATCCCCGCCGCCTTCGCGCCGATACAGTCGAATGCATGATTGGCGATGAACAGCACCTCGTCCATCCGCGTGCCGACAATTTCGGCTGCCTTGGTGTACGTCGCGACATGCGGCTTGAACGAATTGGCCACCGCGACCGAGATCATCTGCTCGAATGCAATCCCATGATACGCCTTCGCTGCCGCCAGCATGTCCGGGTCGCCATTCGACAGCACCACAAGGCGATAGCGCGTGCGCAGACGGTCCAAGGCAACGGGAACCTCTGGAAACGCTCTTAGCCGTACGATGTGATCGACCAGGACGCGGACCTCCTCCATCGTGTAGCTGATACCCGCGCGGTCCATCACATAAGCGACGGATCGCTCACCGATTTCGCGATACAGCGTGTGTTCCCGCTGCAGCAGCGCGTCGATCATCGAGTTCTCGAAATGCGTCCGCCGCCACCAGGTCACGAAGGAGTTTGCGTTCCCCTGCCAACCCTTCGCACGCAAATATGGCGTTGCCGCTTCCACCAACCCGCCTTGCATATCGACCACCGTGCCGTACTGGTCGAACATGCAGACCTTCACGATGGAGCGGATTTCTTGCGCGTTCATTCCATTGTCTCCTTCGCCGTCGGGAAATCATGACAAGCAACTCCCGCGCCCTGGAAGTGCTGCTCGTCTTCCTTCGCCTGGGCTGCACCTCGTTCGGCGGACCGGTGGCGCATATCGGTTACTTTCGCGCTGAGTTCGTCGAGCGCCGTCGCTGGCTGCCGGAAGGCGGCTTCGCCGACCTCATCGCCTTGTGCCAGTTCATGCCGGGCCCGGCGTCGAGCCAACTCGGCAAGTCGATCGGTCTGCTGCGCGGCGGCCCACTCGGTATGCTGGCTGCCTGGATCGGCTTCACACTACCGTCGGCACTGCTGATGCTGGCCTTCGCCTACGGTGTACAGGCACTCGGCGACGTCTCGAATGCCGCGTGGCTCAAGGGTCTGAAGCTCGTTGCTGTCGCCGTTGTGGCGCAGGCGGTGTGGGGGATGGCACAAAGCCTGGCACCGGACCGGCCTCGCGCAACGCTCGCCGTCGCCGCGGCACTGATCGCCCTCGCTGTCCCGTC
The DNA here is from genome assembly GCA_046732975.1 of Pseudomonadota bacterium. Classification (GTDB taxonomy): domain Bacteria; phylum Pseudomonadota; class Alphaproteobacteria; order Acetobacterales; family Acetobacteraceae; genus JAMXLO01. Next base: position 6,469 of record JBKPOG010000298.1, read on the forward strand.
CTCCGTGGGGCAGATTGGTGCCATCGTCCTGGGAGCCATCGTCGGCCTCTTGCTGCTGCCGCGGACTGCCGACAGGGACGCGACTGACCATGTGCCGCTCGGAGTGTCCCTTCACCGCGGAGTAGCGGCGTGTGCAATCGTCCTGTTCTTCGCCCTTCTGCTATTGCTGCCACCGCTGGCAACCGTCGTGAACAGCCAAGCCTTGCGACTGTTCAGTGCATTCTATCGCGCCGGCTCGCTGGTGTTCGGCGGAGGCCACGTCGTGCTGCCTTTGCTGCAAGCAGCCGTCGTGCCCAACGGCTGGGTAAGCAACGACACCTTCCTCGCCGGCTATGGCGCGGCACAGGCGGTGCCTGGCCCGTTATTCACCTTCTCCGCCTATCTTGGCGCGGTAATGGTCCCGCCGCCGAACGGCATAGCGGGTGGCCTTCTTGCATTGGTCGCAATTTTCGCGCCGTCATTTTTGCTAGTCACAGCCCTGATCCCGTTCTGGGACACTCTGCGCCGACGCGAACATGTCCAGGCGATGCTGCGCGGCGTAAACGCCGCCGTCGTCGGGGTGCTGCTCGCCGCCCTCTATTCGCCGGTCTGGACTGCGGGTGTGCACACCTCGGCCGGATTTGGCCTGGCGCTCGCTGCGTTCCTCGCGCTCACGCTCTGGACCGTGCCGCCGTGGATCGTCGTGGTGGCCGGCGCACTGGTGGCTGCCGGCCTCGGCGCGCTTGACGTTGCGCTATGATCAAACCGGCATTTTCGGGAAGCTCTGTATGTTCCCGCCCAAATGCACCCACGGCTGAGCACTGTCGCAGTAGATCTGCATTCCTGGCTTCACCCAACTCGCGTCGTTCAAGGTTCCCACGCCGACCATGACGATGTCGGGCAGCGCATCTGCCTCGTCCATCACCGATGACCCGCACTGCGGGCAGAACCGGCGGTAGGTCGACTTTCCGGTGTCACCGGTCTTGGTGTACGTGGCGAGTTCGCCCTGGACCGTCAGCGCGGCCTTCGGCACCCCAACGACTGCTGCAAAAGCGCTCCCAGTGAACTTCTGGCAATCGGCGCAATGGCAGACACCGACAAAGGCCGGGTCTCCACTCGCCGAATAACGCACCTTCCCGCAAAGACACCCGCCGGCGATCTGAGGCATGTTTTGCACTCCCCTTTTTATCAACCGCGAAGCTGCCACGCGCGATCCGCTCAGCGCAATACGTCCGACAGCGCGTTCAGCACATTGAGCGCCGGAGGGAATCCGCTGTGCGGCGCGGTTTGCACAATCGCCTCGATTACCTCGGTTTGCGTCACGCCAAGGTTCAGTGCCGCCTGACCGAAGCGGCGCGCCTGTTCGGGGAGCCGAAGCGCGGTAAACGCTGCCACCGCCACCAACGCACGTTGCCGACGCTCCAGTCCAGGCCGAAACCAGATCTCACCATATCCATACTGAATCGCGAGTTCGTACAGTGCATAGGTCACCGGGTTGTCAGGCGCCGCATAGCCTTGTCGGCTGTTAGTCTGGTGCACGTCCTGCATCAGCGCATGTCCGCGCACCGCAAGTTCTTCCAGCGACGCATTGGTCACTGGGTCGGGCGGGAACGGCAGCCCGCGTTCGCTCAACACCTCGGCGAACAGCGCCAGCGTTTCCTCGGCAGCCGAGAAACCAGCATACAGCCCCGCCTGCACCAGCACCTCGCGCACCGCTTCTGCTGAGAGTCCCAGATCCAGCGCCGCACCAAGATGACGCCGGAGCTGGCGCAAGCGAGGCCAGACAGCCAACGCCGCCAGCGTACACAGCATCCGATCTGGGCCCGCGAGGCCAGGACGATTCCAGATTGCGCCAAATACTGCTTCGGTCAGCAGCGTTCCGAAGCCACGCGGCTCCGCAGCGGTGCTCGCGCCGAACAGACGCGAGCGTGTCGCCTCTCCTTGTCGGCGCAAATCCTCGCGTGTTGCCATGGTTGCCTCCGTCTCAATGTCAGAACGTGGCGCGGAACTCAACTCTCGTCTACCGCAACAACAGGTCCGCTGTTCAAATTGTGCCAGCAACCGAGTGGTGCGCTATCTAGATCGCCACCTAATGGTTTGTGGCCGCCCAGGCCGATGCTCTCGTCAGCCGTTGATCGCCCTGGTGCATTGCGGTCATGCCGGCAATGTTCGTACCAGGCCAGTCTAACGCGGCGGCTGCAACGTCACGCCGTAACGCTGATAGATGCGCGCGATCTCACCTTCTGCGCTGAGCCGATCGATTCCCTGATCGATCGCGGAGCGTAAGGCATCGTCCGGCCGCCGCATGCCCACCGCAACGTTCCAGACCAGATCATGATCCGCCTCGTCCAGGGGCAGCACAGTCATCGGATGGTCGGGATGTTGCAGGTTGTAGTAACCGACGGTTAGTGGCGTCACGGCGGCCGCATCGACCTCGTGAGCTGCAAGCGCTCCCAGCATGTCTTCTTCGAAACCGAACACGGAGATCGGCACGTGTCGCCGGTCGATATCCATCGCCGCAAGCGACCCAGTCTGCACCGCGACCTTCGTTCGGCGATCAAGGTCCTGGAAGGATCGGATCGTGCTGCCGTCGGGCACGGCAAGGGTCACACCCCCGCGATAATATGGCTTCGAGAGCTTAATGCCGAAACCGGGGGGAGCGTCATCGGCGGCGATGCTGTCAAGTATGATGTCGCAGTCGGTACGAGAGATCTGATAGCTGATCAGCACCCACTCCATCGTCAGCGATACACCCAGCTGTTGCGCAAGAGCGCGGCCAAGTTCTATCTGGAAGCCGGGAGACTGTTCAGTCCGGCTGGCGAAGGGCAGCGAGTTCGGATGCGCGCACAGGCTGATCGCTCCACGCTCCTGGATCGCCTTCAACGTACGTGCAGGCGCCGGGTGAGCAAGCCCGCATGCAACCAAGATTGCTAAACACCAAGCTCTAGCACTCATCCCTGCTCCGGTTTCAGCGTGCGGATGTAGTGGATGATCGCGTCGATATCTGCATCACTGAAGGTGGACCCGAATGCTGGCATGGCTCCTTGCTTGCCAAGTTTGATTCGGGTGCGGATGAAGTCGTCGTCACGTTGAGTGTTCATCAGCTGTGGCCCCTTACCTGCGACGCGACCACCGTCGCTATGGCACCAGCCGCATGTGCTTGCGAACAACTGAGGTACATCCAGCGGGGACTTGGCATTTGCTGTCGCCGGCTGCTGGGCGACAGCATGCCGCGAGGCGCAGTATAGCAGTAACAGCAAGGCGAACTGGAAGCGAGCCATAATGACGATGGTGCGCCTTCCCACGACTGCCGCAACCCGGGCCGAGGCCCCCTTGAGCAGATGTGACGCGCCGGCCAGGGGACCTCACCAGATGTTGGCTACTTCAGCGAATAGACGACCAGGACGCCATCGTCGCGCGGCATGCTCTTGTACGGCTCACCAAAGGTCGGCACGAAGTCATCGCTTACCATGCCACCAAAACCCGCAACTACGGCAATGTACTGCTTCCCATTGACCGCGTAGCTCACGATGCCGCCCTGGTGGCCAAGACCGTCGCCATGGCTCCAAAGTTCACCCCCGGTGTCCGCGCTGTATGCGTGCAGGGTGCCGCGACTGTCCGGAACGAACACCAGATTGCCGGCAGTCGAAAGCACGCTGGCCATCGGCGGTTCGGGAAAGCGCACTTCCCACTTCTTCGCACCGGTGATCGGATCACGTGCATCCAGGTGGCCATAGATCTGTCCTTCCGGCGGCGGCACGAGCTTGAACTCGGCACCGATGTTGAGCTGCGCCGCCGGCTCGGTAACGGGCGTAGTCTTCACCACGTCGAGGCTGATGCACCATTCGTTACCAATTTTGTAGTACATGCCGGTCTTCGGATTGTAGCTCCCTCCGTTCCAGCTGACGCCGCCGTCGATCGCCGGGCAAAGTGGCTCGGCTTGCTTGCCCGCCGTGAAGTCGCGACGCCCTATCAACTCACCCGTCTGCGGATTGATCGTCTTGACGAAGTTGATGGCATCAACGATCGGATAGACGTTCTTCACCTTCAAATTGCTGTCGTAGACGAAGATGAAGCCACTCTTGTTAGGGTGCACGATGTACTTCTGTCCGTCGCGGTCAATGGTGACGAACTCACCCACAGCGCTATCGAAGTCCCATGCATCATGCGGCAGTTCCTGGTGATAGAACTTGAGCTTGCCGCTATCGAGGTCGAGACCAAGCACCGAGGTCGTGTAGAGGTTGTCTCCCGGACGCGCTCCTGACGTTTTCCAATCGGCACCAGACCAGTCGTACAGCGGCGCCGGGTTCGCCGTTCCCCAATAAAGTGTGTTGCTGGCACTATCATAGGTGCCTGGCATCCAGCCTCCGCCGCCGCCGGTGCGCCAGGAGTCGTTGCCCCAGGTCTTTCTCTCTTCATCAGTGGGAGCAACGGTCAGGAAGGTCCACTTCACCTTGCCAGTCTCGGCATCAACACCGTAGATCGGGCCGCGGCCCGGCCACTCTCCCCCCTGACTGCCGATCACAACCATGCCCTTGGCGTAGAGCGGTGCGCCGGTAAAACCCACGGTGAGTTTTTGCGAATCCTGGAGCTTGGTGTCCCACGCCACCTTGCCGGTCTTCATGTCCAGCGCGATCAGCCGGCCGTCCACGGTGCCGACAAACACCTTGCCCTGCCCGAGCGCAACGCCGCGGTTATATGGCGAATGTGTCTGCCGCGCGACGAGCGCTTCGTCGAGTTCCGGGAAATACGACCACATGACCTGGCCAGTCGCACCATTCAGCGCGAAGACCCGGCTATACGAACCGGTATAGTATAGGACTCCGTCGGCGACCAACGGCACCGACTGCAGGCCTCGCGTCGAGCGGCCAGGCACGTGAATCCACGCGACCGAGAGATCCTTGACAGTGCTGGGATTGATCTGGTCCAGGCCGCTGTAGTTCCAGCCGTTATAGGCACCGTGATAGGTCAGCCAGTCGTTCGGGCTGCCGGCCGCGATGCGAGCAGTGTCCACCGGCTGTGCACGACCAGGCACTGCGGCGAACGCTGCGCCGACGCCAAGTAGCAAGCCGAGTGCCAAGTGTTGCTTATTGCGCATGAATGATCCCCTTGTGCTCACGGCCTCGTGGACGACGAGGCTTCGTTACGGCTTCATTGCTCCTTGCGTGTTGACATAGCACGCG
>JBKPOG010000299.1:0-9786 GCA_046732975.1 Pseudomonadota bacterium
CGAAGGCCTGCATCTCACTCCAGGCGCGCGACCAGATCACGCCGGAGCCCGACACGATCAGCGGCTGCTTCGCCTCCGCCAGCGCCTTCACCAGCGCGTTCACCTGGCGTGGATCGCCGAGCGGGCGGCTGTCCATCTTACGGCCGGCAAAGCTCCAGTCGACCAGGTTCTCGTCGATCTTCTGGTACAGAATGTCGCCCGGCATATCGACATAGACCGGGCCAGGCTTGCCGGACATCGCGCGCTGCAGCGCGAAGTTAACCTGCTGCGGAATGCGCTTGAGGTTGTGCACGCGGTCGACATGCTTGCAGCAGCCGCGCATCAACTCGACCTGGTCGATCTCCTGGAACACCTGCCGGCCGAACTGGCTGATCGGGCTGGAGCCGCCAAACGCCACCACCGGGCAGCAATCGATCAGTGCGTTGGCCATTCCGGTGATCAGATTGGTCACACCAGGACCGGATGCGGCCATGCAGACCGATGGCGTCTGCCGCAGGCGGCTGTAGGCTTGGCACGCGAACGCCGCCGCCTGTTCGTGGCGCACGTCGATCATGCGGATGCCTTCGGTGATGCAGGTCGATTCGGCGAGCAGCATCGGCCCGCCCATGATGTAGAATATATCCTCGACGCCTTCCTTCTTCAGGCATTTCGCCAGGATTTCCGAACCGGTCAGTTCTGCCATTGGTGCGTCTCCTTCAGCCGATCACGCCACTGTTCTTCAGGCCGCCGATCGAGTCACGACTCAGGCCAAGCCAGTCACTCAGCACCTGCTCGTTGTGCTGACCCAATATCGGCGATGGCGTCACCGGCGGTGGCTTGCCGTCGAACCGCACCGGCCAGGCTGGCATGCGGAACGTGCCATTCCGCGGGTGCTCAATGGTCTGAAAGATGCCGCGCTGCTCGAAGGTCTGGTCGTTGTACAGCTCCATCGTGTCGAGCACGGCGCCGGCCGGTACACCAGCTGCACCGATGATCTCCATGCATTCCTGCTTGGTGTGCCGCTTGGTCCAATCCGCGATCATCGTGTTCACCTCGTCCGCGTGATCGACGCGGGCGGCCGGCGTTTCGAAGCGTTCGTCCCCAATCAGGTCCTCGCGGCCGATCACCTTCAACAATCGCCGCCAGTGGTCCGGATTGGCGCGGCTGGTGAAGACGTAGACGTAGTCATTCGAACCGCCGCCCTTGCAAGGGAAAGTTCCCATAGGCGGAGTGGTGTTGGAGACGCTGCTGTTGCCCGCGCGCCCCGCCGCCTGCTGGTTGCCGTTGCGAAACTGCGCCGCGAACGCGATGCGAATGTAGTGCAACATCGCATCCTGCATCGCGACCTGCAGGTGATCGCCCTGCCCAGTTTCCTTGCGCCGGTACAGCGCGCCGAGGATCGAGATTGCCAGCAGCATACCCGTGCCCGTGTCGCCGAGCGATGGTCCGGGCTTCAGCGGCTGGCCGTCGCGCTCGCCGGTGATGCTCATCGTGCCACCACAGGCCTGCGCGATCATGTCGAACGCGAGGTTCTTCTCGAACGGGCTGCCCTCGCCGAACCCTTTGACCTGACAGTAGATGATAGACGGATTGATCTTGCGGATCACATCGACACCCCGCCCGAGCCGCTCGATGGCGCCAGGGGCAAAGTTCTCCACCTTTACGTCGGCCTTGGCGGCAAGGTCCTTGACCAGCGCCAGGCCTTTCGCGTCCTTCAGATTGACGGTGATGGACTTCTTGTTGGCGTTGAACAGCAGAAAATACGGATCATCCTTCTCGGCCTTGCCGCCCAGCGCTCGCCCGGGATCGCCGCCACCGGGGTTTTCCAGCTTCACCACGTCGGCGCCGAGCCAAGCCAGCGCCTCGGTGCAGGACGGGCCCGCTTCGAATTGGGTGAGATCCAGGATCTTCACCCCCTTGAGACAGGTCTGCCCGTCCGACATAGCCGTTTCCTCCAATTAACTGCGTTTGGAGAGGCTACAGTGAAGCAGAGAGTGCGTCACCCCTTGGGCGGTCTGGCCTTGGCGAGCATACCGTCATAGGCAACAGTCCCGATGCAGTGCGCGAGGTGGATATGCTCTTCCTGGTAATTAGTGAACCGCGACCAGAGGCGCCAAGCTCCGTAAGGGGGTCGCGTCGGAAGTACTGGGAGTGGATTGCTCCACTGCAGAGGACCGGACAGGTGCGCTCGGTCTATGCCAGGGTTGGGCGGGGAGCAGTGGTGCTGTTCGATGTGCCGTCGAACGAGGTACTACACCGGCGGCTGAACGAATGGCAGGAAATCATTCCGGTGCACTTCGAGGTGCATGCGCTGATCGATCCCGAGGCTGCACAAGACTATCTGCGGGCGGGCGATACGGGTCGCTGAATTGCATGTCCTCGTCTACGAGTGTTGCGCCTGGAGCAGAGAACGCCATCTGCTCAAGGCCGGCTCGACCCGCCAGGCAGTCAATCACGAGTTCGCGGAACCAGGTCATGTTCTTACGGCGTATGAACTACCGTGGTCGAGTTCGAGGGGGCCGGCTCAGGCGTCACGACAGTGGTCGATGCGCGTGGCGGAGGCGCAGTCGTCTCCGCGTGAATACACCCGGCGAGACCAACGAGTACGAGCGGCAGCAGTAGTATGAAGCGCATGCGAACTCTCTCCCAAGGCTCGATACGCAAACAGATAATTCGCTACCCCGGCAGACGGTATGCACGCCGTGGTGAGCGCCATAACGATGGCGTGATGAGATTGCGGCGCGACTGAGGGCGTACGGGTGCACGCCACCAGAAAAGCGGTCGGAATTAGATCTGCGAATATCCAGACCCGGGGCTATCCACGCCGCGGCCTATGGCGTTGTCGATCCAGCCAAACTCCTTCAGAATCTGCTGGCTGTAGGTCACCCGGCCATTGACCTTCTCGGACGACTCGGTTGCCAGCAGCAACGCAGCGCGCGCCATCATGGCCGGTGGTTCGCCGCGCCTGTCATCCATGCCGGAAACCAACTTGTGGTACACCGTGCCCGGTGTTGGTACGATCTGGGAAGGCGATACGGCCGCCACCGTGATCCCGTCGTATTGTGCGACCTCCTGCGCCAGACCTTGCGTGAATCGCTCCAGCGCCGCTTTGACAGCGCCGTACATCGTGCCGCCACGTACAGTCTTGTCGGCATAAGGCCCACGCCCCGGACCGATCGCAGATCCGGAACTGATATTGATAATGGCGCCGCTGCGCCGGGGGATCATGTCCTTCAGCACCTCCTTTGCCAGCATGAACGGCCCGTGCACATCCACCGCGAAGGCACGAAACCAGCGGTTGGTCTGCATCTCGGTGATCGGCTGGTAGTATGTGAGTGCGGCGTTATTCACCAGAATGTCGATCGGCCCGTAGTCGCGCGCGGACTGAACCAGTGCGATGCACGACTCCTCGTCTGACACATTAGCGGCGACCGCCTTTGCCTCGCCGCCCTTGGCGCGGATCAGTTCGACGGTGCGCTTCAGCGTGCCTTCCAGGAACGGATGATCGCCTTCGTTGTAGGTGCGCGCGGCGCACACCACCTTTGCTCCTTCCTCGGCGAACAGTTCGGCGATCGCCTGGCCGATGCCGCGGCTTGCGCCGGTGACGACCGCCACCTTGCCGTCGAGCTTTCCCATGTCCTATCTCCGATCCTGCAGCAGCCGGCGTGCGATCACCATGCGGTGCACCTCCGACGGGCCTTCATAAACCCGCATTGTACGCACCTTTTGCGCCATGAGCTGCAGCGGCAATTCCTTCGCCACGCCCATCGCGCCGAAGGTCTGCATGGCGTGATCGATTGTCTCGGTCGCCATCTCGGTCCCGTACAACTTCACCATGGACGCCTCGGTGCGAACATCCTTCCCGGCGTCGGATTTTGCGGCGGCGTCGTAGACCATAAGCCTGCAGGCATGAATTTTCATTGCGGCTTCCGCGATCCACCACTGGATCGCCTGCCGGTCGGCAAGGCGTTGCCCGAAGGTAACGCGCTGCTTGGCGTGCTCGATCATCATATCGAGGGCCCGTCGCGTCATGCCGACGCACCAAGCCCCAATCTGCAGCCGACGCACGGTCAGTCGAAGCTGCATCGGCGCGAAGCCTCTGCCCTCCTGGCCGAGAAGCTGGCTGCTTGAGACGCGGCAGTCATCGAATGTCAGCTCATAGGTGCGCTGACCGCCGACCATCGGAATTTCGCGCTCGATATTGAAGCCCTTGGCGCCTCGCTCGACGATGAAGGCGGTGACTCCCTCATGGCGCTTGCCCTCGCCAGTGCGCGCCATCACGATAACGAAATCGGCCTGCGGCACGCGGCTGACCCAGATTTTCCTGCCGTTGATCACCCAATTATCACCGTCCTTCGCGGCGCGGGTGATCATGCCGGCGGGGTCGCCTCCCGCACCGGGTTCCGAGATCGCGATAGCCGAGTGCGCTTCACCGCGTGCGTACGGCTCCAGATATTTTCTGCGCTGTTCCGGATTGCACACCGCCATCAGCATGTGCAGGTTCGGACTGTCGGGGGGGAAGGTGAACGGGACGCAGGTACGGCCCTGTTCTTCATATACACCGATCAGAGCAACGGTCGGCAGGTTGGCGCCGCCGAATTCTTCCGGCACGTCCAGTCCCCACAGCCCAAGCTCGCGGCACTTGCCGAGCAGCGTTTCCTCTTCCTCGGCATTCAAAGCGGATTTTTGACCCGACATCTCGCGCGCGAGGACCGCTTTTTCCAACGGCATGACGTCGCGGTCGATGAACTTCGCGACCAGGTCCTGCAACATACGATGTTCTTCAGAGAGCTCGAACATGGTCGGCATCATTCCTTCAGCATGATCAGTGCATCGGCGATGGTCAGTCCCGAGCCGTCGTCGTGCAGGATAACCGGGTTGAGCTCCATTGCCGCTATACGGTCGCGATATGCGAGCGCGGCCTGCGACAGGTTGGCGATCAATTCCGCTGCGGGTGTCAGGTCGATCGAAGCGGAACCGCGAAAGCCGGTCAGCAGCGGGGCGGACTTAAGACTTCGCAGCATGTCGGTCGCCTCTGCCGCATCGACCGGTGCCGGCCGATGCACCACATCGCCCATCAGCTCTACCATGGTGCCGCCGAGACCCACCATCATGATCGGACCGAAGGTCGGATCGTTCACCATGCCGATTACAAGCTCACGTCCGCGCGGTGCCATCTTCTGCACCAATACGCCTTCGATCCGCGCAGCCGGCTTGTACTGCTTCGCCGACGCGATGATACGATCAAATGTGGCGATCACGCCCTGTCGCTCTTTCAGGTCTAGAATTACGCAGTCTGCTTCGGTCTTGTGCGCTATGTCGGGCGAGGTGATTTTCAGCGCTACGGGATATCCGAGCGCATCGGCTGCCTGTGCTGCTTCGGCAGCAGATCCAGCCAATCGCTCATGCGACTCTGGCAGGCCGAAGGGTGCAAGCAGTGCTTTGGCGTGATGCTCGGTGAGTATCGAAGGCAAGCCATCGGGTAGCTGTGGAAATGCCATTTTGCCCACTAGCGGCAATGGCCGCGCCACAGTCTCGGCATAGCCAGCCAGGCGGCTCATCGACACGCCCACGTTGCGCAGGTCACTGTGTACAAACAGGCCACAGCCTGCCGCGCTGCGTCGGCCAAACTCCGACGGAATGGTATAGGTCCACACAGTCATCGGCTTGCCGCATCGCTCTGCCGTTGCGCGCACGCGGTCGGCTTCGAGTGATACACGCGTCTCGCTGGTCAGTGACGCTATCAGCACGAGCATGTCGATCTCATCTGATTGCGCCAGTGTTTCCATCGCTGTCATTAGGGCGGGACCGGTGTTTGAGCCCTGCGCAGTGACGTCGACCGGGTTGCCGGGCGCGCCGTAGGACGGCATGACCGCCCGTAGCGCTCTCTGCGTCTGTGCTGACACAGGTGGGACGATCAGGCCGTGCAGCGACAACGTGTCGGCCATCCAGGCACCCCCGCCTCCCGAGGGCGTTATTATGCCGGCGCGCCGACCCTTGGGCAGCGGGCAAGTCAGCAGGATGCCGGCGATTGCCACCGCTTCGTCTGGATCTTCCGCTTCAATCACCCCGTAACGCTCGAAGACTGCGCGATACGCGGTGTAGGAGCCTGAGAGCGACGCGGTGTGCGAAGCGGATGCGCGCGAACCGGCATCAGAGCGGCCGATCTTGATTGCGATGACCGGTTTGCGCAGTTCTCGTGCCTTCGCCAGTGCCGCAATAAAGGCAGGGCCGTTGCGTACCGCCTCGCAGAACAGCATGACGACGTGCGTTTTTGGATCCTCGACCATGTAGTCGAGGAAATCGGCCATGTTCAGATCGGCTTCGTTGCCGGTGGAGATCACATAGGAAAAGCCGATCCCGGCTGCCTTGCCGCGGTTGAACAGCGCAAAGCCGATACCGCCGGATTGCGCGATCACGCCGACACGACGTTGCGACACCAGGACCTGGCTCTCGTCTTCCTTTATTTCGACAGTGGGGCTGAAGGTGGTGGCGATCCTGCCGAGTGCATTGAAATAGCCTTCGCAGTTCGGACCGCAGGCGCGGATTCCGGTGCGCTGCGTCACCTCGACGAGTGCCGCCTGCATGTCCCGCGCGGCACCGCCTTCCTCGGCGAAACCCGAGCTGATGATCAGCGTGTTCTTCACTCCGGCGCGGGCGCATTCTTCGAGGGCAGGCGCCACCCCTGCGGCGGGAATCGCGACGAGCGCAAGGTCTACCGGTTCGCCGACTGCGCCGATCGAGGCATAGCAGCGCAGGCCGGCGATCTCGTGGTAGCTAGGGTTGATCGGCAGGATCCGTCCCGGGTAGCCGTTCTCGCGCAATTGGTGCAGCAACCGGCCACGGATGCGATGCAGATCGGGAGATGCGCCGAGCACCGCGATCGACTGCGGCCAGAAGAACGATTGCAGAGAATGTGCGCTCTTCCTCAGCGCGTCAGAGTTCATGCCGCCAAACCTGCGAGGAATGATTCCATGGCTCGGTTGAAGGCTGGCGGCTGGTGCAGGTTCGCTGCATGTCCCGCGCCTTCGATCACCACCTTCCGCGCGCCCGGAATCTTGCGCGCCATGTAATCCGTGGCGGCCAAGAAGTTCGTGTCGTTGCTGCCAACCAGAACCAGGCTTGGGACGGCAATTGATTCCAGTGATGCGATCACCGAATCGCCGCGCTGCGTCAACATGCCGCGTGCCGCTTGGGCAAGCCCGGATGCATTACGGTGCTGGCTCATCCGCACCTCCTCGCTGCTGCCAAGCGCCGCTAGCCCACGTGTATCAAGATCATCGGCGCGCTGCCGCGCCCGTTCATTCCACGCCGCCCGCGCATCTGCATTGCGAAAGCCGGGACCAGTGTCGAAGATCATCAGCGCGCGCGTCATCGCCGGATGAGCACGATGGAACGCCAGCGACATGTAGCCGCCAAGCGACAGCCCGCCGATGACGGCCCGCTGAATGCCGCAGGCCCGCACAATGGCGGCCATGTCCTCTACGGTGGCGGACTCGGAATATGCGGCGGGATCGTCCGGATAGTCGCTCTGACCATGGCCGCGCATGTCCCATACGATGAACTGATAGCGGTCCTGTAGCGCAGCGATCTGGCCGTCCCACATCCGGCAGGTCGCGCTGTAGCCATGCGACAGCAGGATGGTGGGCCCGCGTCCATGTACTTCGTAGTGTATCGCCACACCATCGCGGTCGAGCGTTGCCATGGACCAGTTTCCTCGGCTGCTACTGGCGGGTAAGGTCGCACGCGGTGCATTCCAGCGGAAGAGCAGGGCAGGGAACCATGGCGAGTTACGAGCACATCGGCATCGAACAATCCGGTATCATCGGCACGATCGAGATCCGGCGCGGACCGAACAACTTCGTCGATACCGATATGGTCGCCGAGATCGCTGATGTGCTCGAGATGTGGGACCGCACGCCGGAGGTGCGCGCGATCGTGCTGTGCGCCGAGGGCAAGCATTTCTGTGCGGGCGCGGATTTCGGCAGCCGTGGTCCGGATGGTGTCGCGCGCGGCACCAAACGCGGACGGCATCTATACAAGGAGGCTCAGCGGCTGTGGCGCACTGGCAAGCCGATTGTGGCGTCGGTGCATGGCGCGGCGGTGGGCGCGGGGGTTGGCCTCGCAGTAATGGCGGATTTTCGCGTGACCTGCCCGGAGGCGCGATTCTCGGTGAACTTCACGCGCCTTGGCTTCCATCCGGGGTTTGGCCTGACCGCATCGCTGCCGCGCCTGGTCGGGACGCAACAAGCATCGTTGCTGATGTACACCGGGCGGCGCATCACCGGCGAGCAGGCGCTTGCGATCGGACTGGCGGATTATTGCGTGCCGCTGGCGGAGGTCCGTCATCGCGCGGCTGAACTTGCGACGGAGATCGCGCAATCGGCGCCATTGGCGATCGTTGCGACCCGGGAAACCCTGCGGCGCGGTCTGGCGGATGCCGTGGCAGCTGCGACCGAGCGCGAATACGAGGAGCAGGACTGGCTGCGCAATAGCGAGGACTTCCGCGAGGGCGTCAAGGCGATGGCGGAACGCCGACTGCCGAATTTCAAGGCGCAGTAACCCGTTTAAGGCTAGGTTCGCCGCCAGATCGATCGGGGTCGATCAGTTTCGGCGGGGCGCAAAGCAACTCGCCAATGCAGGCAGGAGCGAGCAATAGCATTTTACAACGCCCGGACTACCAGACCGGCGGACGGTCTCGGATTCTATAACGACACGATAACGTCAATTAACTTCTCGGTAACAACGCCTTGGCAGTTTTCTATCGCGCCAGACGCGTAGGAAATGTTTGGCATGCAATCGTTGATTGCGGTAAGTAGTGGTTGGTGGAGCCAAGGTCACGGGGATGAATCTGAGACCCGTCAACGGGATGGATGCTCACTGCGGGGAAATACCATCGGCCCCTGATATCGTGACTCGGGTCACGTCACCGTCAGATGCTGCAAATCTGCCGATAAGGAGAAGAACATGGCATCGGTAAGCGTTCCGGGCCCAGGCGGCACGACGATCACCCAGACTTTCAGTAACTCGTTCAACAGCGCGCTGGCGAAGAGCATCGCTGACGCTCTGGCGAATGCGGCCAACAAAGGCGACCTTTTCATTCAGACTGTTACTGGGTCCGTCAGCGCCCCGGTGAACGACTCTGGGAAGATCGGCGAGCTTGTGGTAATCCCGGGCTCGATCGGCGATGTAACGGTGCCCTCGGGCTCCAACTACTCATTTGTAGTCGATAACAGCGCCGGACCAGATACGATCCACGGCAGTACCCCGGGTCTGTCGATTATGGGGGGTGGCGGCACACATACCATCATCGCCCCCGCGCTGATCACACTGGGGGATACGTCCAGCGGTAGCAGCAACGCCGTGACAATTACCGGGGCCGGCGACAATGTTGCGGTGGGCAATGGCACGAATACGCTCACCGGCACGGGATCCGGAACGATGTCGGGCGGCTTTGGCAACGACACGTTCATCGAGGTGGGAGGCGCATCCTATTTAATCAACTCGCAGGGCTTTGGCGACACGATTCGCGCTGCCGATGGCGGGACCACCGTGAATTCCAGCGGCCCAGGCGCGATGATTGTTGCCGCGGGTAGCGGCGCACTCACGGCGTCCGTATCCGGTGGAGCAACAACCGTGCCCGGGACATCAGGGTCGCAGGTGTTTGGTGGCAAAAGCGACTGTGTTGCGTGTCAAGCGTCGTTTCGCTTTTTGATGATCCGGCATGCTTCGCGACGCCTCAAGGCTGGCGCGCTGCGCCACCGCCTTCGGCGGCTTCGGCCTTGACCCGCCGCGATCTATGCCGGC
>JBKPOG010000300.1:0-23110 GCA_046732975.1 Pseudomonadota bacterium
TGCTCGCCTGCAGAACCTGGCCTTCCGCCGTGACCAACTCGACAGATTGGAGATTGTCGAGCGCCAGCCCGTATTTCCCCATCAGCCATCCGATGCCGCCGCCGAGGGTCAGGCCAGCGATACCGGTGGTGGAGACCACTCCGCCGGTGACGGCCAAGCCATGCAGCTGCGCCTCACGATCGAGGTCGGCCCAGGTCACCCCACCTTGCGACCGGACGGTCCGGCGGCCGGCGTCCACGTGAGTGCCCTTCATACCTGCCAAGTCGATCATCAGGCCGCCTTCCGAGACGGCTCGTCCCGCAACGTTGTGGCCTCCGCCGCGAACCGAGACTTCCAGACCGAGGCCGCGCGCCAGCTTGACAGCGTCGACGACGTCGGCCGTGCCGCGGCATTGAGCGATCAGCGCCGGCCGTTTGTTCACCATGCCGTTATGAACACGCCGCGCGGCGTCGTAGCCCGCGTCGTCCGGCCGGAGCAGCCGGCCTGAAAACGTGCCGTCGATGTTGGATATCGCGTGTGCGACGGATGCCTCTGAAGCCACCGGCTGTCTCCTGTTCCCATCCCCAAACGCATCGATCAGTTGGCGATTCGCCGCAGCACGGGTAGTTGGGCTGGTTTGCCGTTGCAAACGAGAAGTTTTCAGCTCCTGGCTGAATCCAATTCAGCTATGATGGCCGTTATGCGGAAGCTCCCGCCATTAACCGCCCTCCGCGCCTTCGAGGCGGCTGCACGGCACTTGAGCTTCAAAGCGGCCGCGGACGAACTCGGTTTGACGCCGACCGCCATCAGCCATCAAGTGCGGCTGCTGGAGACGGTTGCCGGCCGGACGCTGTTCCGGCGCCGGCCGAGGCCGCTGACCCTGACATCTGCGGGCGCGGCGCTCTTCCCCGTGGTGCGCGGTAATTTTGAGACGATCGCCGAAGCCTTTGCTATGATACGCAACGAGTCTCCCCCCGAAGCGACGGGCCGCAGGCCGAACAGCATTGCTGAACAGCCGGTCACGAGCCCGCCGCGGCTGTCCTTGGTCGTGCTGCCGTTCGCAAACATCGGCGGCGGTCATGAGCAGGAATACTTTGCCGACGGCATCACGGAGAGCCTGACCACCGATGTTTCGCGCATCTCAGGCGCGTTCGTGATCGGTCATAACACCGCCTTCGTCTACAAGGGGAGCGCCATCGACCTTCGGCAGATCGGTCGCGATCTGAACGTGCGCTATGCGTTGCAGGGCAGCGTGCAGCGCGGGGGCAACCGGCTGCGAGTCAACGTCCAGCTGATCGATTGCAACCCAGCCACCCATCTGTGGGCCGAGCGGTTTGACCAAGCGGTGGCTGATCTGTTCGAGATGCAGGACGAGATCGTCGCCCGGCTCGCGAGCCAATTGGGGGCTCAGCTGGTCGAAGCCGAGGCGCGGCGTGCCGAGCGTTCGCCGGATCCGGATTCGATGGATCTCTACTTCCGTGCCAAGGCTCTCATCAACCGGGGATCGATTGCCGAATATCTCAAGCCAGCCGAGGCCTTGCTGCATCGAGCCCTGCAGCTTGATCCGAACAATGTCGACGCGTTGGCGGCGAAGGGATGGGTAAATATGGATCTTGGCGCCGGCTTCATGGCTGACGACCGGCGCGCGCGGCTGGCAACTGTAGAGGCGAGCGCAACAAAGGCGCTGTCTCTGGCGCCCGATCACGCCTTTGCGCATCTTGTGCTTGGCTCGTTCTATAGTGCTGTCGATCGCAGTGACGAGGCGATCGCCGAGTTCGAACACGCGCTGATTTTGGATCGCAACCTGGTCTATGCCCATGCGCTCATCGGCATGGCAAAGACCGCACTTGGGCGGGCGGAGGAGGCAGAAGGTCATTACCGGGAAGCGCTGCGACTAAGCCCCCGTGACATTGCCGCTCATCACTGGATGAGCAGCGCCGGCACATCGAAGTTGCACCTTGCGAAGAATGACGAAGCGGTTCTGTGGTTTCGTCGCGCCATCGAGGCAAACCGCAATTTTGCATTCACCCATCTGTCGCTTGCTGCTGCATTGGCTCTTCGCGGCAGGATGGATGAAGCGTACGCAGCAGCCAAAGCAGGGTTGGAGCTGGAGCCGAGTTTCAGCATCGCCCGCTTCCGCGCCGGTGCACGCAGCGAGAACCCCGTTTATGTTGTCGGACGCGAACGCATCTATGAGGGCATGCGCCGCGCCGGCATTCCCGAGTAAGTCTCTCGCCGTTGTTCGCCGCACTGGGGCACACTGGTTCGTCGATACCCGATATGGCGACACGAACAGGAGCCGTCGTTGAACGGTGCGCGCGATACGACGCAGGGCTATGCGGCGCCGGTTGCCTTCGTGACTGACGACAGAATACGTCCGCGGGTTCGACGAAGCGGGCAGGACACTCAAAGCCATCGGCGCAGAACTGGCCGACAATCGCGGCCACGTTCCGTTTGGCTATCTGTTCCAAGCCTTTCTGGTTATGCGACTGTAATACTCCAGGCGGCTGGCGATGACAGTGGGTACTCCTCTCACTTCTCCAGCCAGATGTTCGCCAGGTCCTGGTTCACATAGTGGCTCGGGCCGATCTTCCAGCCGTGCATATACGACCGCTCTGGCAGGATGCGGTTCCACCACAGCATCGGAAACTCGTAGGCCATGGTGTCGACCGCCCGGGTCTCGTACTGTCGCATGAGCACGCGCTGCTTCGTGGCATCCGTCTCGCGGTACATCTTCTCGTAGATGTCGATCAGCTCCTGGTCTTCGTAACCGCCATAGTTCTCGACGAATGCCTTCTTCGGCAGATACTTCTGCGTATCCATCACCGGATTGACCACGCCGTTACAGTTGGCCTCTACCACAACGTCGAAGTTGCCACCGCGCATCGCCTCGAACCATGGTCCGGTCGGCACGACACGCTGCGTTGCCTTTACCCCGATCTTGCTCCACTCGTCGACAATCCAGGTGCCGACGTATTTGTAAGGCTGATCGACGTTGCGGTTCAGCAGCTCGAAACTCAGGTTCTCATGCCCCGCCTCCTTCAGCAGCCGCTTCGCCTCGGCGCGTGATTTGTCGATATCCGGCCAAAAGCCGGCCAGCTTCTGCAACTCTTCCTTGTTGGCTGCTAGCGGCGACCCCGGGAATGCAACCCCGCCCACCGTGTGCACATTGGCAATCTTCGACAGTGCGGGTGCGCCGTGCCATTGGTCGATCGCGAGCAGCAGCGCTTTGCGCACACGGACATCGTCGAACGGCTTGCGCCTGGAGTTGGGCGTGATCAGGTTGCCGCAGTTCCAGTCGCTCTGCTGGATGGTGATCTTGTCGCCAAGTTCCTTCTTGAGCTGATCGATCGCCGAGGGCGGCAAGCCGCGGAATTCGGTCGCGGCCCGGTCGGCCCGGATCGCCTCCACCCGCACCACCTGTTTGTCGGCGAAGATCCCGACAAATCCGTCGAGATAGGGTTGATCCCTGTGGTAGTAGTCGGGATTGCGCTCACCCTTGATCGACTGGCCCAGTTCGTAACTGACGAACCTGAATGGCCCGCTGCCCATGATGTTCTTCTGATACCAACTCGGATCCTTATCGAGGACATCTTTCTTGTAGATGTAGGCAAACGGATCAGCGAGCGCCGGCAGGAATGTGAGCGTTGCGAACTTCAGCTTGAACACGACGGTGGTCGCATCCGGCGCCGAGATTTGCTCGATCATGTGATACCAGTTCTGGCGCGCGCTGTTGTAGCCGGGCGGCGGGTGAACGATGTGGTTCCAGCTGGCGGCGACATCATAAGCGGTCAGTGGCGAACCGTCGTGCCACTTCACCCCCTCGCGGATCTTGAACGCATACGTCGTGCCGCTGTCGGTCGGCGTCGGCATTTCGGTGCAAAGGTCGCAGACGAACTTCGTCACGTCCTCGGGGTGCTCTGGGTCAATTCTGATCAGCACGCTGTAGAACGGCGCCGTGGCGTGCACCACGGCGTAGGTGGTCTCGCGGTGGCCGTCGAAACTGGGCGGAGCGTCCGCCGGAATCATATACGTCAGGACCCCGCCCTGCTTCGGCGTTTCGTCCGCACGCGCTGGTAGGGTGGCAACGATAAAGGCGGCGGCGAACAGTAGCGCTCGTGCGGCTGCTAACACGGCATTTTCTCTCCCATGCATTCTGCCTGTTGGTGGCAGACACGTTCTATAGCGGAGCCGCGTCACGCGCGGGAGTGCGGTTGACCCGCTCGTGTCGCCGGCGCGAGATGCCCGCCGGTCGGACTGTTCGAGGAGCCGGATGAGCGAACGGATCGAGGTGCAACGCCAGACGCAGGGCCAGGGCGTGCGCTCGGGTGGTGTTCGCCATCTCCTGACACATGCACCGCGCCTGCTGGCTGCCCTGCTCGCCGGATGCCTGGTGGCGCTCGTCATGGTGAACTGGAACCGTTGGGTGGGTGGCAGGGCCGCGCAGTGGACCGACGATGCGACGGCGGCGGCCGATCTCACACCGCTGTCGGCCCAGGTTGTGGGGCATATCTCCGCGGTCTTGGTGAGCGATTTCCAGAACGTGAGGGCCGGCGACCTGCTGGCACAGATCGATGCGGCGCCCTTCCGCGCGCAGGTGGATCAGGCGCAAGCCAATGTTGCCGCGGCGAATGCGGCGATCGCCAACCTGCAGGCGCAGGAGCGGCTGCAGGCGGCCAACATTGCCGCGGCGCAGGCGATATTGGAGGGTAGCCAGGCCACGGGAGTGCGCAACAAGCTGGAGGCCGATCGGCAACGGAAGCTGCTTGCCACTCGGATTGCCGGCACGGCACAGGCCGTGGAACAGGCGGACGCTGCGGCCAAGCTGGCGGACGCGCAGGTGATGCAGGCGGCCGCCAACGTCGAGGCGGCGCAGCGGCAACTCGATGTGCAGCACAGCCAGGAGGCGCAGCTCGCCGCGAGCCTGCAGGCCGCCGAGGCGGCGCTCGATCTTGCACGCATCAATCTTGGCTACACCGACATCCGTTCGCCGATCGATGGCATGGTGGGACAGCGCCGCGTGTATCCAGGCGAGTATGTCGGCATTGGCAACCAGGTCATCGCGGTGGTGCCGCTGCGCCACGTCTATGTGGTCGCGAATTACAAGGAGACTCAACTGACCAATCTGCAGATCGGCCAACCGGCGGAAATCCGCGTCGATACCTTCCCGGATGCCGTTCTGCATGGCCATGTTGCCTCTTGGTCGCCGGGCACGGGATCGCAGTTCGCCCTGCTGCCGCCGGACAACGCCACTGGCAACTTCACCAAAGTCGTGCAACGCATTCCGGTGCGGATCGACCTGGACGATGACGACACACTTGGTGATCGGCTACGGCCTGGAATGTCTGTCGAGGCAAAAATCCGAACTGACGCACCGGGCCGCGCGATCGCGCGATGAGCGGGGTTCTGCTGCGGCTTGCGCCGGCATCGCATCACGCTGCCGCCCCCTGTCCGGCTTGCACCCGCCCGGTCGTTGGCCTCGCTGCGGTCTTGCTTGGGTCGGTCATTTCGACGCTGTTCAGCCGCATAACCTCGTTCGGGCTGGCTGATCTGCGCGGCGCCATTGGTGCGAGCTTCGATGAAGGTGCCTGGATCACCACGGCGGCGACGGTCGGACAGATGTGCATCGGACCGATCGCCGCATGGCTCGGCGTGGCGTTTGGTCCGCGACGGGTGCTGATGATCTCTGCCGGTGTGTTCGGGCTGGCGTCGGCGCTGATCCCTTTCTCGCCCAACCTGACATGGGTGCTGGTCGGTCAGGCTGTGGCCGGACTCAGCTCGGGCACCTTCATCCCGTTGACCATCGGCTTCGTCCTGCAAAGTATGCAACCGGCACTCTGGCCCTTTGGCATCGCGGCCTACGGGCTGAACCTTGAACTCTCGCTGAATGTCCCGGCGTCGCTGGAAGGATGGTACATCGACCATCTGTCCTGGCACTGGATCTTCTGGCAAGGCGCACTGCTGTCATTGCCGATGCTGTTCTGCATCCATCGCGGCATGCCACGCCAACCCATCAACCGGGATGCGCTGCGCACCGCAGATGGCTGGGGCATGTTCTTTGCCGCCGCCGGGTTCTCGATGCTGTATGCCGCGCTGGACCAGGGCAACCGACTGGACTGGCTCAATTCCGGCACCATCGTCGGACTGCTGCTGGGAGCTGGCGTGCTGATCGCTGCGTTTATCGTGCAGATCTTCGCAGCCGAGCACCCGTGGATCATGCCGCGCTTTCTGCTGCAACGGAACATCGCGCTGCTGATGTCGATCCTGGTGCTCTATCGCTTCATCATCCTGTCGACCAGCTACGTCATTCCGCAATATCTCACGACCGTGCAGAACTTCCGCTCGCTGGACGTCGGGAAGGTGCTGGCATGGATTGCGTTGCCGCAGTTCCTGTTGGGCCCGGCCATCGCCGTTCTGCTGCGCTGGCTGGACCCGCGCTATCTGCTGGCCCTTGGTCTGTGGTGCGTCGGCATCGCATGTTTCATGGCGTCATTCATCACCGAGGACTGGGCGACGGACAACTTTCTCGTTTCCCAGGTGCTGCAGGCCTTTGGCCAATCTGCGGCACTGATCTCGTTCATTTTGTTCGCGGTCCGCCATCTGCGCCCCGCCGATGCGATGACCTTCGGGGTGGTGCTGCAGACGGTGCGTCTGATGGGCGGCGAGGCAGGCAATGCGTTCATCCAGACCTATGTGCGGGTGCGCGAGCAGGTGAACTCGAATCTGCTTGGACTGCATGTGATGTCCGGTGCCTCGGAGGTCGCGGAGCGGCTTGCAGCCTACACCGATGCGATCGCGGCGCGCTCGATTGGCGCGACTGGGGCTGCGTCGCGGGCTGCCTTGCTGCTCGCACAGGCGGTGCGCGACCAGGCGAACGTGCTGGCCTATCGTGACGGTTTTACCATTGTAGCCATAGCGACGATCGCAATGTTGCTGATGACTGCGCTGCTGCGTCCGGCGCCTGTTGCGCAGTAAGATTGTCCGCCACAACACGATGATTAGGGCTGCAGGTCGCGACGCATGAGCGCGAACGGCTTGCCGTTATGCAAGACGGTCTCGACGGTGCGCCATCCAACGCGGGCGTAAACCCGCTCGGCAGTGTTCGTATAAAGCCACAGCGTGGAAATCTGCCCGGTGCGAGCCTCCTCTTCGACAGCAGCGACCAACCTTCTCGCATAGCCCCGGCCGCGAACATGAGGAGCGACAAACACTCCGGCCAACCATGGCGTCAAATCTGGCCGCTCGTCCAAATCGTGCTCCGTCAAGCTGGCGGTGGCTACGGGCTCACCATCCACGAGCAAACCGAGCGTTCGCGGGATTGCGAGGCCCATGA
The DNA here is from genome assembly GCA_046732975.1 of Pseudomonadota bacterium. GTDB lineage: Bacteria > Pseudomonadota > Alphaproteobacteria > Acetobacterales > Acetobacteraceae > JAMXLO01. The sequence goes on from JBKPOG010000300.1 coordinate 7,313, forward strand.
CGGACGTCCGTTGAGCACGACTCAATACATCCTCGAAGGGTCGTGTATCGCGGAGAAATGCCTCCCATCTCCAGCGCGCAGTGACCTCCACGAGGTCTGGCCGGTCCGAGGTGGATACTATCGTCGTCCGCATGAACGCGGTTCCAGGAGCTTGACCATTGGGTAGCCGGCACTCGTTCCGAACGCGCCGGTCGGCGGCCCATCCTCCGAATACCCTTGAGTTCGATAGAAGCGGCGGGCCGTCTCAGTGCTGATAAGCGTGCATCGAGTGTTCCCTCGCTCGGCCGCCCGAGCTTCGAGTGCGCCGAGCAGGGCTCGGCTGACACCGCGAAACCTGGCATCAGGCGAGACGTAATTCAGATTGATGGTTCCCTCATCGGTGACGGAACCCAACGCAACCACGCTGCCGTCGTCAACGGCCACGAGCAAAGAATTATCTGGCTGTGCAAGCCACGACAGAAAGAACTCGGGGGTCTTGTTCCTCAGCCATAGGCGCAAAATCTCCGGATCATCCCGGTGATCGGCGTAACACAATTCGGCTATCGATCGCCTGAGCACCTTGCAGGCGGCTTCCGCATCCTCGGCCGCGGCGTCCCGTATCTCCATCGCTGAAGGATGCCATTTCCAGGTGGCGGGCGACAACGGCAGCGCGGAGTTTACTCCCCAACCGTCGGTTATCAGACTGACGCGGTGAGTTTCTTCAGATCGGTCTGCGGCCGCGCGCCGAAATGGCTGATCACCTCGGCCGCGGCAATGGCGGCGATCCGGCCGCATATCGGTAGTGGCTTGCCTGATGTCAGGGCAGCGAGGAACCCTGCGGCGTACGCGTCACCGGCGCCCGTCGTGTCCACCACACGGGTTGGCTCGGCGGCGATCTCCACCGTCTCGCTCCCGCGCAGAATGACACTGCCAGCCTCGCTGCGCGTGAGCGCCGCAAGTGCCACATCAGCACGCGCGCGTTCGGCCGCCGCTCCGAAGTTGTTCTCTTCGTACAGGCTGGTCGCCTCGGCTTCGTTTGCGAACAGGATGTCCACATCTTGTTTGACCAGCTCCAGGAACGCAGCGCGGTGCCGATCGACGCAGAACGGATCGGAGAGTGACAAGGCCACCTGCCGGCCGGCCGCATGTGCCGCGGCGGCGGCACGCCGGAACGCACGCTGCGCCGCGGGTGGATCGAAAAGGTAGCCCTCGAGATATGTCACCGCGGCATCGGCAACCAAAGCTTCCGGGACGTCGGCCTCGCTGAAGCTGACGCATGCGCCCAGGTAGGTGTTCATCGTGCGCTGGCCGTCGGGCGTCACCAGGATCAGGCAACGCGCAGTCGATGCGCCGCCGTACAGCGGGGTCGAGGGAAAGTGCACACCGATTGCTGTCATATCGTGACTGAACACCTTGCCCAGCTGGTCATTGGCCACCTTACCCAGATACGCGACGCGCGCGCCCAGTGCTGCCGCGACGGCGCAGGTGTTGGCAGCGGAACCACCGCTGCTCTCCTGGCCGGGTGGCATCGCGGCATAGAGTGTCTCGGCTGCATCGGGATCGATCAGCGTCATCGAACCCTTGCGCATGTCGTGGCGCGAGAGAAATGTGTCATCCGCCTGCGCCACGACATCGACAATCGCATTGCCGATGCCGAGAACGTCGTATTGTGTGGTCATGCTGCTCAGTCCAACGTCATAGAAATTGCTTCGTCGGTACGCTTCTCGCAATGACAGGCTAGCGCGGCGGGTGATCGCGCACCGCTGCCTCGTTCACCTCGACGCCCCAGCCAGGACCCTTCGGCAACAGCAATTCGCCGTTCTCTATCGCGGGAGCGTTGAGGAACAGCTCATCCCGCCACGACACACTGTCGATATCGATTTCCATCACGCGGAAGTTCGGCACCACCGCACAGAAATGCGCGCTGATGGCTGAGCAGAGGTGGCCGTAGTAGTTGTGCGGAGCGCAGTTCACTTCATAGGCTTCCGCCATCGCGGCGATCTTGATCGATTCGAGGAACCCGTTCCAGATCACGTCGATGATTGCCACGTCCGTCGCGTAGGCATCGAGGAACGGGCGGAACGCGCGCCGCCCGCACACCGATTCCAGTGATGCGATCGGACAGGGTGCCTTGCTTCGAATCAGCGCCAGCGACTGAGGATCCCAGGTGTCGATCTCCAGCCACGTCATGTCGAACGGCTCGACAGCCTTGGCGATCTGCAGATAGCCCTCGGTCTTGAAGTGGTAATTCACGTCGAGATGCAGCCCCATTTCCGGGCCAGCGCCGGCACGAAATGCGCCCAACAGATCGCGCACCGACTGCAACGTCTTCTTGTCCACGTTCAGCTCAGGCCAACCGGGCGTTCTGCCAAATCCCGGACCGAAACCGATCAGCTTCTCTCCATCGAACGGCAGGATGTTCGTCTTCAGTGCCTTGAAGCCTCGCCGCTTCACCTCGGCTCCCAGCGCTGCAATATCGTCGTAGGTGCGCAGCGGCGGCGCGCCGACCAGTTCGTGGTTGCGCACGCGGTAGGAGCCGCAGTGCGACCAATAGACCGGGATGCGGTCACGCACAGGACCGCCGAACAGCTCATAGACCGGCACACCCAACGCCTTGCCCTTGATGTCGAGCAATGCATTCTCGATCGCCGCGATCGCGCGCGAATTGATTCCGCCCGGCGCCTGCACCTGGCGCACCCACAGCATAGAGGCGATCTGCTGTACCGGCCGCGGATCGAGCCCGATCAGCGGTTCGGCCAGGCCGCGGATCACGCCGGTCAGGCCACGGCTGCCGTCCGCCTCGGTGTATTCCGACCAGCCCACCAGTCCGTCGTCGGTGGTGATCTTCAGGAACGAAAAGGTGCGCCAGCCGGCGTCGCAGTGCAGGTCATCAATTCGAGCAATCTTCATTCGTGTCCTCCTGTCATCGCGCAGCCGATGGTGCAACCAGGCCCACGCCACGCAGATGGCTGAACAATTCCTTCAGCCTGTCGCGATCCGCCTGCGGCAGTGGCGGCCGCAAAATCGATTCGATATTCGCGCGCAAATGCGCCTGGTCGCCGGTGCCGAACAGTACGACGTCCACGCCTGGCTCATGCCGCACATAGCGATACGCCGCGTCGGTCAGGCTGGTCGCGCCACCGGGATGCACCAGGAAGCCGAGTGGATCGGGATCGTCGGCCAGTGACTGCGGCACCTTGGACTGCGCAGCCAGGTCCCTCATCGCCTCGACGACACGCTCGCGCCGCGCGAAGATGCCGCGCACGGCGAACATCAGCAGCGTGCCGACGCGATGCTTCAGAGTCGCTGGAAACACCGCCTCGCGCGTGTTCTGGTTCATCAGGTGGAATGCCACCATCACCACGTCCCACATGCCGTCCGGGACGGCGCGCAGCAGCATCTGGTGCTCCAGGTCGTTCGGCGATGTCTCGGTGATGCCGAGAAACCGGAATTTTCCGCGTTCCTTCTCATTCAGCAGTGCCGGGGCGATGACGTCGCGCACGTAGTCATAGCCGGACGGCGGCACGGCATGCAGCTGAAACACGTCGATGCAATCGATGCCGAGTTCGCGCAGCGAATTGTCCAGGCTCGCCACGACGCGTTCCGGCGTCCAGCGTTCGCCGCCACGGATAACCGACGACTTGGTGGCGATCACCACGCTGTCGCGCGGCACCGACTTGATCGCCTTGCCGACCACGTCCTCGGTGCCATAGGGCGCTGCGGTGTCGAGCAGGTTAACGCCATGATCCAGCGCCGCGTGGATGATGGCGATGGCGCTGGCCTCGGTGCCGCCGGTGGACAGCCCAAGCCGGCTGAAGCCGCCGCAGCCGAGGCCGGCGACGCTGACCTTGAGTTCTGTCCTGCCGAGCGTGGTATATTCCATCCAGTCACCTGTCTGCCGAAGGCAGAGAGGCTAGCCTGCCGTTCCATCTGGAGGGAAGCGAACGAAGCCGGATGCACGCCCGCCTGTTCATCTTTCTTGTATCGGCCTTGGCCGCGCCACCGGCGATGGCGCTCGATGCATGCCTCGCCGACAGTGCCGGAGCATGGCGCGGTCCTGTGTGGAATGGTGCCGGGCTGCAGACGATGGATACGACGTTCCAGGTCGGCAGCGATGGCATCCTGATCGGGCGCTATCACATCCATGATTTCGTCCCGTTTGACGGCACGCTGACCGAGTTGCGCCGGACCGGGGACTGCGAGGCGGATTTCGTGTGGCATGACCGCGACGGAACCGGCGTGGTGCATATCCGATTCGAACCACAACTCGGGCGGTTCCTCGGCCGTTGGGGAACCCACCAGCCACTTCCGGACCTCGAGTTCAATGGTTACCGGACAGGGCCACCGCCCATCAGCTAGCGGAGCATCTCATGATCCTGATCGGCCAATATGACTCGCCGTTCGTGCGGCGCGTCGCAATCGCGTTGCGACTTTACGGGATTGCCTATGAGCATCGTCCCTGGTCGACCTTCGGCGACGCTGAACGCATCGCGCCGTACAATCCGCTGCGTCGCGTGCCGACACTGGTGCTAGACGATGGCGAAGCGCTGATCGAGAGCGGCGCAATTCTGGACTCTCTCGATGAACATGTCGGTCCGTCACGTGCGATGATCGCGCAGGGTGGCGCCGCGCGCCGGCGTGCTCTCAGGGTGTGCGCGCTGGCGACGGGCCTCGCCGACAAAGCGGTCAGCCTGTTCTATGAGCGAGTACTGCACGAGGCAACCTCCGAACAGTGGATTGCACGCTGCCGGATGCAGATCGCCGATGTGCTGAGTGCGCTTGAGTCGTCCCGCCTCGAGAGCAAATCCACGTTCTGGTTCGGCGAGCCGATCGGCCATGCCGATATCGCCGTCGCCTGCGCACTTCGCTTCACGCGAGAGGCCCATCCTGGGCTGTTCGATGAGCATCGCTGGCCGGCGCTCGCCGGTCATGCCTCGCTGTGTGAAGCTCGTGACGAGTTTCGCGAGATTGCCCAACCGTTTCAGCCGCCGGCCTAAACCACCACTTGCCGCGCGATGCTGTTCAATAGCCTGCCATTCATCCTGGGCTTCTTGCCGCCAGTGCTGCTCATCTACTGGCTGTTGGCGCGTCATGATGCGGTTCGGCTGTATTTTCTATTGTTGGTATCCGTGCTGTTCTACGGATATTGGGACTGGCGGTTCGAGCCATTGCTGCTGGGCTCGATCCTGTTCAACTGGTTCGTCGGGTTGGCGTATTTTCGGATTGGCCGCAAATCGCTGCTGATTGCGGCGATCGGGGTCAATCTCTTGTCGCTGGCGGTGTTCAAGTACTTGGGCTTCTTCGCCGGGAGCGTTGCCGATGCGACGGGCTGGCGGTTCGATCTGCCGACGATCCTGCTGCCGATCGGCATCAGCTTTTTCACATTCCACAACATCATTTACTTGGCCGATCTGCACGCCGGTCGCGCGCCCCGCTATTCTCTGCGTGACTACGGCCTGTACATAGCGCTGTTTCCGCAAATCCTCGCCGGGCCGCTGGTGCGCTACTACGAGATCGTGCCGCAGTTTGGTCTGTCGCCGCTGCGCGAAGGCTGGGAGGCGCGGCTGGCCCAAGGCATTGCGCTGTTCCTTCTGGGCCTGGGCAAGAAGATTCTGCTGGCTGACTCACTTGCGCCGCTCGCGGACCCGGTGTTTGCCGCAGCTGGTCAGCACGCGCTGACGCAGGGCGAGGCGTGGACGGGAGCGCTTGCTTTTCCCTTGCAGATCTACTTCGACTTTTCCGGCTATTCCGACATGGCGATCGGACTCGCGCTGATGCTCGGGTTCGGGTTGCCGGTGAACTTCAACGCGCCCTACCGCGCCGATGGCCTGCGCGAGTTCTGGCGGCGCTGGCATATGACCTTATCGCGCTTCCTGCGTGACTATCTTTACATTCCTCTCGGCGGCAATCGGCACGGCCTGACACGGCAGCTGGCCGCACTGCTGATCACCATGGCACTCGGAGGACTCTGGCATGGTGCGGGATGGACATTTGTGATCTGGGGTATTCTGCACGGAATTGGCCTGGCCGCAGGTGTGCTCTGGCGCCGCTGGTTCGTGCCGATCTCGCGCCCGATGGGCTGGGCGATGCTGATGGTATTTTTGCTGATATCGTGGGTGTTCTTCCGCGCGCCTAGTCTCGCTGCGGCGTGGAACGTGCTGACGGCGATGGTGACCGGCGCCGGACCGGCGTGGCCGCGGGGACTGGGAACGATTGCGATTGCGGCAGCCGTGGTGTTCCTTGCCCCGACCAGCCAGACGATCGCCGGCAACCTGCGGCCATATCGTTGGCTCGCACCGGCGGGCGCCTTCGCAACGGTCGCCTTGCTGCTCAAGCTGGCCGACGGACCCGCGTATGAATTCATCTACTTCCATTTCTGAGCGTCAGCATTGGCGTCGCCTGCTCCGGCGCTATGCTGTCAGCACACTGATTGTCGGCGCAGCGGTTGCGGCGCTGCTTCTGGCGCTTGATCCCTACGACACTGGCCGGTTCTCGCTATTGCCGGCGCAAGGCGTCGCCAATTTTGGCCAACGCCTCGCGTTCGCGAGTATCGCCCGCCGTCCGGATGTCGACACTGCTATCCTTGGCAATTCCACGATCCAGCTGATCGATCCAGCAAGGCTCTCGCGATTGATTGGCCACTCGGTGGTCTCGCTCGCCGTGCCGGGCAGCGGGCCAATTGAGCAGCTGGTGCTCGCCGCGTATTTCGCGCGTCATCATCGACACAATCCGGATTTGACCTTTGTGTTCGGCCTCGATCAGTCGTGGTGCACTATGGCCCGTCCGATAACGCCGAACTACCCGTTTCCGTTCTGGCTCTACTCAAGCGATCGGCTGGACTACGCGCTCAACATGCTGCGTTACAAGACATTCGAGGCGGCCGGCCGTCGCCTGAAGCTGCTTGCGGGATTGGATCGACCAGCGCGCGCGGATGGCTATCATGATTACGACACAGGCAAGGTCTGGCACGCGCCGGAATTCGACGAGGTGCTGGCACCGAAATTAGTCGGAGGACAAACGCTGGCCAGCGATTTCACTGCTCTGCCGTTACTGCAGCGCTTCCTCTCAAGCATTGGCCCTGGTGCGCGCGTCGTCCTGGTTTTTCCGCCCCGCTATGTCAGTGCTATCCCGGCAGCCGGCAGCGCGGCGGCCACCGAACTCGATGCCTGCAAGGACGCCTTCCGGCAGCTGGCCAAAACGCGATCCAATACCTGGGTGATTGATTTCCTCATCGACAGTCAGTTCACACGGCACGAAGACGACTATTGGGACAACATTCATTATCGCGGGCCAGTGGCGCGCGCGATCGAGGATCGTCTGGCCGACGTCCTCGGATCCTGAGCAGCGCGGCCGAGGTGTTCGCTCCGCTCGCCCGCGCAATAGGCCAGCTCGACGACCCTATCTTCCTGGGCGTGCTGGTCCGTAGCCTGCTCTGGGCCGCGGCTTGCTTCATTGCGCTGCACTTCGCCGCGATCTGGGCGATCCATCGGTTGCTCGATCTGCACGGCTGGTTGGGTTGGGCGGCGGATCTGGCCGGTGGGATCGGTGCCTCCCTGCTTGCCCTTTGGCTCTTCCTCCCCGTCGCGGTGATCATCAGCACGCTCTACATCGATCGCATCGCCGCGGCGGTGGAGCGGCGATATTATCCGGCGCTGTCGCCAGCGCACGGCGCACCGCTGATGGTTCAGTTCTGGGACGGCATCAGCATTGCCGCGCGTATTCTGCTGCTCAACATTTTGGCGCTGATCGCCGCATTGATACTGCCGGGCGTCGGTCTGGTCCTCGCCTGGATCATTGGCGGTTACGCTATCGGTCGGGGTCTATTTGCCGCCGTGGCGATGCGTCGGATGCCGCGACCGGCGGCGGCCATGATATATCGCCGTGCACGGCCGATGATAATAACGCAAGGCTGTATCCTGGCGCTCGCCGGCTATATCCCTCTGCTCAACCTGCTCATCCCGGTCATCGGAACTGCAGTGATGGTGCACGTGCTCGACCAAGCGCTCGTGGCCCATGCGGATCGTTGTGGATAACCTCCGGCAATAGGTTGTTCGACCGGAACCGACCGTGTTACCCCGGCTGCACCATCGCGAATCCAAGCATTGCCAGCCAGCGAGGCGCCCGTGTCCGTCTTTAAGCGTCGCAGGCCCGACGACCCGCAAGCCGCCGAACCGGGCAGTACTTTGCCCGCCGGCCTTTCAATTCCCCAGCAGGACGACATCCAGGCTCATGCCGACGAGTCTGTAAGGCCCGTCGATTCCGGTCTCGGCGTGCCTCCATTCCGTCCCGCCCAGCCGCAGGAGGTGCCAACAATGTCCCGGCAACCCTTCACCACAGCGCCGCCACCGCCACCCACCACGCCGCCCGCCGGCGCGCGTCCGGGCCTGCCACCAATTCGTCCTCAGGCACGCGATCCCTCAGAGCGACGCACCCTCGTCGTCGGCCGCGGCATCAGCGTGCAGGGCACCGTGCAGGACGCAGAGCGGCTGGTGGTCGAGGGAACCGTGGAAGCGAGCATGATCCATGCGACCGAACTCGCCATCTCGCCCGGCGGCATCTTCAAGGGCGAGGTCGAGGTCGAGGACGCTGAGATTGCCGGCACCATCGATGGGACTTTGACCGCCCGCGGCAGCCTGATCGTGCGCGCCAGCGGCAAGGTGCTGGGCACCGCCCGCTGCCGCCGACTTCAGGTGGAGGATGGCGGCCAGATCACCGGCCATATCGAGATGCTGACCGACCAGCCACGCTCCGAGCCGGCACCGCGCCCGGTCAGCGAACCCGCGGCGTCGTTCAGCTCTTAGAGCGTGATGATCGAAGGCGGGATCGCCGGCAATCTGCATCACGCGGTGAAACATCAGCTAGAGCCGGATGGGCGCATGTGCCTTCGCTCATCCGGCTCTAGCCGCTGCTGATCAGGAAGGTCTCATCCCGCGCCTGAAGTGTGGGCGGCCCTTCTGCCGGCACGGCACTCCAGCGGAGACTGCCGACTGTAAAGCAATCCGGGCAGGCTGCATGCCATGTTGTGTGGGCGGTGTGGCAGGAGTCGCATCGCCAGATTGGGTCCGGATCGGCTGTCGCGGCATGGCGCAGTGCGTCCCGCTGATCGCTGCCCTCGGCTTCCTCGATCTCGGCCAGCAACAGCCACACCCGCCGCTGATTCACCCCTGCGGCAACGGCAGCCTCCGCGTGGCGCCTCGCTTCGCCGGTCAGACCGGCATCCAGCGCGGTCCGCGCCAGTACCAAGCGGCTTTCCGCGTGAGTCGGATTGGCTTCGGTCAGTCGCTGCGCCGCCTGGGTTCGTGCCAGTGGATCGGACACCGGTGCGAGGGCGAACTCGGCAAGGTCGGGATGCGGCGCAATGCTCCAGGTATGACGGATGACGGTCAGCGCCCGCGGCTCACGCCCCACCGCCCGTAGCCGCTTGGCATAAACCAGCGCGGCCGGTGCCAGGGAGGGGTCTTCCTGCCAGGCCTGCCGCGCGAGACGCAGCATCTGTGCTTCATCCGCGGTCGATTGCGCAGCGGCGGTGGCGAGTGCCGCCTTCGGCGCATCGGCGTCCGCCAGCGCCAGCGCGTCCGACCATTCACCCGCGCGCACTGCGAGTCTCCCTCGTTCGCGGCGCAACCACGCGGCGCCCGGCTGAACGGCCTCGGCCTGGCGCCCGAGCGCCATTGCCCCGGTCCAGTCGCCCCGGTCGATCGCCTGGCGCAGCAGGCCGCGCAGGCCGAGAAATGCTGCATCGTCACGCTCGGCGAGTGTCCTGAATGCGGCCTCCGCCTCATCGCTGCGGCCGGCGATACGTCCCGCTTCCGCCGCCAGCAACAAAGTCGCCGGGGTGTCGCCCAGCAATCGACGGGCACGGCTTGCCTCCCGCCGCGCGTCGCCGGTATCGCCCGCCGCAAGCGCCAGCAGCGTGTGGGTAACCGCGAGATCGCCCGACGTCCGCCGTCGCGCAGCCTGCCGTCTGCGGATCGTGCGAGGCAGCCTGATCATCGCTCCGAAAAGCCGGAGCAAGGCGTACAACACAGCGAACAACAACAGCAGGCCGAGGCCGACCACAGAGCTTGGCGCTGCAAACGAGATGTCCCCGACATCGCCAGTTACTTGACCCGGCAGGCTCGCGAGCCCCCATGCAAGCGCCAGCACCACCGCACCGGCCAGCAGAACGAGCAGGATGCGGCGCATCAGGTCGACTGAGCCCACGCGACGAGCGCGGCCCTCGCTGCCAGCAGTGCCCGGGCCTGGGTGAGCCAATCCGCCATGGCCTGCGCCGCTGCTCCTTGCAAGCTGCCGATATCCGCCGCTGCCGCCCCGAGATCTCCCGCGTCCAATGCGGTGCGCGCCCGTTCCAGCAGGCCGGCGGCAGGATCACCCACAAGCACATGGTCGCCCTGCCGGACAGTCACGAGATCCTGCGCCTGTGCCCAGAGCCGGGTCATCAGCGGCTTCCCTTCAGTGGGCGGCCGAGATGCCCCGAGCGCCTCGCGCGCAGCTGCCGGGAAAGCAAGGCGCAGGCTGGCGAGGGTTGGGGGCGCGGCATCGGCGAAGCGCGCAAGCGCAGGCGGTGCGCCGGGAATATCGCCCAGCTTCTGTCCCGCTGCGAGGGCCAGCGAAGCGGCCTCGACGACCGCACCGCGTTTAGCCGCAGCGGTGGCCGCGTCCGCCCGGTGCGTCAGATCTGTCTGCATGGTGCGGTCTGCGTTCTCCAGCGCGGCGATCCGCGTGGAAAGTTCGGCGCCGGCCTGCTGCTGCTTCGTCTCCAGTGCCGTGAGCCGGGTTGCCAATGGCTGGAGGTCGGGCGGCTGTCGCTGCTCCAGCGATGCCACGCGAGCCTCCAGGGGTTCAAGAGCCGCGGGCGCGGCGCCGGACGGAGCTTGCGGTCCGGGCCGCTGCTCCAGCGCTGTCATTCGGGCATTGAGCGGTCCGAGATCGGGGGCACTCGGCATAGGCCGCTGTTCCAGCCGTGACACGCGGTCCTCGAGCGCGGCGACCTGGCGCGCCAGCGAATCGGTGGCTTCGGTGGAGGCTGGCGGGATGGCGGGATGCCGCCAGAGCCAGATGATGGCCGCGGCGAGAAGCAAGAAGCCTGCGGCCGTCAGCCATGGCAGCAGTGGTCGTCTGGCCGGCCGCTCGGGTGACGGCGAAGGCGGCTCTGCTTGCTGCTCTTCCGTAGGGGGCAGGGCGGGCGAATCGCTCATCGCAGCATGGCCAGCATGGCATCCTGGTTGGGTCGTTCAGCGACGCGAATGCGCCGCCAGGGGAGCGCCCTTAATGCCATGGCGGTCGGTTGGCTGATAGCCAGCGCCTCGATCGATCGGACAGCGTCGCGCAGACTTGCTGCCCGCAACAAGCGCACACATTGACGCGCGGTCTCCGCCGAGAACAGCAGCGCAGCGCCCACGCCGCCCGCTTCGATCGCGCCGCGCACATCGTCCGGCAGCGCTGCGACCGGGACGGCGGCGTAGACGGTGCGGCGGACGACGCGGAAGCCGTTCGCGCGCAACGCCGATGCCAACCCTTGGCCCTGCCCCCGGCCGGAGACCAATAGAAGCGGCTTTCCGTCCGGATGGCAGCTTTGGACTGTCAGTGCGGCGAGAGCACGGGCGTCGCCATCGGCACTGCTGACCTGAGCAAACCCGGCAGCCCGGGCGCCGGCCGCTGTAGCCTCGCCGACTGCCAGCAATGGCAGGTGGCGGTGTGTGTCGGGCAGCAGCGGGATCGCATTGCCGCTGGTGACCAGGATCGCCTGCACGCGTTCGGCCGGCGGCAGGGACACACCACGGCTCTGCACCATCAACACCGGCGCCAGGACCGGCTGATAGCCGAGCATTGCCACCCGCCCCGCGGTCTCACTGGCACCCGGTTCAGGTCGCGTGATCAGAATGCCGCGCGCGCGGTCAGTCAAAGACGTCGCGGGGGCTATCAGCCCGCAGGCTGTCGCCGAGTTCGCAGCCGATTCTGTCCGCATCGGCCACGGCACCTTGCAGGCTGCGCTTGAGGACGAAGGATCCGTCGGGGCGTGCGACGAGACCAGTGAGGTGCAACGCGCCGTTGGGCAGTATCCTTGCGTATCCGCCAATCGGTGTGCGGCAGGAGCCGTCCAGCTGCAGCAGCATCGCGCGTTCCGCCGTGGCGGCCGCCCGCGCCGAAGCTTCCTCGATGGCTGTGAGGAGGTCACGCAGCCTGTGGTCGTCCTGTCGCACGGTGATGCCGATGATGCCCTGCCCTGCGGCCGGCACCATCACCTCCGGGTCGAGGACCAAGTTTGCGCGATCAGTCAGGCCGAGACGCTTCAGTCCGGCAACAGCCAGCAGCGACGCGACACAGGCCCCGTCCTTCAGCTTGCCCAATCGTGTCTGTACGTTGCCGCGCAGCGTGGTGATGCGGATGTCGGGGCGCTGGTGCAGCAGCTGTGCCTGTCGGCGCACCGAGGAGGTGCCGACAACGGTTCCCACAGGCAAGCAGGCAAACGGATCCGTAGGATCGATCCTGGCGGGCGGCTCCGTAAGGATCAGCGCGTCGCGCGCATCCTCCCGCTCCAGTGCGCATCCGAGCACGACGCCGGGTGGCAGCGTCGTCTCCAGATCTTTGAGGCTGTGAACTGCGAGATCGATGCGCCCCTGGATGAGCGCTTCATGGATTTCCTTGGCGAACAGGCCCTTGCCGCCGATCTCGGCAAGGCGGCGATCCTGCACGGCATCGCCCGTTGTGCGGATGATGCGCTCATCCACCCTTTCCGCATGCACTGCCCTAAGCCGGTCAATGAATGCCCGGGTCTGAATCAGCGCAAGCGGCGAGCCTCGCGTGCCAACACGCAACGGCATGGCGGCGGTCATCGCCGCGTCCTATTACTCTGCGCAGCCGCTGGAAAGAGTGGATATGCGCCCAGTGCTGGGGATCGAGAGCTCTTGCGACGAGACAGCATCGGCGGTCCTCGACGGTGAGGGCCGGGTGCTGGCGGAAGCGGTGCTGAGCCAGGAGCGCGAGCACGCTCCGTTTGGCGGCGTTGTGCCGGAGATTGCCGCGCGCGCGCATTTGGCCATCCTGCCAGACCAGGTGCATCGCGTGATGGCCGGGGCTGGCCTGGAATTCGGCGATCTTGGCGGTGTGGCGGCAAGCGCAGGGCCAGGGCTGATCGGCGGCCTGACCGTCGGCAGCCAGTTCGCCAAGGGCATCGCCATTGCGCATGGCCTACCGTTCGTCGCGGTGAACCATCTGGAAGCGCATGCACTGACCGCCCGGCTACCGGGCCTGGTCGAGGGTGGCATTGCCTTCCCCTACCTTCTGCTGCTGCTCTCGGGTGGCCACTGCCAGTGCGTCGCGGTGGAAGGCGTTGGCCAGCACGTGCGCCTTGGCAGCACGATGGACGATGCGGTGGGGGAAGCCTTCGACAAGGTGGCCAAGTTGCTCGGACTTGGCTGGCCGGGCGGCCCGGCGTTGGAGCAGATGGCGGCGGACGGCGACCCAAGGCGCCACGCCTTTCCGCGGCCGCTGCTGGGGCGGGCTGGCTGTGACTTCAGTTTCTCGGGGCTGAAGACGGCGGTCGCGCACGAGGTGGCGCGGCAGGGTGCAGGTGCTCTGCCGGTGCAAGTGGCAGCCGACATTGCTGCCAGCTTTCAGAGTGCCGTGGCGGATGTGCTGGCGGACCGCGCGGTGCATGCGATGGCGGCGATGCGCACGCGGGCGCCTGATGCGCATGTTCTGGTAGTGGCTGGCGGCGTGGCGGCCAATGCGGCGATCCGGTCGGGCCTGGCCGCTGTCGCCGACCAGAATGGCTTCGAGCTGGTCGCGCCACCGGTCCGGCTGTGCACCGATAACGCGGTGATGGTCGCCTGGACCGGCATCGAGCGGCTCCGGCTTGGCTTGGCGGACGGACTGGACGTCGCGCCGCGGCCGAGATGGCCGCTGTGAACTATCGCCACGCCTACCACGTCGGGAACGTCGGCGACTGTCTGAAACACGCGGTGCTGGTCTGGTTGATCCGCGCCATGCAACGCAAGCCCGGGCCGTTGTTCGTCTTGGACACCCATGCTGGCGCCGGTCGCTATCGACTGAACGATGGGCCGGCCGCGCGCACCGGCGAGTGGCGGCACGGCATCGGCCGGCTGCTCGACAATCCGCCCCCGGTGCTTGCCGGATATATCGAACTGGTGCAGGCGCTTGGTCTTTATCCTGGCTCACCTGCCATCGCGCGCGCCCTCATGCGCGCCGATGACAGACTGGCGTGCTGCGAGCGACATCCGGAGGACGGAGCCGCGCTCCGCAAGCTTTTCCATGATGACCGACAGGTCGGCGTGCACTTTCGGGACGGTTGGGAGGCACTCGGCGCGCTGCTGCCGCCGCACGAGAAACGCGGGCTGGTGCTGATCGATCCGCCTTTCGAGGATCCGCAGGAATTCGCCGTATTGGCGTGCGGTCTGGCAACCGGTTGGCGACGCTTCCGCACCGGCGTGTTCGCCGCCTGGTATCCGATCAAGCAGCGTGCACCGGTGCGGCAATTCGGGACCGACATGCGCGATGGCGGCATCCGCGATGCGGTCACGGTCGAGCTTGTGTTGCGCGAGCGCGTCGATCCCGGTCGACTCAATGGCTGCGGTATGCTGCTGGTCAACCCACCGTATCGCTTTGAGGCGGAACTGGGGTCGATACTGGCCGCGTTGCTCGATCGCCTCGGCAATCGCGAACCGGGCGAGGCTGCCGAGATCAGACGGATTGCCGATGAGTAGCGTTGCGGTCATCGGTGCCGGTGCCTGGGGCACAGCGCTGGCGATACAGGCGGCACGGGCCGGCAACCAGGTGACTTTATGGGCGCGCGATTCGGCACGAGCCGCGTCGATCGCAGCGGACCGTAACAACCCCCATCTGCCTGGCGTGCGGCTGCCTGCGGAAATCGTCGTGACCGCGACCCGCCCAACCGAGACCGATGCGGTGCTGCTCGCGGTCCCCATGCAGTTCATTCGTGCGATGTTGCCAAACCTGCCGACAGCGCCACTGGTCATCGGCGCCAAGGGGCTGGAGAGCGGGACGCTGCGACTGCCGCTGGAGGTCGCCGCCGAAATGCGGCCTGACCTGTCGGCGGCCGTGCTGACGGGTCCCAACTTCGCTCATGAGATTGCCGCTGGACTGCCTGCCGCCTCGGTGATCGCAGCGGTCGATGGCGCGTTGCGTGAAAGAATTGCCGGCATTCTTGGGACCCCCTCATTCAGGCTGTATGGCAACGATGATCCCATCGGCGCCCAGGTTGGCGGCGCGACGAAGAACGTGATTGCGATCGCTGCCGGCGCGGTGATCGGCGCCGGTTTGGGTGAAAACGCCCGTGCCGCCCTGATCACCCGTGGCCTTGCAGAACTGTCGCGGCTTGCGGTGGCGCTGGGCGGCCGTGCGGAGACGGTGATGGGCCTGTCCGGACTGGGCGATCTGCTGCTGACCTGCACCGGCACCGCCAGCCGGAATTACAGCCTGGGCGTGGCGCTAGGGCGTGGCGAGCGCCTCGCGGATGTGCTCGCCACGCGCAGCAGCGTCACCGAAGGCGTCGCCAGTGCACCGGCGTTGGTGGCTCGCGCTCAAAGCCCCGGATCGGGGTTCGGGGCAGGCGTGGAGATGCCGATCTGTGCAGCTGTTGCCTCGCTGTTGGCGGGACGCGCCACTCTGGCCGAGGCGATTGCATCGCTGTTGGCGCGCCCACGGCGGGACGAATAGTGCTTCGCGGCGTGCTGACTGTCGGCGGCTGGACCATGGCGAGCCCATCCTGGGCTTCGCCCGCGACATGCTGATCGCGGCCATGCTTGGCGCCGGCCCGGTGGCCGATGCGTTCTTCGT
>JBKPOG010000301.1:0-24299 GCA_046732975.1 Pseudomonadota bacterium
CGCTTCGCGGCCACTGCGGCACGAATCTTTGCCACGTAATCCTCACGGGAAACGACTTCCTTGTCGTCGAGGTGTCCGCACTTCTTGGGCGAGACCTGGTCCTCAATATGGATCGCGGCCACGCCACGGCCTTCGTACTCCCGCACGGTGCGGAACGCGTTCAGCTCGTTTCCGTAGCCGGTATCGGCATCGGCGATCACCGGCACGTCGACCGCACTGACGATGCGCGCGGCGTTCTCCACCATCTCGCTCATGGTCAGCAGGCCGAAGTCCGGATAGCCCTGCGACACCGATGTCCCGGCTCCGGTCATGTAGACCGCAGGGAAGCCCGCCTGAGCCACCAGTTTCGCGGTCAATCCGTCGTAGGCACCCGGCGCAATCACCATTGCATCGGCGCCCAGCAAGCCACGCAAAGCCGTCGCACCACTCATCGCAGCCTCCCTTGCTGCCCGCCATCCTACGGCATTTTCGCGCTCTTGGCAGGCGCTGCCGCGGGGTATTCAATCGCCGCAATCCGGAGGAGCTCCGCATGTCCGACTTGCCGAAATTTGTGCAGATCAACGAGGAAGGCCCGCGCGAAGGCTTTCAGTTCGAAAAAGGCCCGATCTCGACTGACCGCAAGGTCGAGCTGATCGATGCGCTGTCGGAGACCGGCCTGAACCACATCCAGGTGGCATCCTTCGTCAATCCGAACCGGGTGCCGGGCTGGGCCGATGCCGACGAGGTGGTGCAGCGCTTCGAGCGCAAACCGGGGATTCACTACACTGCGCTGTGGCTCAACCTGAAAGGGTTGCAGCGCGCCATGGGCACCAATCGGCTTGACATCGAAGGTTCTTTTTCGCTGACCGCGTCGCCGACATTCCTGGCGCAGAACCAGCAGCGTTCGATGGAGGACAACATCCGGCAGGCGCACGAAACCATCCGGATGTACAAGCAGCACAACATCCCACTGAAACGCGCCAGCATCATGGCGGCGTTCGGGTGTAACTTTGAAGGCGAGATCCCGCATCAACGCGTGCTGGACCTGATGCAGCAACTGCTCGACATCGCGGCCGAACACGGCGTAAAGCCGCAGGTGTTCTCGCTTGCCGATACGATGGCGTGGGCGACGCCGAAGTCGATCAAGGAGTTGGTGGGAAAAGTGCGGGAGCGGTTCCCCGAACTGACGCTGGCACTGCATCTGCACGACACGCGCGGCATGGGAGTCGCGAATGCCTATGCCGGGCTGGAGATGGGGATCTCGATCTTCGACACGACGGTGGCCGGGCTTGGCGGATGCCCGTTCGCCGCACACAAGGGTGCGGCGGGCAATGTCTGCACCGAGGATCTGGTGTTCATGCTGGACGAGATGGGCATCGAAACCGGCATCGATCTCGACAAGCTGATCGAGGTGGCGCGCCTGGCCGAGGACATTGTCGGCCATCCCCTCCCCGGCTCGGTCAAGATGGGCGGCAGCCTGAAGGCGCTGCGCGAGAAGCTGCACTGAGGCGCTGCTGTCACACTGTGAGTACCCGGAGGAAATCCACATGTCGCTGACAAGAACCCTCGGCCAATTCGTTGCCGATCTTTCTCCCAATCGCTTGCCCGAGGAGGCAGTACGCGTCGCTCGGCTGGGCTTCATCGACTGCATCGGCACCATGATTGCCGGACGTCGCGAAGACTGCGTTCGGATCATGAAGGAGGTGCTGGCGCCGGCCGACGGTCCGGCTACGCTCACCTTCGGCAAGGAAAAGAGCACCGCGCCGGAAGCAGCCTGGATCAACGGCACCGCAGCGCACGCGCTCGACTATGACGACGTGGGGCTGCGCGGCCATCCCAGCACCGTGCTGGTGCCGGCCATCCTGGCTGAGGGGGAAACGCTCGGCTCCACCGGCGCCGATATGGTCGTCGCGTACGTGGCCGGCTACGAGACATGGGCCGAACTGTTCCGTCGCGATACCGGACTGCTGCATCAGAAGGGATGGCATCCGACCGGGCTGTACGGCGCCGTGGGTGCAGCGGCGGCGTGTGCGTCGCTGCATCGTCTTGATGCAGACAAGGCGGCGCAGGCCATCGCCTTGGGCGCGTCGCAAAGCTCTGGGCTGATGGCGAATTTCGGCACGATGACCAAGCCGTTTCATGCCGGAAAGGCGGCGCATGCCGGGATCATGGCGGCGCGTTTGGCCGAAGCGGGATTCACCGCCAGCACGGATGCGCTAGAACATCCACAGGGTTTCCTGCATGCGATCTCGCCAACCGGTACCGAGGATCGCAGCAGCGAGGCGCAGCCGGGCGAGAACTGGGCCATTCTGACCCAGGGCATCGGGATCAAGAAGTATCCCACCTGCTACTGCACGCACCGCGCGATCGACTGCATGCTGGATCTGGTGAACGAGACACCGATCAGAGCGGATGATGTGAAGAAGGTCACCGTCAACATCAGCGACTATTTCGCGACCATTTTGCGCAACCACCAGCCAGACACGGGGCTTGCTGCTAAGTTCAGCATGGAATTTGCCATCGCGAGCGGCATCGTCGCCAAGCGCGTCGGCCTGCGCGAACTGACCGATGAATTCGTGCAGCGCCCCGAAATTCAGGCGCTGATGCGCAAGGTGGAGATCGTGACCAGCACGGAATATGATCCGGAGTTGTCAGGCGCGGCACCGGCGGACCAGGTGACCGTGGAGTTGGCCGATGGCAAGACGATTGCCGGAGAGCCAGTGAAGCGAGCCACCGGCCATGCCTCGCGACCGCTGACCGAGGCGCAGATCTTCGAGAAGTTCGCTGACTGCCTCGATGCCGGCGCTTCCGACATTCCGGCCGACGTGCTGTTCAAGCGCCTGTCGCAGATCCAGTCGTTGTCGGCGCGGCAGATCACTGCCTTGCAGTAGGAATCGGCGTGGGGGCGTCACCAGAGCGGATCGATCGCCCCCCTCCCCGCCAGCACTGCTGCAATATTGTCGAGCGCGCGGAACCCCATTGCGTTGCGCGTCTCGACCGAACCGCTGCCGATATGCGGCGACATGATGACGTTGTCCAAAGCGGCAAAGCGTAGGTCGAAATCCGGTTCGGAGCGGAACACATCCAGGCCCGCGGCAAACAACTGGCCGGAGGCCAGCGCGTCGATCAGCGCGTCTTCGTCCACAAGGCCACCGCGCGATACGTTCACCAGCACGGCGCCGGGCTTCAGCCTTGCCAGTGCTGCCGCGTTGACGATTTTGTCCGTGGCAGGTCCCGCCGGTGCGTGCAGCGACAGGAAATCGCAGTGCGGCAGCATGTCATGGAACGAGGCGAAGTAGCGCGCGCCCTGCTCCAGTTCCTCGGGCAACCGATTGCGCGAATGGTATAGCACGGTCATGTCGAAGCCGCGCGCGCGTTGCGCGACGGCTCGACCGATCCGGCCCAGACCAAGAATGCCGAGCGTCTTGCCAGTTGCGCGCACGCCCAGCAAGTCGCCCTGGCCGATGCGATAGCGCCAGCCAGCGCGCATGATCTTGTCATACTCATAGGCGCGCCGTGCCGCCGCCAGCAGCATCATGAAGGCAAAGTCGGCGGTGCACTCGGTCAGCACGCCCGGCGTGTTCGTCACCATGATACCGCGTGCCTTGGCAGCGGCCACGTCGATATGGTCGTAGCCGACGCTGCTGGTTGCGCCGACGCGAACGCTGTTGGGCAATTGCTCGATCGCTGCGGCCGTCAGCGGCAATGTGTTGGTGAACAGAAGCGCCTCGGCGCGATGCGCGGTTGCGGCTGCGACAACTTCGGCCACGGTCATGTCGTCCTTGCCATCGGCCACAATGGCATCGAACTCCTGTCGCGCCCGCGTCACCACGTCGCGCGGCATGAGGGCAGCGAACACGAGGCGTGATGGCATGACCAGGGCTCCCGGTTGGATATGGCGGCTTATCGCCAACAGCGGCGGGTTGCGGAAGACCTGGGCGCGGGCCAATCTGGAATTGTGTCTCGCACCATCATCATCGGCGGTGGCATTATCGGGTCCTGTACCGCCTATTTTCTCGCCGGCCATGGCGAGACGATCGTACTGGAGCGAGATCCTACTTATCAATATGCGTCCACGACGCTGTCGGCGGCCTCCATTCGCACGCAGTTCTCTCTGGCGTTGAATGTACGGATGTCGTTGTTCGGCGCCGAGTTCCTCGCGGCGCGGGCAGACCGTGTTAGCCTCGTACGGCGCGCCTACCTTGTGCTGGCGACGGCACAGAATGAACCAGCGCTGCGCGCCAATCGCGATATGCAATGCGCCGAAGGGGCTGCGGTTGCCCTGTTCGGTCGCGAGGAGCTGTCGGCGCGCTTTGCCTGGCTCAATACAGAGGATCTCGCCTGCGCCACCTTAGGCCTGAAACACGAAGGCTGGTTCGACGCCTACAGCCTGCTGCGCAGCGTGCGCTCCGATGCGATCGAGCAGGGCGCCAAGTATGTGCGCGACGAGGTGACCGGTATCGACATCGTCGGAGGACGCGCCGCGGCGGTCCGCACGGTAGGCGGTGATCGGATCAGCGCCGATCATCTTGTCATCGCCGCGGGTCCAGCCTCTGGCCGTATTGCTGGGCTTGCCGGATGCGCGCTGCCGGTCGAACCGCGAAAGCGGACGGTGTTCGTTATCCGTGCACCGCTCGACGGCGGAGCCATGCCGCTGGTGTTCGACACTTCAGGGATGTGGATCCGCCCGGAAGGCGACACGTTCCTCTGCGGCATTTCTCCGCCACCGCACGCGGATCCACATCCTGGTGCCGACTTCGACCCTGATTTGAACATACTGGATGATCCGCTTTGGCCGCTGCTGGCGCATCGCATCCCGGCGCTCGAACAGCTGCGCCTGCAACGGGCCTGGGCCGGCCACTACGATCAATGCCTGCTCGATCATAATGCGGTCATCGGTCCTATTCCTGGCATTCCGAACCTGTTTGTGGCATCGGGATTTTCCGGGCACGGCGTCCAGCATGGACCGGCCACCGGCCGCGCCCTGGCCGAGCTGATCCGCAGCGGCAGATATCAGACACTGGACCTTTCACCCCTGGGCTATCAGCGCGTCGCGAATAACCAGCCGCTGCCGGAGAACGTCGTCTATTGACACGCTTCCGGCCGCCGGCACGGCGCAAAATGACAGCACTGACACGCCGGGTTACACTGGCTTGTTGCACAGGAGGGAGTGAACACCATGGCCGATAACGCACAAAAGATCATCGACCTGGATCGCAAGCGTATGCAGGCGATGGCACAGAAGGATGTCGCGACTTTGAACGACCTGATTGCCGATGATCTGATCTACACCCACTAATCGGCACGGATCGACACGAAGCAGAGCCTGATCGGCAACATGCAATCCGGCGTGACTGTCTACAATGCTGTGGAACCATCGGATGTGAAGGCACAGGATCTGGGCAGCGCTGTGGTGTTGACGGGCGTTGCCAAGATCCAAGTTACCTCGGGCGGCAAGCCGAATGCTTTCGCGGTACGGTTCACCGACGTCTATGCCGACCGCGGCGGAAAGTGGCAGATGGTGACCTGGCAATCAACGCGTCTCGCAGGTTGAAACGCCCAGTACTGGCTACGTCGGTGTCCGCGGGACGCGCATGACGCGATTCAACATCCTTGTTGTTCCATACATGCTCGCCCGCGGAGAACGGGTGCCGTTGGCCGGTTCTGATCCCGCGCGGTTCCAGCAGCTTATGCGTCGGATACGCGAACAGATGCAGTTTGCCGAACATCTGGGCTATTCCGGCTTCTGCATGACCGAGCAGCACATGCAGATCGAGGGGATCGAGACGACGACCAATCCGTTGTTCTGGGACCTGTTTGTCGCGCAGCATACCAAGACGATGCGTGTCGGTCAGCTCGGTATGAATCTGACGGCAGTCAATCCGGTGCAGCTGGCGGAAAATATCGCCATGCTCGACCATCTGACCGGCGGCCGGGTCTTCGCAGGCTTCTCGCGCGGCAACACGCCGCGGTGGGTCGGAACGTTCGGTCAGCACCTAGGGATCACGTCAACTGAGTCGGACCGATCGGCATCGGATCAGCGCAACCGCGCGATCTTTTACGAGAATTGGCGGATCGTGAAGACACTATGGACGCAGCCGAGCGCCTCGATCCAGGGGGAGTTCTGGAAGATACCGCCTGACATGGAGTGGCAGTTCGCGCCGACTGCGGACTTTGCAGCGCATACCGTGGACCAGAACAACCGGCTGCGGCAGATCGGCATTGTTCCCAGGCCGCTGCAGCAACCGCATCCCCCGGTGTATGCGCCGTTCAGCTATAGCATGGAGACAGTGCGTTTCTGGGGCCGCGAGGGCGGCAAGTTGGTCTCGTTCGTCTCCGCCGAAAAGGAGCACTTCACCCCGATCCTGATCGAGAACTACCTGAAGGCCGCGGAATCAGTCGGACGTCATGCCAGTGCGCAGGATGCGGTGGCGATCGGCGGCCACCTCGTGCTTGGCAGAAACAGCGCGGAGAGTGCCGATATCAAGCGGGGTTTTCTGGAGCTGTTCAATTACGCCTATAACGCACCGCCGTATAATGTGCCGGTGGGCCGCATGTGG
Source organism: Pseudomonadota bacterium (assembly GCA_046732975.1). Taxonomy (GTDB): domain Bacteria; phylum Pseudomonadota; class Alphaproteobacteria; order Acetobacterales; family Acetobacteraceae; genus JAMXLO01. The sequence goes on from JBKPOG010000301.1 coordinate 6,540, forward strand.
GAGGGGTCGCGCCAACAGGTGGCCGATGAGGTCGGCAGGCTGCGCGAGACATACGGAGTAGACGAGTTCTTTCTGTGGCACCACGTCGGTTATTTTCCAGACGAGGTGGAGATGGCGATGCTTGCCGAATTTGCCGCGGCGGTGACCAGACAATGATGACGTTTGGGAGCCTGATCCGCCATCACGGGATGTTTTGGGGCGACAAGGACGCATTCGTCGAACTGGAGAAGCGCTGCTCCTGGGGTAATTATCACCGCCGTACCGATGCGCTGGGACATGTACTGCGGCGGCTGGGTGTCGGTGCGGGTGACCGTGTCGCGATATTGTCCGCCGACTGTACCGAGACCGCCGAAACCTTCGGTGCGTGCGTCAAGATCGGTGCGATCCGGGTCGGGTTGAATCCGCGTCTGGCTGCTCCCGAGCTTGCTGCCTTGATCGCCGACTGTTCGCCATCGGTGCTGTTCGTGCACTCGGATTGTGCGCCGCTGCTTGCCGGCATGACGCAGGCCAGCCTTGTCATCGAATTTGGGACGACCGGCAGCGAATACGAACGGCTGATTGCATCGGTGGAGGACGAGCCCGAGCTTGCTGAGACGCCACACGACATTGCGATGATCGCATACACCACGGGATCGACCGGGCTGCCAAAGGGTGCGATCTACCCGCACGAGCGATTCCTTCGCTCGATCCTCTATATCGCTATGTGCGAAGGCATTGATGCATCTAGCCGCTGGCTGCACGCGATGCCTGCGGCTGGCATTCCGATCATGCATATGATGCGAAACCTGTACCATGCCGCCGCCACAGTTATCGTGGGGCCATGGAATGCCGAGCGCGCGCTGTTGCTGATGGAACGCGAGCAGACGACGAACACGGTGCTGGTGCCCACCATGCTGAACTCGCTGCTGGAGTCGAGCATGCTGCCGCGGACAAATACGAGTGCGATGCGCCTGTTTGGATATGGTGCCTCGCCCTTGCCGCCGGCGACCATCCGGCAGGCCATGACGGCATTCAAGCGGCCATTCCTGCAGATGTACGGCACGACCGAGCTCATGGGCATGTCGATGATGTTGTATCCAACCGACCACGAGCTCGGCGTCACCGCCCGGCCGGAGATACTGGCATCAGCGGGCAAGCCGCTGCCGTTCGTCGACGTGCGCATTGTCGATGACGATGGCCGCGCTGTCGCGGTCGGCGAGATAGGCGAACTGATTGTCCGCAGCGATGTGGCCTTCGCCGGCTACTGGCGGGCACCGGAAAAGGATCGGGAAACTGTCCGTGAGGGCTGGATCCATACCGGCGATATGGCGCGGGTCGACGACAATGGCTACGTCTATCTGAGCGATCGTGCCAAGTTCAGGATCAAGACCGGCGGCTATAATGTATTCCCCACCGAGGTCGAGAATGTACTGGCGGAGCATCCGGCGGTGAATGAGGTCGCGGTGGTTGGGTTGCCGGATTCTCGTTGGGGTGAGCGCATTCATGCGGTCATAAGCGTGGCCGCCGGGCACAGCGTCGATCCAGAGGCCCTGCGCGCATTTTGCCGCGGCAGGATCGCTGGTTTCAAAGTTCCGAAGTCCGTCGAGATCTGGCGCGAGCTGCCAAAGGGACCGACCGGGAAGATCCAGAAGCGGTCGATCATTGAACACTACGCGGAGGGTTGAGAGAACCCATGGAGATCATGCCTGGCTTCACCCTCGCCGACATCGACACCACCGGTGCCCGCATCCGCCTGCGCCACGGCGGCAGCGGGCCGCCGTTGCTTTTGTTGCATGGCAATCCGCTGACGCATGCCTCCTGGCACGCGGTGGCTCCAAGGCTGGCCGAACATTTCCACGTTGTCGCAGCCGATCTGCGTGGCTACGGCGACAGCTCGGCACCTGCGGAGGAGCCGGGCAGCATCAATTACTCCTTTCGCGCTATGGCGCAGGACCAGGTTGAGGTGATGCAGGCGCTGGGCTATCAGCGGTTCTTCGTCGCCGGTCACGACCGTGGTGGCCGCACGGTGCATCGCATGTGCCTGGATCATCCTGACAAGGTGATCAAGGCGGCAATCCTGGACATCGTTCCGACGCTGGATATGTGGGCGGCGATGGACAAATCGGGAGCAATCGGTGGCTGGCACTGGCCGTTCATGGCGCAGCCGGCCGATTTCCCCGAACGCATGTTGGGCAGCGTCCCGGCCGACTGGTTCATGCGCAAGAAGCTGCTGAAGCTGACCGCGAGCCTGGACCATATCCCGCCGGCGATCTGGAACGAGTATGTCCGCTGCTTCAATGAGAAGACGATCCGTGGCTCGTGCGCCGACTATCGCGCAGCGGCGACGATCGACTGCGAACTCGACACAGCGGACCTGGACCGCAAGCTTATGCTGCCAATCCTGGTGCTGTGGGGCAAGTCAAGCAGCGTGGGGAAGCGCTTCGCCGATCCACTGAAGATCTGGCGCGAGCGTGCACAGGATGTTCGCGGAGAGGCGCTGCCGACGGGGCATTATGTCAATGAGGAAGCGCCAGATCAGGTGCTGGACTGGTTCTTACGGTTCTTCCGGAGCTGATTGCCTCAACCTTCCAGGAAATGCCCTAATGCCCGCAGCGGGCGGATGTCGTCGCAGATGATCTTGGTGATTGCCAGCATCGGCACCGCCAGGATCGCGCCTGGCACGCCCCACATCCAGTACCAGAACAGCAGAGCCAGGATGACCGCGACCGGATTGATCGTGAAGCGCCGCGCCATCAGCATCGGGGTGACGATTTCCCCCTCCAGCACGTGGATCAGGAAGTACAAGCCGACTGGCAACAGCGCCCACCACGTGACACCGAGTGACAGCACGCTGGCCATCAGGAAGACAATGATGGCGACCATCGGGCCGAGGATCGGCACGAAGTTCATGAAGGATGCGATGACGCCCCAAAGCAGCGGGTTGGCGACCCCGCACGCCCACATGACCAGAAAGGTCAACAGACCGACGATGAAATTGATGACCGACACGGTGATGAGATAGGCGGAGACGTTTCGCTCGATATCGATGGTGAGCTCAACCGCCTGACGCTTTTCGGCAAACGTCGGCAGGATCTCAACCAAGCGCCGCATGAATGTCTCACCGGAGACCAGCAAGAAGAACAGGACGATCAGCGTCGTGAACAGGCCGGCAGCCACCGTCGTCGTGCCGCTGAACAGCATCCCCATTACATTGAAAGAGTGTTCCGACGACCCCTGCGGCGCGCTGACTCCCATGCCGCCAACACCTTGTATTTGCGCCATCATCCACTGAAACGAGCTGATCGGTCGGGCAAGAAATGCAAGTTGTTGCTGGATTTGCGGAATGGCGTCCGGCAGCTTGCCGGCCCAAGACGCCGCCGGCCCGGCGACACCGCTGATGATTCCGGCAAGAGCCATCACCAGCATAAGCATGGCCACTAGCGCACCTAATGCGTGCGGCACGCCCACTCGATCCAGGAGCCGGACCACCGGCTGCAGCAGCAGTTTCAATACGAACGCCAGCACCACTGGGAGGATGATCGGGGCTGCAACATAGAGCGCTGCCAGCACAGCCAATCCGAACAACCCACCCAAGAAGATCGTTCGCGGCTCCGTCGGCAGCGGCATGTCGTCGTCCTGCGGTGCCGTCGCGGCCGGGGCGGGATCACGGACCTCCTCGATCGCATCCTCCGCGCTGGTGTCGATTGCTTCCGCCATGCGCGCACTCATTGCGACGCTCCTCTCCCGCCGGTCTGTTGCAACGTCGTTAGGGACTTCTGGTTCACTCATGCGATCGGAATGTTCAGCTCGCGCGCCAGCTTCTGCTTCATTGCGGCGGCGAAAGCGGGGTAGTCCTGGCAGGTCACGGCGAAAGCTCCCGGCCCTCCGATCACCTCCCGCGTATACGACTCCAGCAGGTCCGGTTCCTCGTGCAGGATGCAGAGGCCGTTGATGGTGATGCCCGCTTCCGCCATCCGGTCGCGAACCGGGCCGGGCGCAAGTCCGCTGTTCGATCTGCCGTCGCCGATCACGTTCACCACCTGACGCGCAGGCGTGTCGGGAATGTGGCTCAGGAGTGTCAGCGATGCGAGCAGCGCTTCACCGATTGCTGTTTCCCCGGCCGGCACGACACGGGGCGTGTTGTCCACCTGATCGGCGAAGGCGCTGGCATCGGTCTTTGAGGCGATCAGGGTCCAGCCGACGATCACCTCCTGCGCGCCGGTGCCTGACCACAGCAGCAGAGAGCAGAGGCTGGCCTTGGCCGGCCCACCGATCAGGGCGGCGATGATTGGCGGTTCCCTTAGTGCAGCCGCCATACCGCCGGCGATGAGGCCGAATTCTTCATAGGTGACACTGGCCGAGCCGTCGACGGCCAGCACGAGCGCCAGATCAACCGAGTTCATGCCTAATCCGGCGAGGGCTCCGCACCATTGCGGCACTTGAGCGGCGGCCGATTGGGGCGGAGTATCGGACTACACGAAGAGGAGACGAGGGATGCCGGAGAGCCCCACCGACAAAACCATGTTGGCCCAGGCGCAGACGCGGCTGCCGTTGAACGGGCTGAAGGTGCTGGACCTGACGCTGGCGCGGGCTGGGCCCACCGCGGTGCGGCATCTCGCGGATTGGGGCGCTGACGTCATCAAGATCGAGCCCCCAGCAACGGATGGCGAGGAGATCACCGGCAACCGCCATGGCTTCGACTTTCAGAACCTGCATCGCAACAAGCGCGCGATCACACTGAACCTGAAGTCGCCGGAAGGCCATGCCGCGTTCATGCGCCTGGTGAAGACTGCCGACATCGTTCTCGAAAACATGCGGGCTCAGGTGAAGCATCGGCTGAAGGTCTCGTATGATGATGTGAAGGAGGTGAACCCGCGCATCGTCTACGGCAGCATCAGCGGCTTCGGCCAGACTGGCCCCTATGGTCATCGGGCCGGGGTAGATCAGATCGCGCAGGGCATGGGCGGCCTGATGTCGATCACCGGCCTGCCTGGCCAAGGCCCGGTACGCGTCGGCATTCCGATCGATGACCTGACCGCAGGCAATCTTCTGGCCCTCGGGATCATGATGGCGATCTATGACCGAGAGCGGACTGGCGTCGGCCGTTGGGTCACCACCAGCCTGCTGGAAGCGCAGATCTTCATGCTGGACTTCCAGGCCTCGCGCTGGCTGATGGCCAAGGAGGTGGCACCGCAGGCGGGCAATGACCATCCGACCGGCATTCCGACCGGCGTGTTCCCGACGTCCGACGGTCACATCAACATCGCCGCCAGTTCCGCCCGTGTGTTCGGCCGCTTCTGCGAGGCCATCGGCAAGCCGGAGTGGAAGGATAAGCCCGAGTGGAAGGATCAGGTCTCACGCAGCAAGCATCGCAAGGAGATCAACGGGGCGATCAGTGATGTGACGCGCCACAAGCCGTCGGAATACTGGATCGAACTGCTGGAGGGCGCCGGCGTGCCGTGCGGTCCGATCTATAGTATCGACCAGGTATTTGCTGACCCTCAGGTGCAGCACCTTCGTATGGCCACGCCTATGCATTCACCCGTGGTCGGCGAGGTGGATGTGGTGGCTTCGGCGATCAGCATGACGGGCTTCTCCAAGGACATCCGCATGGCAACGCCGGAGATGGGATCGAGCACGGACGAGGTGCTGGCGTCGGTGGGCTACACCAAGGAAGAGATCGCCGAAATGCGCAAGAAGGGGGCGATCTGATGAACGACTTCCCGGGAGGAGCGGTTACGCGCGAGTATGCTGGCGGCAAGATACTGGCGGCGAAAGACGAAGGCGTCGGGCTGGTCACCTTCAACCAGCCCGAGAAGCGCAACGCGATGTCCCTGGAGATGTGGACCGGTCTGGGAGAGATCCTTGATGAGTTCACCGAGGACTCCTCGGTGCGCGTTGTTGTGCTGACCGGTGCTGGCAACAAGGCATTCGTCTCGGGCGCCGATATCAGTCAATTCGAGAAGAACCGTTCGGATGCCGACGCTCAGCAGGAATACGAGCGTCAGGCCGGAGTAGGGCGAGCGAAGTACGCCGGCTTTCCCAAGCCGGTGATCGCCCGCATTCGCGGCTTCTGCCTGGGCGGAGGACTGGCGATTGCCATGCAGGCGGACCTCCGCATCGCCTCGGCGGACAGTCAGTTCGGTATCCCGGCCGCCAAACTGTCGATCGCCTATGCGCCTGACTCGGTAAAGCGGCTGATCGACCTGGTGGGCCCGGCGCATGCGCGCATGATCCTGTACACCGCGCGGCGGATCGAGGCGGCGGAGGCGGAGCGCATCGGCCTGATCAACAAGATGGTCGGGGAGGAGGAGCTGAACGACGAAGTGCTCGATATAGCCCGCACCATCGCCGACAATGCTCCCTTATCCGTCGCGGCGTCGAAGCTGACGATCAACGAGATGCTGAAAGACGAAACTCAGCGCGACATGCTCGCGATCAAGCGGATGTCGGAGATCTGCTTCAACAGCGCCGACTATAAGGAGGGCCGGACGGCGTTCATGGAAAAGCGCGCCCCGAGGTGGGTGGGGAGCTAGCCGGCCCACTATACAGACCTGAGCGTGTGATCAGGCCTGCGGGGCGAGCGCGGTCTCTGCTGGCAACCAAATCGTAACCCAGGTCTGCCGAGATAGCGGGGCCGACGAGAGGTCGCACAAGCCTACGCCCCATGACCAGCGAAATCCCGGAACAGACCGTCCGGCACCTGCGGCTGGAGCGCGATCGCCACGTCGCCTTCGCGTTCGCTGCCGCTGATCTGTTGGTCGAGGTGGGTGGCGAAGGCATCATCGTCGCGGCGTCGGGCGCAGCGCAGGGAGTGGTGGGCGCCGACACCAAGGCCCTGCTGGGCCGTCCAATCCTGGAGCTTGTCGCCGCATGCGATCGCTCGCTGGTTCGCCAACTGCTGAGGCGGGTGCGGACCGACTTCCGCATCGACCCCGCCATTGTCCAAATCGCACGGTCCGATGGGACCCCGAACCAAGTGCTGTTCGGGGCCTGCCGTTTGCCGGATCGCAGTGACGACCTTTTCATAACCGTCACACTGGTTCCGGATGTCCTGGTCGCGCCGCCTATGGAGCGGGATGCAAGCACGGGGCTGCTCTCACAGGATGCCTTCAGTGGTGCCGCGCAGCGTCTGGCCAGTGAACCCAATAGGGGACGACATCTGCAACTCGTCAGGCTGGACGGCCTGTCTGGCGCAGCCCGTCAATTGCCGCCGGAGCGGGCCCGCGCACTGTTGGAGGAGATCGGTGCCGCCTTGCGCGCCGCATCGGTAGGCGGCGACGCCGCAGGACGACTTGGTGACGACTCGTTTGGTATCGTTGCCAAGGCGAGCCACTCCGGCGAACGCGACACCACACTTGCGTCGGAAATCGCCGAAGCAATCAGCGAAGCCGGCATATCCGACGGCCAGGTCGCATCGCGCGTCGCCAGCATCGACCTCTCATTTGGCAACCTGACCAACAGCGAAGCAAGCCGCGCGCTTTCGTATGCACTGAGCACCTTCGTCAAGGCGCAAGGCGCCGATTTCGACGTTGCTTCGCTGCAGTCCGGGTTGATGAAGGCAATGGACCAGGCTGTCGTGCGTTTTGCTGACACCAGAAAGCTATTGGCGGATGGACGCTCAAGCTCGTCTATCAACCGGTCGTGGACCTCAAGACCCGCACGGTGCATCACTATGAGGCGCTATCGCGTTTCCCCGATGGCGCAGATACCTTCGAGACGGTGACGTTCAGCGAGGATCTTGGCCTCATCATCGACCTTGACCTCATCGTGTGTCGCCGCGCCGTCGAGGCAATCATGCGAAGCGACAAAGCCCGTGTGGCGGTCAACGTATCGGGCCGTTCGGTACAAAACGAAGGCTTCCGCAAGGCGTTGCTTAAAGTTGCTGCCGGGCTGGGTGACTCTCGCCATCAACTGCTATTTGAACTCACCGAGTCTGCCGCAGTGAGCGATCTTGCCGAGGCAGCAGAATTTCTCGCGCAGCTCAGGGCCGCTGGACATGCCATATGCCTGGATGATTTTGGTGCAGGTGCCACCGCATACAACTACATGAGGCGGTTCGACGTCGATTTCGTGAAGATCGATGGCCCATTCCTGAAGGCAGCCAATGGCCGGGACCGCGAGCGCGCGCTCATACGGTCGATCTGCGTTTTGTGCAGCGAAATAGACTGCAAGGTGATCGGTGAAATGATCGAGGACGAAAGCGAGGCAGCCTTCGCCAAGAACCTTGGCGTCGCCCATGGCCAGGGTTGGCTATTCGGCAAGCCAATCGAACAGTTGCCAGCCCCCTCCCGCTCAATGCGCCGTAAGGGGTGCAGCGAAACCTGGCAGTAAACCGGCTAACCGTTGATGCGGTTCATGGCCTGGCGATAGGCGCCCTGCAGCACCTCAGTATCACTCGAGTAGGCCAGCAACAGAGCGCCGGCAGCCTTCCATTGCTGCGCCTGCTCATAGCTCGAGCACAGCATGGCGCACGTCTTGCCGTGCCGCTTTGCGGCCGCCAGCACGAGGTCCCGTTTCTCGTCGAGCACGCGTGCCTGATCCGGGGCGCCGAACACGCCGAGATCCTGCGCCAGGTCAGCGGGGCCAAGCGTCAACGCGTCGATGCCATCCATGGCGGCAATTGCATCGAGGTCATCGAACGCGGCGGCTGTCTCGAACATCACCGTCACGAAGACCTGCCGATTGGCAAATGCGCGCCTCTCAGTTGCGGTGCCAGTGGTGTCGAAATCGGTTCCGGGACTGTGGCCGGCATTGCCACGCAGGCCGAGAGGTGCGTAGCGCGAAGCTGCCACAATCTCCGCGGCGTGCGCGGCGTTTTCCACCTGTGGGCAGTGCAGGTTCCAGACACCGACATCGAGCAGCCGCGTGATCCACTCACGATTGGCCTTCGGCGGCCGCACCGCTATGGGAAAGTTCAGCGCCCGCGACATCACCGCCAGGTTGGCGATTTCCTCCATCGAGGCCGCGGTGTGCTCCATGTCCACACGGGCAAAGTCCAGGCCTGCCGCTTTCAACAACGGCAGGACGGCTGGGCTGCGCACCAGATTCACCCAGGTGCCAATTTGTAATTCGCCGCGCTCGAGCGCGGCGCGCAATGGATTGCTCTGCATCTCTTCGTCAGTCTCCCCTAGCATGTGCGAGCGTATCTTGCCCTTTGGCGGGCGGGTTCATCTGGATGCTGCACGCTGCCTGATGGCGGCGGCGCGAGCGATCACGTTCTTCGCGCGCTGCACGACCGGAACATCGATCATCGCGCCTTCAAATTGCACCGCGCCGAGGCCCTGGGCGAACGCAGCATCATAGGCTGCTACCATGCGTTCGGCGCGCTCAACTTCCGCATCGGTTGGCGAGAATTCTTCATTTAACACCGGCACCTGCAGCGGATGGATTGCGCTGGCACCGACGAAGCCGAAGCGTTTGGAGCGACGCACAATGGCGCGGAACGCATTCTGGTCGCGGAAGTCGGCGATCGATCCGATGAACCCAAACGGCAGGATGCCGGCGGCGCGCGCCGCGAATAGCGTATGTTGTTTGGGATACATCAGGGCGTCGGGGTCGGGCAGCATGCCGACATCAGCGGTAAAGTCCTCGGTTCCCAAGCTGAGTGCCACAATGCGTGGGTGCGACTTCGCGATGGCCTCGATATGGAAGAACCCGGCTGCGGTCTCCACCAAGACCACAAACTGTATTTTCCCGACGGGGACGCCCCGTTCGGATTCCAATTCATCGACGATGTCTGCGACGGCCTGCACGTGTTCCGGGCTGTCCACCTTGGTCAGCATCAGAGCGGCTATGCCTGGTATCACGGCTGCTTCGAGGTCGCGCACGAGGAGTCGCCACGGGCGGTTCACGCGCACCAGCACGTCACCACCATTGCGGGCGACCTGCGGAATCGCATCGGCGATCAACGTGCGCGCCCGTTCCTTCTCCGCCGGAGCGACGGCATCTTCCAGGTCGAGAATGATGCCATCCGCGCCGCGATCGGCGCCGGTGCGCACGAACTTCTCCGCCGTCACCGGCACGAAGAGAAGCGAACGCCAGGAAGGAAGATCAGTGCGCATGTTGTACTCCTGTCATTGCGAGGAGCGTAGCGACGAAGCAAGCTCGCGCCAATGGCGCACCGATACTTCGTCTACATCCTGACCAATGAACGGCAACTGTGCTGTACACCGGGGTAACCGATGATCTGCTTCGGCGGATCGGCGAACACCTGCGATGAAGTTTCCGGGAGTTACCGCCCGTTACAATAGCGAAGTGAACGATGCAATCGCTCGCGAGAAACAGATCAAGGCTGGTTCGCGCCGAAAAAGATGGCGTTGATCACAGCATGAATCCTGAGGCTGAGTGGCGCGATCTATTCCCTCTGCTGTAGCCTTACGTCACCGAGATTGCTTCGTCGCTGCGCTCCTCGCAATGACAGGGGGACCATTCAGGCCTGCTTTGCCACCCCCTCTTTGATCAGGGACGCAATCCGAGCGTCAGAGTACCCAACCGCCTTCAGCAGCTCCCGCGTATGTTCGCCAAGCGCGGGGGCGGGCCGCCGCAGCTTGCCGGGCGTTTCCGACAGACGAGGAATCACGTTGTGCATCAGCACAGAGCCCGCTTCTGAGTCCGGCGCCTCAACGATCACGCCACGCGCCTGGATATGCTTATCAGCAACAAGCTGATCAATCTCATAGACCGGTGTTGCCGTGACTTCCGCCGCGCTGAACACCGCCATCGCCTCGTCCAGCGTTCGTTCTGCAATGAACGCCGCCACTGCACCATCGCACTCGTCGATGTGCCGCACGCGATCGGTGTTGGTGCGAAAGCGGGGATCGTCGATCATCTCCGGGCGACCGATTGCCCGGAACACCCGCTCCGCCATCACCTGGATAGATGCCGATATCGCGATGTTTCGACCGTCCTTCGTTGCATAGACGTTGCGTGGTGACGTGGTCAGCGAACGTGAACCGGTACGCGTAGGCCGCTCACCTGTTACGCGATAAATCGCCGCATCCGGACCAAGTATGGATATGATAGGATCCAACAGCGGTAGGTCGATGACCTGACCCTTGCCGCCGCGCTCCACCACGCGCAGCGCGATCATCACCGCGTAGGCGCCGTACAGGCCCGCCACCATGTCGGCCAAAGCGAGTGGCGGCAGCACCGGGGGCCGATCGCCGTAGCCGTTCTTCGCCGCGAACCCTGACATGGCTTCTACCAGCGTGCCGAAGCCGGGTCGATCTCGATACGGCCCGTCCTGTCCGAACCCGGTAATGCGGACAATAATCAGGTCAGGATTTCGCTCGTGCAGCGCATCCGGGCCAAATCCCATCTCTTCCAGAGTGCCTGGCCGATAGTTCTCGATCAACACGTTGCTTGCCGTCAGCAGGTCCATCAATGCATCGCGTGCCGCTGCCGCGCGAAGGTTCAGCGCCACGCTCTTCTTGTTGCGGGCATACACCTTCCAGTGCAGCGACTGCCCCTTCACGCGCCACGCACGCAAGGGATCGCCGGTGCGCGGATCTTCAACCTTGATCACTTCCGCGCCCTGATCGGCGAGTTGCAGGCTCAGCATGTTGCCTGCCACCAGACGCGACAGATCGACCACGCGAATGCCATCGAGTGGCGCGCTGGCCCCCGGTTCGAACGCGATATGCGGGATCATTGCTTACTCCCTTGGACCGGTTACTGTGCTGGGAGACGCAGGTGGCCCGCAAGCCCGCGGATCGAGTCCGAGGGTAAGGGCTGAAACGGGAAAGCGAAGGCTCTCGGTTCAAGTCGTGAGCAACGCTGCTGCCCCCGCAACTGTGCGCGGTGAGTCAGTTCCCATACGCCATTGCCGAAAGGCGAGAAGGCGGGAACCGACGATGACCCGCGAGCCAGGAGACCGGCCGGCGTCGAGACTGCACGCGTGCATCGGGCGGGGTGTACCGATGCGGCGGGGGGTGAACCCGCGCGGGCTGTCGACTCATTGTCGATGGGAGGTCCCGCGATGCGGAGGTCTCAAGCGTACACACGAAGGCACGCTGTTCGCCTGATTTGGATTCCTGCTGTCGGGGCAATGACAATCGCGGTGTCAGTTGCTGACGAACCCCAGACGGTACCGGAAACCGTTGTCACCGCCACACGGATAGCAACACCGGTGACTGACATCCCCGCCGGTGTGACGGTGATCGACCGTCATACCATCGAGGAACGCGGTTACCTCACCCTGACCGACACGCTGTCGCCGGTGCCCGGCATTCGCGTCAGTCAGTCGGGCGGTCCCGGTGGCAATGCCAGCGTGTTCGTGCGCGGCACCAATTCCAACCAGGTGCTGGTGCTGCGTGATGGGATGCCGCTGAACGACGCTTCCGACTCCTCCGGCGCCTTCAATTTCGGCGTCGATACACTGGCCGATGTCGAGCGGATCGAGGTGATTCGTGGCCCGATGGCGGCACTGTATGGCTCCGGTGCAATTGGCGGCGTGATCAACCTGATTTCGCGCCAGGGGCACGAACCTGGCTTCCACCTGACCAGCGAACTCGCCGGCGGTTACCCGAAACAGCTTGAAGGGAACGCGAACGCCTCCGGCATTCAAGGACCGTTCGACTACTCAGCGACGGTGGAAGGCGAAGACCTGCGTGGCTATGACACCACGCCGCAGCGCGAGTCCATCTATACCGGGGTTCCGCAAGGCTTCGCCGATACGATCGGCACCCTGAACCTTGGCTATACTCCAATCGACGGCACGCGCCTGTCGCTCTTCCTGCGTGCCCGGCGCGCGGTGTTCGGCTTCAACGCCCTCGGCAATCCCACCTTCGACAACAGCAACTCGACTGGCACGGACGACTCGTTGCTTGGCCGCGTCGGCCTCACATCCAAGCTGTTCAATGGCGCTTACGAGACCAGTGCCTTCGTCGGGCGCCTGCAGGACGACAGGCACTATACCGAGGCGCTGAACGTGCTCGATCCCAACCAGGCGAGCAACGATTCACGGTACCACAGCTATCGCACCGATCTGCAGTGGAACAACACCGTGCACTTGTCGGACATGCTCCCGGTACCGGCGCTTTCGGCCAGCGATCTGACCTTCGGCTATGAGCACACCGCGGACGACATCAATGTGAAGGTGAACCAGTCCTTCTTCGGGTCGCCGTTCGCTCAATCCGCCAAGGCCTCGATGACGGATGATGCTCTCTATGCCGGCCTACAGACCACCCTGCTGCAACGGGTGACGCTGACCGGTCAACTCCGTCAGGATTGGGTCGACGGCGACCAGCCATTTACCTGGCGCCTGGGCGCTGTACTCGATGTTCCTGAGATCTTGACACGCTTCAAGGCTGCCTACGGGACTGCCTTCCGGGCGCCGTCGCTGTTCGATCGCTTCGGTGTCGACTCCTTCGGCTATGTCGGCAATCCCAACCTCAAGCCGGAGAGCGCACAGGGCTGGGAAGCCGGCTTCACCACCACGGTTGGGATCGCCAGCTTCAGTGCCACCTACTTCAACGAGCAGATTCAGAATCTGATCGTTGCCGTCTTTACACCAGTCGATACAGCCGTAAACGTCGGTTCGGCGCACATCCAGGGCGTCGAAACCGAGTTCACGCTGCAGGCGACGAGGTGGCTCGCCCTCGACGTCAGTTACACCTACACCGATGCGAAGAACGCTGATCTGGGCACGCAATTGACGCGAAGGCCACGAAGTGCTGCGGCATTCAATGCGACGATCACTCCCCTCCCCGGGCTGTCGATCGCGCCCGAGTTACTGTTCACCGGCGCCTTTCCGGACTTCCTGGTTGACAACAACGGCAATTCAACGGGGAACATCGTCTCTAATCGTCAGGGGATGCTGTTCAACCTGACAGTCACGTATGACGTTGCCCCGCATGTCCAGCTCTTTGCCAACGGACGCAACCTGTTCTACTCCCGCTGGGAATCGGTGAACGGATATCAGACCCCTGGGCCATCTTTCTTTGCCGGCGTACGGGTGAGGCTTTAAGCCCACAGACTCGTGATCGCGTTTGCCATCGTACCGCCACGTATCGCGACAATCTTCCAGTCATTGAAGGCACGGAGCTGAACATGCGCGGCATTCTTCTTTGGGCTCTCGGCATTCCCATTCCCATAATTATCCTGCTCTACCTCTTCCACGTTGTCTAAGATGCGAGCAGGGGCGGTGGGTACTTACCCGCCGCCCCACGCATACTGCGGCGCTATTGCTTCGCGCGCGTCACGATTTGAGTCGGATTGACGAACCGTAGGGCGATCAGCAGCCAGACCAGCGTTGTCACCATGTAGACCACGGCCATGGCGTCGATTGACTGCCCCGGTCGGACCCCTGCGGCAAACACTGCGTAATAGAGTGCGACGACGAGGGTCTGGCTGGTTGGCCCCGCGGTCAGGAATGTCAGCTCGAACATGGCGATGGTGCGCACCAGCACCAGCAACAGTGCCGCAAGAATGCCGGGTGTCAGCAAAGGGACCAGCACCTGGGTGAAGAGGCGCCCTATCCCGGCGCCGAAGACCTGTGCCGCTGCCTCGATGCGCGGATCGATCTGTTCGACGAAGGGGATCAAAATCAGAATGACGAACGGGACTGAGGGCACCAGATTCGCCAGGATCACACCCCACATTGTTCCGGCGAGATGCGCCTGATACAGCACGGTCGCCATCGGTATGCCGTAGGTGATCGGAGGCACGAGCAGTGGTAGCAGGAACAGCAGCATCACGGCTTGTTTGCCGGGGAAATCCCGCCGAGCCATGGCGTAGGCCGTCGGTACGCCGATTAACCCCGAGATCAACACGACCGCACCTACCACTTCGGCGGTGACCAGCAGAATGTCCGGGAGATGGAACTCGGCCCACGCCATCGTGTACCACTGCGGCGTAAAGCCTGCCGGCAACCAGGTATTGAACCATCGCGTGCCGAATGAATTGACAACCACACTGCCAATCATCGCCAGCAGATTGAGCACAAAAAATCCCACCACCGCCCAAACCGCAGTGGCCCACACCTTTTCACCAACGCTGCGGGGCATCCGAAGCTAGCCCTTACCGGTGCTGGCTGGACCCCGGAACACCAATGTCCGCGCACCCAGTAGTGCGACGATGATGATCACCTGCACCAGCGCCATCAGCATCGCGATCGCCGAGGCGAGTGGGTAGTCGTACTGCTCGAATGCAGCCTGATAGGCGACAATCGAGATCACCCGCGTCGGCCCTGCGGGCGCACCAAGCAGCACGGCCGATGGGAACACCGTGAATGCCTGCACGAATGCCAACGCCAAAGTAATTGCCAGTCCCGGCGCCAGCAGCGGCAGCAGGATGCGGAAGAAACGTTGCCTCGCCCGCGCGCCCAACATCGCGCTCGCCTGCTCAAGAGATGGGTCTATGCCGGTGACATAGGACAGCGTCAGCAGGAAGGTGAATGGGAATCCGCTGATCACCAGCGACAGCATCACGCCCCAATAATTATGGATCAACCGTACCGGGCTGTTGGTGATCCCGAACTCCAGCAGGAAGCGATTCAGCCAGCCGCGCGGCCCCAGATAGGTCAATAGCCCCTCTGCCACCATTACGGTACCGAGAGTGATTGGGATGACGAGGATGGTGGTCAGCAGCTTTTGGCGCTTCAGCCTTCGCACGCGGAGCGCCACGGGGACCGACAGGATGGTATTCAGCAGAGTGGCCGGTATCGCGATCTGCAAGGTCAGCCAGATCGTGTCATAGAGGAACGGGTCAGTGAAAAATTTTTGATAGTTCGCCAGCCAGCCGCCTTCCTTTGGAGTGAACGACAGCACCAACCCATACAGGAACGGGTAAACGAATAGCGCCAGTACAAAGATCACCCCGGGGAGAACCAGGAGCGTCACCGAATCGAGACCGCGTTCGCGCATCCGTCGGCGCAGTGACAGCTGAGTTGCGCTCACGCCGAATACACCAAGACACGCTCCCGTGGAGCGGCCAGACGAACGAGTTCCCCTGGGTTCAATCGGTGGTCCGAGCGGAAGTAGAGGTCCTTCCCATCGTTCCCCTTCGCCAACGCGTAGTAATCGCGGCCGTGATACTCAGCGATTTCGACTGTTGCGGGGATCGGTCCGTCGCTGCGTGGACGCAGGTCGTCCGGCCGAATCGCCACCATTGCATCGCGGCCGACCGCATCCATCGCCGTGCCAAGCAGACGCGCGCCACCAAAGGAGACAGCGATCCCATCGTTCGTCATTTGTGCAATGGAGCGAAACAGGTTGCGGTAGCCCATGAACTCCGCCACGTCGGCGTGGGCAGGCCGGGAGTACAGATCCTCGGGCGTGCCAATCTGCCGTGTCTCACCATCGATCATCACCAGGATGCGATCGGCGAGCGACAGTGCCTCTTGCTGGTCATGCGTCACATAGATTGTCGAACAGCCCAGCATCGAGTGAATGCGCCGCACTTCGGCGCGCATCTCCAGCCGCAGCTTCGCGTCGAGATTGGACAGCGGTTCGTCCATCAATACCAAGGGTGGCTCGACCACGATGGCTCGGGCGATCGCCACCCGCTGCTGCTGTCCGCCAGATAGTTGGCCAGGCAGCTTGTCGGCCTGCGTCTCCAGGCGGACCAGCGCCAAGGCTTGGTCGACGCGCCGGTCGATTTCCGCCTTTGGCCGCCGCTGGGTCGTCAAACCGAACCCGACATTCCGGCGCACTGTCATATGCGGGAACAGCGCGTAGTTCTGGAACACCATGCCGAAACCGCGATCTTCCGGCCCGACCTCGTCCAATCGGCGCTCGTCCAGCCAAATCGCGCCACTGGTCAGTTGCAGCAGACCGGCGATGCAGTTCAGCGCTGTGGATTTGCCGCAACCCGAGGGGCCAAGCAGCGCGACGAACTCGCCGCGCCGCACCGTCAGCGATACGTTCCGCAGAGCGTGCACCTGGCCGAAATCACGGCTGATCCCCTCGAGCCGCAGCTCGCGGAAGTCTCGCGAAGATATCGGCATCCAGCACTACTTGCCCACCCGTGAGCCGACCTGCTGGTCCCAGCGCTGGAAGGCATAGACCAGCTTGTCCGCTGGCAGCGGCACCTCGGAGGGCACATCGGCGATCAGCTTGTCGATGAATTCGCGCTTCACGCTGCTCACAGCCTCTTGGCTATCCTTCGGTGCCATGGACAACGGCACATCCTTCACGGCCGGACCAGGATAGAAATAGCCCTTGTCGTAGGTCATCGCCTGCGCTGGCTTCCCGAGCATGTACTTGGTCATTTCCAGCAGCACCGCGAGCTTGTCATCCGAGACCCCCTTCGGGACGGCCCAGTACTGCGCATCGGTCACCCAGTGGAAGCCCTCAAGCGTTCCGACTTCCGCCTCCTTCGGTACCACGCCGAGAATCCGCGGGTTGAGGTCCCAGCCGAGATGCGAGGCGATGATGTCGCGTGATCCCTCACCAAGTTCCTTCATCGTCGCACCAGTGCCGGTCGGATAATACTCGATGTTCTTGCCCAGTTCGACGAGGTAGGACCACGTCTTGTCCCAGCCGTCCTTTGGGTCCATCGGATCCTTGTCGCTCAGGATATACGGCAGACCCTGAAGGAACGTTCGCCCCGGCCCGGAATTCGCTGGACGCGCGTAAAGGAAACGCTTGGGGTGTGCCTTGGTCCAGTCCAGCAGTTCCTGCGCCGTCTTCGGCGGGACTTTCACCGCATCCGGCATGTACTCGATGATCGGGCCAGCCGGGCAATAGACGACACACACCGCCTGGTTCTGCGCCAGACCCTGCATCTTCCAGGCGCCCGGCAGGTATATCTCCTGCAGCTTTGGCAGAACGGCAGCGT
>JBKPOG010000302.1:0-9492 GCA_046732975.1 Pseudomonadota bacterium
ATTTTTCACCACCAAGGCACCAGGCTGCGGCAGTGGCCTTGGACTGAGCATGGTCTTTGGTTTTGCCAAGCAGTCTGGTGGAGACCTCGTCATCGAAAGCAACCCGGGACGGGGAACCACGGTGCGACTCTATCTGCCGCGAGCCTTGGGGCATGAAGCGCCGACGACCGACAAGGACGATCTCGTGAGCATACCGCGCGGCAGCGAATCGATCCTGGTCGTCGATGACAAGCCGGAGATGCGGGCGGTCGCGCGCCGTCATCTTGTTTCCTTGGGCTACCAGGTGAGCGAGGCGGAGAACGGACCGGCTGCGCTGAAGATGCTTCGGCAACGCGATGGATTTGACCTGCTGTTCACCGATGTCGTCATGCCGGAGGGCATGAGCGGTCATCAGCTCGCGAACGCAGCCAAGCAATTCCGCCCGCGGCTGAAGGTGCTGTTCGCCACCGGCTATACGCAGCCCCGCCCGGACTCCCAACCACGCACGAATAACGACACCATCTTCAAGCCATATCGGCGACAGCAATTGGCAACAGCCGTGCGTGCTGCACTGGAGGCGTGAGCCGGTGCTGCTGTGGGCCTCAGAGCCTCAGCAGCCGGATTGCATTGCCGCTGGAGATCTTCGCCTTGTCCTCTGCACAGAGCGGTATATTGGGCAGCCAGTCCGTGCCGGGCTTGTTGGGGACGAAGGGATAGTCGACCGAGAACATGATGCGGTCCACTCCAAGCTCCTGCACGCAGCACAACAAGGCGGGATTGGAGAAGAAACCACTCGTGGTGATGTAGAAGTTTTCACAGAATACATCGCGAAATGATCGTCCGCCGCCGCGGGAAAACCCTGCGTCGATGCGCCACAGCAGGAACGGCAGCCCTTCGCCGAGATGCCCGAGGATGATCTTTAGTTTTGGGTAAGCATCGAACACCCCCGACAGCACCATGCGAACGCCCTGCGTCGCGGTTTCCACGGTGAAGCCCCACGCAGCGCGCAGGATCATTGGCCAGTCCTGCACGTAGTCCTGGTAATAGGTTTCGATCACCGCCGGATGCGGCATGGTGGGGTGCAGATAGAGCGGCACATCCAACGCCGCGGCGCGTTCGCAGATCGGCCAGAATCGCTTGTCATCGAAGAATATACCGTTGGTGGTGCCGTTGATCAGTGCGCCCTTGAACCCGAGTTGCGTCACCGCGCGCTCCAACTCGTCGGCAGCCGCCCTGGGATCGGGCGTCGGAATCGCGGCGAAGGCGGCAAAGCGATCGGGGTGCGCCCGCACGGTTTGCGCCAGTCGGTCGTTGGCAATGTGCGCGAGACGGACCGCGTTGTCGGCGTCCATTTTCTGCAGGCCGGGATTGCCATGCGACAGCACCTGCATGTCGATGCCAGCTTCGTCCATTTCCCTGATGCGAAGATTGGTCAGATCGTTCAGGCGCTCCGCAACCGCGGGAAGCTGCCGCTGATCCTCCGGTGCATAGGCGCGCAGGACATCCGGATCCTGGTAGTGCTCTTCAATGGTGATGACGCGTGGCCTTGCTGCCATGGCGATCTCCCTTACTACGGCTGCGCGAAGCTCTCGGCGTGATGCTGCACCTGCTCCTGGTAATTGGCGCGGTAACTGTCGCTCACCGCCTGATGCACCGCGAGCGCCGACGCATCGCGCTCGGCTGTTGGCGGATCGATCAGGTCGAAATGGCCATAGGTGTCCACGCCGCGCACCAGCATCGCCTTCACGCGAACGGAGCCGTTCACCCGCACATGTGTCGGAATGTAGTTGAGCCCGATGCCAACACGACGATGCGTCGCACGGTTCGGTGCGGAACGGTGGACGGCCAGTTCGTGGTGCAGCGAGAATGAGCCGGCGGGCAGCGCCATTGCGACAGGATCGCTGTCATCGAATGGCTCCATGATGGTCTGGCCGGCACGGTTTATGCTGTGTGCGAGGCCCAGGGCGGAATGCTGATAAAGGTGGGGCACGCCGCGGAACGACAGTTGTTCCATACAGCCTGCCTCCGCCGTGGCATTGGTCAGCGCAACCCAGGCACAGACCTGCTCGCGGGGCTCCAGCCCGAAATAGGCGCCGTCCTGATGCCAGGCGGCAAACGTCGGCGAATGAGGCTCTTTGATGAAGAAGGTGCTGGTCCAGACCAGAATATTTGGGCCGATGACGTCTTCCACTGCATCGAGGATGCGCGGATGGCGGACCAGGTCATTGAACCATGGAGAATGCGCATAGGCGTGCGAGCGCCATTTCACATCGGCTTCGGCGACCGGGCTGCCGAGGTCGGATTCGAGGCGAGCGAGACCGGCTAGGCAGGTCGCAACTTCGCTGGGATCGAGTGCAAGGATGGGGAACAGGAAGCCGTTGTGGCGATAGTAGTCCACCTGCTGCTGAGTGAGTGCCTTCATGGTTCCCTCCGCGATTGCATGAAGAATACCCACATCGGCCGTGCGCGCCAGCTTCGGCGACTGGCTTGTTGGACCATGGCGCCGGCTCGCCGTATCGTTCTCGGCGAACGATCCGGAACCACATCGTATGTCCCTCCTCGAACCTGGTGGCATCGACTGCGACATCCACCCCGCGGTTCCCAATATCAGGGCGCTGCACCCATATCTGTCGGACCACTGGCGCGACATCGTGATCCAGCGCGGTGTGCACGAACTTGAGTCAATCGCCTATCCGGCCAATTCACCGCTGACCTCGCGCCCCGACTGGCGCCTGCCGAACGGCAAACCCGGCTCTGACCTCGACGCATTGCGTGCACATGCGCTGACGCCGTTCGACACGTCGCTGGCCATCTGCAACTGTCTCTATGGTGTACAGCTGTTGTTCTCGGAGGACATGGGCGCCGGCTTCGCCCGTGCGGTGAACGATTGGATCGCCGCTGAGTGGCTGGACAAGGAGCCGCGGTTGCGCGCGTCGATCGTGGTGCCGATGCAGAACGCCGAGCTTGCGGTGGAAGAGATCGACCGCGTCGCAGCCGACAAGCGCTTCGTGCAGATCCTGCTGCTCGTGATGCACGACCACCCATTGGGCAAGCGCCACTACTGGCCGATCTACGCCGCGGCCGAGAAACATGGCTTGCCGGTTGGCATTCATGCCGGCTCGGCTTACCGCCATCCGGTCACACCCCTCGGCTGGCCAACCTACTATACCGAGGACTACGCGGCTCAGGCCGCGGCCTTCCAGGCGGCGCTATCATCGTTGGTCTGCGAGGGTGTGTTCACCAAGTTCCCTGACCTGAAGGTTGTACTGCTGGAATCCGGATTTACCTGGTTGCCGGCTCACCTGTGGCGCCTGACGAAATTCTGGCGCGGCCTGCGCATGGAGGTGCCCTGGGTTGATCGCGCGCCTACCGACATCGTGCGTTCCAATGTGCGCCTGACCGTTACGCCATTCGATGCGCCTCCGTCGGCGGAGATGCTCCAAAAGCTGATGGAGCACATGGGCTCGGATGAGATCCTGTTGTTCTCCACTGATTACCCGCACTGGCAGTTCGACGGCGAAGCGGTGCTGCCTGACGGATTATCGCGCGAGCTGGTCAGGAAGATCATGATAGATAACCCGCGAGCGACATACTCCCGGCTGGCCGAGAACGCCGTCTGACCCGTTGCCCTATGACGGGCCAGCAGACCAGACCAATTGCCAGTCGATAGTCCGTGATAGCGGCGTGTGGTGGATGGTCTCACGGTGGTGGCGTCATGTTGCCTCCAGCGTTAGCCCGCGCCGAGGCTTCGGGAACCTGTTCCGGATATTGGTGTTTGGGCGTGTTGGACATCGAAGGGCGAAGCGACAATGCGAATTCTGCTGCCGATCTTGGCTGTGATGGCCTTTGGCCTGGGCGCTTGCCATCAGGAAGGGCCGGCCGAACGCACCGGGCGCAGCCTGGACAACGCAGGTCAGCGGATTGGCGATACTCTCAATCCACCCCAAGGCCCGGCGCAGAGTGCGGGTCGGAAGATAGACCGAGCGCTGGGCGGTTGACGGCCGACGCGTCGTGAGCATCGCGCCCGCGGGTTCGGAAGGGAACCCAGCGCCCATGCTGGCGTTTCTGCAACGCTGAAGAAGGGGAACAATCGTGGCACAGGAAAAGACGAAATCCGAGGACATGATTCCTCAGGCCGACAAGCAGGCACAGACGGATATTGCTCAGCACGAGGGCCAGGAGGGCGCGCAGGCCGAGGTGATCAATCGCCAAAAGGCCGAAGAGCGCAAGAAGGGCTGATCGAAGACTTTTCTGCCGGTCCTTCCGGTAGGAGATTCTGGCCAATCGACGAGGGTGCCGCCTTCATGCAGGCGGCGCTTTCGCGTATATGGCGGCGAGGGAGACCTCGCCATGGACATTGAGACCGCCCACGACAGAGCCGCCGCCGATCTCGACCGGCAGGCGCGCGTGGATCTCGCCGCAGTATATCGCTTGCTCGCTCATCAGGGTTGGGGAGATGTGATCTTCAACCATGCGGCGATGCGGTGCCCGTCCAATCCGCGCAACTTTCTGATAAAACGCCACGAACTGCTGTATACCGAGGTCACCGCCTCGAATCTGGTCGAGGTCAGCATGGACGCCGACCTCGACGAACGCGCCGGCGTCAACCGTCCCGGCTTCACCCTCCATAGCGGCGTGCTACGCGGCCGGCCCGACGTGAACTGCTCGGTTCACGTCCATCCAGATGAAGGCGTGGCGATTTCTGCCTTGAAGCACGGTCTCCGTCCTGTGTCGCAGAGTGCCATGCGCTTCTACAATCGCATCGGCTACCACGATTACGAAGGCCTCACCGACAGCTTCGACGAGCGCGAACGTATAGTTGCCGCGCTGGGGCGGAACCGCGCGTTGGTCATGCGTCATCACGGTGTCACCACAGTCGGCACCACCGCACGTGAGGCATTCAGCCTGATGAAGGAGTTCGTCCGCGCCGCGCGCATCCAACTGATGATGGATGAGAGCCGGCAGGAGGTACTGGAGATCGCACCGCACATCTGCGAGCACGTCGCAGCCCAGTATGAACAACACGACAGGGGGCGGGCGTCGGCTGAATGGCCCGCCTATCTTCGTCTGCTCGACGGCATCGATCGCAGCTATCGCGACTGAACTCGCGCCCCCATGGCGCGCCGGCACGCCATGAACCCGTTGTGGATACTGCGCACGGCGCGACTGGTGCTGACACCGGTTGGTGGTGCCGATCTCTGCGACCTCATCGCGATCAAGGCCGCACCGCAGGTATTTGCCATCATGCTGGGTGGCGTCCGCTCGCCGCAGCAGACGGCCCAGGAATTGGCGGACGACGTGGCGGAGTGGGGTGCCCATGGCTTCGGCACCTGGGCGATTCGCGAGCAGGGCCACTTCCTCGGCATCACCGGATTGGAGCATCGGCTGGATGGCCGCGGCATCGCTTTGCGCTTCGCCTTATGGCCCCAGGCGCAGGGACGCGGCCTTGCCCGCGAGGCGGCCAGCGCCGCGCTGCGCTTCGGCCATCAGCAGGTAGGCCTGCGGCGCATCGTCGCGGTGGCGCGCGAGCACAATTTCTCTTCGCGCATGGTTCTCGGTGGCATTGGGATGACAGAGTGCGGCAGCTTCATCCAGTCCGACTATCGCATGGTGCTATACGAAAGCGTTGCTTGACGGATCGTCTCGTTTGGTAAGTGCAAAGGCAGTTGCCAGCAACGTTGTCATCGCGCAAGGTCGGATCACTGCTCGCCTGAGGAGAATCCGATGGAAAATCGTGCCGAGGCATAATGACGGGAACGCCACTCACTGGCAGCACGAAGTTGGTCCGTTCGTGGCTGACATCTTCGGCCGCCGCAGCTCTGCTCGCAATTCTCCTGGGCCTCACACCCGCCGCCGCACAAACGGCCGACGACAACCCGCTGCGCCCTCCCGACACCTCAAGCCCCCGCGCCACACTGCAAGGCTTCATCGAACTGACGGATCACATCTACCGCAGCGTGGCAGGCGCGTTCGAGTCCTATCTCGCGTCCGATCGGCTTTATCTCGCTGCCGAAGAGCGCGAGAAACATAGGACCGGCTATTTGCACGCGTCGGATGCCATTCGCTATCTGGACGTTTCGGACGTCCCCCCCGTGCTGCTGGACACCGTCGCTATGGAAAGCCTCGTCCAGCTCAAGGAGATACTGGATCGGATCGAAATCCCCGCCATGTCCGACGTCCCGGACCGGCAGCAGATGGCGCAATCGGGATCGAAGCGGTGGCGGCTGCCCAACACCGAAATCGACATCGTTCTGCTCGAGAACGGGCCGCGTGCTGGCGAATACCTGTTCTCCGCGGCGACGGTCAACCGACTTCCCGAGTTCTACAAGCTGGTCAAGCATCTGCCCTACAAGCCTGGTCCGGGCGAGAAGCTGGACAAGATGTTTCGAATGGCCAGTCAGGACAGATCGGCCAGTGTTTACGATGGTTTCCTCAGTTCGCCCGTCGGGTTGCGCTTCCTCATTCCTCCTCGCTGGATGTTCGACTTGCCGCGATGGGCCAAGGTCCGTGTCCTTGAGGTAGCCACCTGGCAATGGCTTGGTCTAGGCGTCGGCTTGGCGGTCGCCACCCTCATCATCATTGCCGGCAGTTGGATCGGACGTCGGCACGCCGGTGAGAGCGAGGATGTGCCCTCGCGACAGTGGCAGGCTTTGACGCGACCGCTCGCGGTCATCGTTGGCGCTGGTCTGGTTGTGCCGCACTTCGCCTCGATGCTGCGGATCGGCGGGATCGTGCGCATGGTCCTTGAATACACTGCGACCGCTGCGCTGTATGTGGGAGCGACGTGGCTGGCTATCTCTGTGTCGGTCCTGGTGGGCGAGCTCCTGGTGGCGTCCGAGCGACTGACGCCGCGCAGCCTGGACAGCCAGCTGATCCGGCTCGGCACCCGCCTGATCGGCTTGATCGCCGCGACCGGCATTCTGATCCGATGCGGCGACGAATTGGGCTTCCCCGCCTATTCCGTCCTCGCCGGGCTCGGTGTCGGCGGTCTAGCCGTCGCACTGGCCGCGCAGAGCACGATCGCCAACCTCATCGGCTCGATGCTGATCGCGCTGGAGAAGCCGTTCCGCGTCGGTCACCTGGTCAGGATCAGCGGCAGCGAAGGCACCGTGGAGGATGTCGGCTTTCGCAGTACCCGCATTCGAACCGCCGACAACACGTTGGTGTCAATTCCGAGCAGCACTGTCGTGAACACCACAGTGGAAAATCTCACTTCGCGGATCAAGCGTCGCCAGCGATTCTTCTTGCAGGTCACCTACGATACCCCGCGCGAGAAACTGGAAGCGGTGATTGCCGGCATCAGACAGCTCATTGTCGATCATCCGTCGGCAGAGGAACGAACCTGTGAGGTACACTTCAACAACTTTGGCGAGAGCAGCCTCGATATACTTGTGATCTTCCACCTTCAGGTGGCGAGCTACGCTGAGGAGCTGCGGGAACGGGAAGCGATCCTGCTGGGGATCATGAACCTGTTGCAGGATCTCGGAGTGGAACTCGCGTTCCCCACGCGCACACTTCACTTGGCGGGCGGGGCCGCCGAGAGCACCGCATCACGGCCAAGAGCCGTCCCGTCACAAATCGGGTTCGCCTCGCGTTCCTGAACGTGGCGATGCGCGCCGATTGCCACCGGTGCGACCCTCGCGCAAGGTTCGAGGCAATTTCGTCTCCCGAAAGGACCTGCCCATGAACGGCGCCGAGAGCCTCGTCCACACTCTGCTGAAGAGCGGCGTCGATACGTGCTTCTCCAATCCCGGCACATCCGAGATGCACTTCGTCGCCGCACTCGACCGGGTGCCCGGCATGCGCTGCGTACTTGGACTGTTCGAGGGCGTCGTGACCGGCGCGGCCGACGGCTATGCCCGCATGTCCGGCAAGCCGGCAGCGACGCTGCTGCATTGCGGCCCAGGTCTCGCCAATGGCCTCGCCAATCTGCACAACGCGCGCCGCGCACAGACGCCGATCGTCAACATCGTTGGCGATCAGGCCACCTATCATCGCCCCATCGATGCCCCACTCACCGCTGACACCGAGGGCTGGGCGCGTGGCGCCTCCGCCTGGGTGCGCACCGCCTCCTCGTCGGCCACGGTCGGCGCCGATGCTGCGGTCGCGGTACAGGCTGCGCGTACCCACCCAGGCCAGATCGCCACGCTGATCCTGCCGTCGGACACGTCCTGGGACGAGGGCGGCGTCATCGCCGATCCGGTGCCGGTGCCGCCGAAGCCGCAGTCGGATCCGGCGCAGATCCGCACCGCCGCCGAGATTCTGCGCCGCGGCCGGCCGACGCTGATCGTGCTGGGCGGCGAAGCGGTGCGCGCCGATGCACTGGAGAACGCGCATCGCATCGCCACCGCCACTGGCGCGCGCCTGATTGCGCAAGGTGCCAACGCGCGCATCTCGCGCGGCCGCGGTCGCGTGCCGGTGGACCGCATTCCCTACGTGGTCGATGTCGCCGTGAAGGCGCTGGCCGGCACGCGGCATGTCATCCTGTGCGGGCTACGCAAGCCGGTGACCTTCTTTGCCTATCCCGGCAAGCCGACCACGCCGATCCCGACGGACGCCGACATCCACGTTCTCGCCCGCGCCGATCAGGACGCGGCAGCGGCGCTCGCGCAGCTGGCCGCCGAACTATCGGCACCGCGCGTCGCCATTCCCGACCCGGGGCCACGCCCCGAGCCGCAACGAGGCGCGCTGACACCCGACTCGGTCGCCGCCACGCTCTCGGCCTTGATGCCTGAGGCAGCCGTGATCACCGACGAAGCCGTGACTTTCGGGCGCGGGTTCTTTCCGTTCACCTACGCTGCACCACCGCATGACTGGCTGAACTCGACCGGCGGCGCGATCGGCTGCGGCCCTCCGCTTGCTACCGGAGCCGCGGTCGGGGCGCCGGGCCGGCGTGTCATCGCGCTGCAGGCGGATGGCTCGGCGATGTACACGCTGCAGGCATTGTGGACCCAGGCGCGCGAGCGCCTGGACGTCACGACCGTGCTGCTGTCCAACCGCAAATATCAGATCCTGCTGGGAGAACTGGCCAACGTCGGCGCCAACCCGGGCCGTACCGCGCTGGACATGCTGGACCTGGGCAACCCCGACCTCGACTGGACCAAATTGGCGAATGGCATGGGTGTTGAGGCAGCGCGGGCCGATACGTGCGAACGTTTCGCCGACCTGTTCGTCCAGGCCAACAGCCGCAAGGGACCGTTCCTGATCGAACTTATGATCTGACCCTTTATTTATATCAACCGACGTGCGCGGCCAGAAGAGGCCGTGCGAGATCTGGGCCCCTGTGCCTAGCAGCACCCTTTGCTGGCCGCAGAACGGAAACCGCGCGGCGCGCGCTTGGCGCGCCTGTTTTTGCCTATTCACGAGGCATTCAGGCACAGATTCAGTCGGGATTTGCATAAAGTGTCGTCATACCGGGCGACTGTAAGTGCAAATGGCGCGCGAATAGGCCTAGACAGGAGGCATGAAGGCGTGCTGCGGTGCAGCAAGGGCGCTGGCCTCGTCGCAGGGAGC
>JBKPOG010000303.1:0-10891 GCA_046732975.1 Pseudomonadota bacterium
CGAATTGCAGTCTGCTGATCGTCGGCGGCAACGACACGACGCGCAATTCGATGTCGGGTGGTGTGTGGGGCTTCTCAAAATATCCCGAGGCGTATCGCAAGCTACGGGAAAATCCCGAGCTGGTGCCGGGTGCCATCTCTGAGATCATTCGCTGGCACACGCCGGTGCTGCATCTGCGGCGCACTGCCTTGCAGGATTTCGAACTCGGCGGCAAGACGATCCGCAAGGGCGACAAGGTTGCGATGTGGTTCGTCTCCGGCAATCGCGACGAGGAGGCGATCAAGGATCCGCACGAGCTGATCGTCGATCGTCCACGGGCGCGCGAGCACATTTCGTTCGGTTTCGGTGTGCATCGCTGCGTCGGCAATCGTTTAGCCGAGCTGCAGTTGCGCATCCTGTGGGAGGAGATTCTGAAGCGTGACCTCGAGATCGAGGTGATGGACAAGCCGAACTACCTGCGCTCGAACATAATCCACGGAATTCGTGAACTGCCGGTGCAGATTCACTGAAGGAGGAACACCATGAATGCACCGGTCGATATGGACCATAGGACGCTCGCCTCGTCGATGCCTCTCGACAAGATCGATGTCAGCGATCCGCGGCTATACTGTGACGACGTCTGGCGGCCGTATTTCGCGCGGTTGCGGCGAGAGGATCCGGTACACTACACGCCGGACAGTCCCTATGGGCCGTACTGGGCTGTCACCAAGTACAAGGACATTGTACAGGTCGAGGTTAACCACAAGGTGTTCTCTTCGTCCGACGAAGTTGGCGGCGTTCAGATCAACGATGCACCGAGGGGACTGGAGCGCACCAGCTTCATTCGCATGGATCCGCCCGAGCACGACGATCAACGGCGCGAGGTCAGCTCGACGGTCAACCCGATCACGCTGGCCAAGATGGAAACGCTGATCCGTGACCGCACCAACATGGTGCTGGACGCGCTGCCGCGCGGCGAGACCTTCAACTGGGTCGAGCGTGTGTCCGTCGAGTTGACATCGATGATGCTGGCCACCCTGTTCGACTATCCGATCGAGGACAAAGCACGTCTGATCCGCTGGTCCGACACATTTATCTGCGACATCAACGCCCCGGATGCGCCGGTGCACTCCGAGGAGGAGCGTTTCGCCGAGCAGATGCGCTTCGCTGAACACATGAACGAATTCTGGGAGGAGCGTGCGAAGAAGCCCAAAAGCTTCGACGTGATCTCGATCATGGCGCATGGCGAGGCCACCAGCAAAATGACGTTACGCCAGCGCATGGGCATCCTTATCCTGTTCCTGGTCGGCGGCAACGACACGACACGCAACTCGATGTCCGGCGGGTTGCTGGGATTGAGCCGCTTTCCCGATCAGTGGAAGAAGCTACGTGAACATCCCGAACTGGTGCCGAGCGCCATTTCGGAATTCGTCCGGTGGCAGACGCCGGTCATCCACATGCGGCGTACGGCCCTCGCCGATGCAGAGATCGGCGGCAAGCCGATCAAGGCGGGCGAGAAGGTGGTGATCTGGTACATTTCAGGCAACCGTGACGAGGACGTGATCGAGCGAGCAGACGAGGTAATCGTTGACCGGAAGCGTCCCCGCGAGCACATGTCGTTTGGCTTCGGGATCCACCGCTGTCTCGGCAACCGGCTGGCCGAACTGCAGTTGCGGATTCTGTGGGAAGAGGTCTTGCGCCGCGACCTGAGGATCGAGGTGGTCGACAAGCCGGTCTACGCCTATTCCAACTTCTTGCACGCGATCCGTTCGCTGCCAGTGCGCATTGCCGCCTGATCGAGCTTACCAGGCCTCTTCCGAGGCCTGGTGATGAAAGCTGACGCTTACCGCGACAGCGCTTGCTCGGACGATGCCGCGGGCGTGGATAAGGCCGCATCGATCTCGTCGAACGATCTGCCACGGGTTTCAATGCCGATGAACCAGAAGGCGACGGCGCCCAGCACGTACCAGAAGGCGAAATAGTTGAATGCGGGGACCAGCGCATCCAGGGTCGCTTTCGGCGCCACGTAGGTCGATGACCCCGCAATCAGCGCGAGTCCTGCCGGGCCAATGAATTTACCAAGATTGCCCACGCCATACACAAAACCCATGCCACTGCCGCGCAGTCGCGCCGGCCACAACTCTCCCATGTACGGACCGACGATGGAGTAATTGCCACTGCCGAAGAAGTTCTGCAGCACGATCATCAGGAAGAACATTGAAACGCCGCCAATGAACACGCTGTTCAGGTAGCCGGCGAGCGACATGAACAGCGCAGCGACGAGGCAGCTCAATACGCCAGACGCGCGCCGACCCATCGCGTCGGAGATCCATGAGCAGAAGAAGCGTCCCGCCACCGCCGCAACACTGACCCAGATGGCAAGCTTCGACGCCTCCGCCGGGGTGACCTGCAGCACCATCACGAACAGTGTCACCATCCATAATGCGAGGCCCACTCCACCCGTCTGCGTCAGCCCGGTCAGACATCCGGTGATGAGACTGCGTGGATATTTGAATAGCTCCATCCAGCGCGTGTGCTCTGGCGCTGGAATGGTGTCGGGCAACGTGATCGAGTGCGGGTCGACCTGTAATGCCCAGGCGATCGAGCGACGCGCCTCCTCGACCCGTCCCATGCGCATCAGCCAGTAGGGCGATTCTGGAACCCACGCGCGGATATACAGGGTCAATGCCGCCGGCAGCAGCCCGACGGCGAACATCCCGCGCCACCCGATATACGGCGTGGCATACCCTCCAAGGAAGGCACCGAGCAGCACGCCAACCGGCAACATCGTCGTGGTGAGCCCGGTGATCCACCCGCGCCTCGCCGCCGGCACGAATTCCTGGACCAGCGTGATATCGACCGAGTAAAGGCCGGTCACGCCAAGCCCAATGATAAAGCGGCAGATGACGAGATAGATCCACGCTCCGTGTGGCGTCACCGCCATCGCACCGGTGGCGAGGGAGAAGTTCAGCACAGTGGCGATCATCACCTTGCGGCGACAATCTTGTCCGCGAGCCACCCGTAGAACAACGAACCGAAGGGCGCACTGATTCCCGAGGCCAACAGGATCAACCCCGACTCGCCATAGGTCAGATTCCAGTCCTTGACGATGAACGCCAGAACAAATCCAATCAAGAAGAAGTCGAAGAAATCGAGCATGTCGCCGAGT
This sequence comes from Pseudomonadota bacterium, assembly GCA_046732975.1. GTDB lineage: Bacteria > Pseudomonadota > Alphaproteobacteria > Acetobacterales > Acetobacteraceae > JAMXLO01. Next base: position 3,149 of record JBKPOG010000303.1, read on the forward strand.
GTCGCGGCGAGTGCGATCTTCCATTGGTTCGCGGTCAGCTTGTGTCGCCGATCGATCAGATCGAGCATCTTGGACCCTCCTTGGGGCTCGCCCGATCTGGCGAAACGGGCGGTCCGTTGCTTTCTTGCGTAGCAGAGGCGCCGTAACGCGGAGCCGCAGCCTGGCAGTCAAGCTGCAGCACGATCCCATCAGCACTGTATCGCAAAGCCTCGAACACCAGCAATGCTGCCTCTTCCCGTCCATCGGCAATCCGGCGCAGCATGGCTGGCACGAAACAGTGAGATCGCGAAGGAGGATCCCTAATGAACGATGCAACTCCGCATCCGACCGAGCAGCCCTGGCAGTGGTCCGAGGCAAGGTGGCGCAGCATCGTCGGCCGCGCGCGCGCCGGACGCAGCCTGAAACCAAAGGCTTGGCCCGACGGCGCCCGCTGTGCCGTCGCAATCAGCTTCGATGCAGATCACGAGACCATCCCGCTGCGAGATAGCGACGAAAGCCCGATGCGGATCAGTCAGGGCCAGTACGGCAACCGCCAGGCCACGCCGCGCATCCGCCAGTTGCTGGAGCGGGAGTCTGTTCCGGCATCATTTTTCTATCCCGCTGTCTCAGCCTTGCTGCATTCCGAGGAAGTGCGTGCGCTCGCCGATGATGGCCACGAGATCGGCATACATTCATGGATACATGAAGCCAATACTACATTGCCGCGCGAGGCGGAGCGCGACCTGACGTTCCGCGCGGCCGAGACACTGGGGCGGATCGCCGGGCGCGATCCGGTGGGTATGCGCACTGCCAGCTGGGACTTTTCTGTCAACACGCTCGATATCGTGCGCGAGCTCGGGCTGCTGTATGACAGCTCGCTGATGGCAGACGACGATCCCTACGAGATCATGGATGCCGGCGAGCCGACCGGCATCGTCGAGCTGCCCCCGGAATGGATCCGCGACGACGCGGTGTACTACAACTTCGTCCGCTTCTCGTCGCTGCGGCCCTATACACCACCCTCAGCGGTCGAAGAGATCTTCACTGCTGAATTCGACGGTGCCTGGGACGAAGGTGGCCTGTTCCTGCTCACCATGCATCCGCATATCACTGGCCATCGTTCGCGCATGCCTGTGCTTGCACGGCTGATCAAGCACATGAAGGCGCGCGGCAAATGCTGGTTCGCTACTCATGAACAGGTGGCCCGGTGGTGTAAGGAGAATGGATAGGCCGCTATCGGCTAGGCCTGCGCGACCGCACCCGACCACGGTGACGCTACATCGCTGATCCCAATTCGCGTTCCGTCGGCTGACTGCACAATGACATTGGGGCAGGCGAAGTTGATCGGCACTGCGTTGTGCTCGACCACCTGCAGCGGCCCGTCCGCGGACAGCGCATCCAGCAGCGCGGCGGGCAGGCGCCTGTCCGCGCTTGCGCCCTCGACGCTGGATACGTCGATCCGTGGATGATGCGCCGCTGCCTCCACGTCCATGCCGAAGTCGGCGATGAAGGTCATGAGTTGAAAGACCGAAGCCAGGATGCGCCTTCCGCCTGACGCGCCGCCGGCGACGAATGGCCGGCCGTTCTCTGCCAGGATGATCGGCAGCATATTGCACAACGCGCGCTTGCCACGTGCGATCGAATTCGGCGAACCTGGACGCGGATCGAACCACATCATGCCGTTGTTGAGCAGAACGCCCGACTGGGGCAGCAGCACGCGGCTGCCGAACGAGGACATCAGCGTGGTGGTCATCGCTACCGTGTTGCCCTCGGCATCGCAGGCGGTGAGGTGAGTTGTGCAGCTTTCCGCCGCGAGCGGCTCAGATTCGCCAAGGGAGGCCAGCCGTTCCGCATAGGCCGCCTTCATCACGCGCGCCAGCGTGCGGTACCACTCGGAAGATGGGGCCTTGCCGGAATAGGGAGCGTCCGTCATGCCTTCCAGGACGCGTTTCAACGTCGGCGCTGCGGTGAGGCCGCCGGTGAGCTGCAGCGTGCGGCCGCGCCAGCCGACCTGCTCCGCTTCCCAGGTGCGAACCTGGCAGTGCCGCAGGTCCTCGCGTGACAGTACGCCGCCCAGCGCGTTGACGTCAGCAGCGACAGAGGCGGCGACCTCGCCGTTATAGAAATCGCGAAGGCCCGCACGGCCCAGGCGCTCCAAGGTCTCCGCCAAATTCCCCTGGCGGAAAAAGCCGGGCTTGCCTTGGTAAGGCGGCGCAGGCGGCTGGCCGTTCGGCAAATAGATGGCAGCAGTATGCGGATACAGCCGTATCGTCGAGGCAGAAGTGACCACTTTTAGCGCGGTATACCAATCCTGCGGCAGACCGCGCCTTGCCAGGGCGATGGCGGGAGCGATCACGTCCGCCAACGGCAGCTTCCCCCACTGGCGATGGATATACTCATAGCCGGCAACGGAAGCAGGAATGGCAACCGAGAGAGGGCCGTGGATGTTGATGTCGTTCTCGACCTCCGGCCAGGCAAACAAGTCCGTGGTCATGCGGCCGGTGAGTTTGTAACGCTTGGCATCGGTTGCGGCGGGCGCGCGCGGACCGAAGTCCACCACCTCGGCGCGCGGCTGGCCGGCTCGATGCACCAAGGCAAAGCCGATGCCCCCGAGACCCGAGTTCCAAGGTTCATGCGTGGCAAGCGCCAGTGCCGTTGCCACCGCCGCGTCCATCGCATTGCCACCGGCGTCCAGGACAGCGACGCCAGCTTCGGCCGCGCCCTTCGCCTGCGACACCACCATGCCGCGGTGCCCAGTCGCCGATGGCTTGCTGAGCTGCCAGTGCTGGGTGAGGTGCGGCGGCGGAACGTATTGCATCGGCTGCTCCTGGTCGTGCAGCGCGATCGTCTGCCGATGGATCGGCGAAGACAAGCCGAGCAAATGGATTGACGGCAAATCTGAGCAGGAACGCCCGTTGCCATAACAGCGGGCTTGCCCGAACGTGGCGGCACCAACACGAGATTCGTCATGTTCCTGAACCGATTTGCCGACACAACCGAACCACTCGATCTGACCGAGACGGAGGAGTTCCGTTCGCTACTGACAAGTGCTGCCGACCTTGGCATTCCGCACACGCCCCACGTCAGGTACGTGTCGCGCAATATCGTGCTGCGGCAGTTGCGGTTGCATTTCCTCGAGTGGGGAGAGCCGGGCGCGCCCCCGATCGTATTGCTGCACGGCGGACATCAGTCGGCACATTCCTGGGACCTGGTCAGCCTGTATCTGGCGCAGCGTTACCATGTGCTGGCGCTCGATCAGCGCGGCCATGGCGACAGCGAATGGGCACGCGACGTGTCCTATACCAACCACGAGATGTCGCTGGATGCCGAAGCATTTATTGGCGCTACGGGATTGCAGCGGCCGTTGTTGATCGGCCACTCGATGGGCGGACGCAATGCAATGCTGCTGACACGCCGTAACCCAGCATTGCTCGGCGCGCTGGTGATCGTTGATGTAGGACCCGAGGTATCCGATCGCGGGCGTGCAGTCATCGCCGGCTTCGTGCGTGACAACGAGGAGTTCGACGATCTCGACCACTTCGTGCGCAACGTCCAGCAGTACGATCCGTATCGTTCGCGCGAGCATATCGAGCGGACGGTGAAGTACAACATGCTGCAGCGGGCGGACGGAAAATTTGTCAGCAAATGCGATGCGAACCCGCGCCGACTTGGCGTGGTGCGCGGTAGCGGACCGCAGGAGAACATCACGCTGGAAGAGGCGCGGGCCTTCGACTTACCGGTGCTGCTGGTGCGCGGCGCCGACTCTCGGATCCTGACCGCCGAGGCGGCCGACCGGTTTCGCCAGACGCTGCCGAACGGGACGCTGGTGACCGTGCCAAATTGCGGGCACAACGTCCATGGTCAGAACACCAAAGGTTTCATAGATGCCATCGGCGGGTTCCTGACAGATAAGGTCTTGCCGAATTAAGTTCTTAGTCGGACTGCACAGGTTTGCCGGTGACATCGCGGCTCGGCGGAATCAGTGCGCGCCCGAGCACGGAGCCTTCGCAACTGCACGTCTCACCAAGGCGATCAGGTTGGTCCAATGGGCAGTCGTGCCCTTTGGCATAGCAGCGGGCGGCGGGCAATCGGGGGCCAGGCATGGCTCCCCCGGCAATCGGAGGCGCCCATTGCAAGGGTGGCTGCGCTGGGAACGATGGCCGTGGCGAAGGTTGCGGCCGTGGCGGCGGCGTGATGAGGACAATTACATGTCGGTTGTCGGACACTGCCGCGTTGGGCCGGGACACCGCAGCAGCGACAAGCACGAACAGGACAAGAGAACAGCGCAACGACATGCGAGACTGATGTTTTCGCGGGGCCGGGCAGCGCATCGATCCGGTCGTTCTGATACGACCACCAAGGGACGCTATGAGCCACATGGCGAGATGTCGAGAGCGCATGTGGGACCGCTTCGCTCAAGCCTGACCGAACCGCTCCAACCGGTAGTGTGGATTGACCGGCTCGCCACGGACTGCATCGGCGGTGATGCGGCCGATGATCGGGCCAAGCGTGTAGCCATTGGCGCTGACCGCGTTGAAGAACCCCTGCAACCCGGGCGCCTCGCCTAGGATCGGCGCGCGGTCGATCGCTGGGTTAATGCCGGTCCAGCAGCGCACGAATGACAGCGAGCGCAATGCCGGAAGCACGCGTGCACAGACCCAGAGGTTGCCCTCGATGCTGCGCCGCAGGTTGTGGGTGCGTCCGCTCGTCGGGTCAAAGTCACCGAACCAACCGCCGCCGACGAGGAAGCCGCCGCTCGCCTGCTGCTTCAGTGACAAGTGACGGTTGGCAAGCGCGATCAGGTGTTGCGTCATCGGCGGCGCCGGCTCGGTGACAATCACCTGCTGCACAGTACCGGTCACCGGCAGGTCGAGCCCGACCATGCGGCCAATGTGACCCGCCCACGGACCGGCCGCATTCACCACGCGGCCCGCGATGACCAGGCCCTTGCTTGTCTGCACATGCCACGCCGCACCCTGGCGCTCGATTGCCTGCACTTCGGCGCCGCGCAGCAGGCGCGCACCAGCGCGTTGTGCCAGCTTCACAATCGCCATCGTGCCGCGCAGCGGATCGCCGTACCCTTCCGCCGGAACAAAATCCGCGCCGACCATATGTTCCGACACCGCCGGCGCCAGTGCGCGCAGTTCATTGGCACCCAGAACGTGACTCTCGATCCCCCAGCGCCGCTCCATCGCGGACTTGCGTCGTAGCCACTCAAGGCTCGCAGCGTCCTCGGCCAGCATCAGCCCACCCTCGGTACGAATACCAAGATCTTCGCCGACCCCGGCCGCGATCTCCTTCCACAGTGCGATAGAACGTGGCGCGAGCGGCAGCGTGTGTGCCGCCTGGCCACCGTCGTCCGGCGTGTCCTCGGTGAAGTCGTAGGACAGGAGTTGGACGTGCAGGCTTCCGGCATTTGCGGTGCTCGCGGCCATGCCGACTTCGTCGCGCTCTGCCACCAGCACGTCACCACCATCCTTCGCCAGAAAGTAAGCGCTGCACAGGCCGGCAAGGCCGCCGCCGATCACCAGCGTGTCGCAACGCCTTGTTTCCTGCGCCATCGAAGGAAACTGATGCAGATTCGGCAATGAGGTCGGAAGCTGCAGCAACGGCGCCTCGAACTCGGGTGCCTCAAACATCAGCGGTGCAGCAGGCACCGGACGCAGCGGCGCACGAGGTGCGGCAAATGCCATGTCATCAGGCGCGTCAGGGCAAAGCCGGGCGATTGTCGCGGCACAGAAGCGGCCTTGGCAGCGCCCCATTCCGGCGCGCGTCGCCTTCTTCAAGGCCGGCAGCGAGGTCACGCCGGCTGCCAACTCCTGACGTAGGCGGCCGGCGGTGACCTCTTCGCACCGGCAGACGATGGTGTCGTCTGCCGAGGTGGCGGGTTGCGGTGGACGGAACAGCGTCCATAGCGCGGTTTGGAACGCTATCGCGCGCAACAACGCCGCGCGGGTCGCAGGTTGGTCCGGGGGATTCAGACCAAGCTCGCGCGCCGCCGCCAATCCTGCCAGCCGACCACGCGCCATTGCCACGGGCGCACCACCGAGTGCCGCGCCATCGCCGACCGCGAAGACGCCTGGCACCGATGTGCGGCCATCATCGTCGGTCTCGGTCGTCAGATGGCCAAGCCCGACATCGACGAACTGGTGCTTTGCACCGAGGGCGCGGGCGAGGCCGGTTTCCGGCTGAAATCCCAGGTTCAGCGCGACGACGTCGACGTCGAAGACGCGGCCGCTGACGCACGCTGTCCGGACGCGGCCGTCGCCAGTAAGCGTCTCGACCTCCGATGACCACAGCACCGGCACGCCAGCCCGTTTCAACCGCAGCAGCATGCCAATGCCCTCGCGCAGCAGGTGAGGTGCAGCACGTGCCATCGTCCATGCGGTCCGCCATCCGCTCGGCGAAGGGCGCGGCGCCGCCTCCACCACCGCGAGAGGCTTCACGCCGCAGGCCAGGAGTTCGCAGGCAAGCTGAAGGTTCAGTGGTCCGCTGCCAGCGATCAGTACCCGTTCGCCAGGACACACACGCTGTGCCCGCACTAAGGTCTGCAAAGCGCCCGTGGTCATCACACCTGGCAAGGTCCAGCCCGGTATCGTGACCGGCCGCTCATGCGCGCCAGGCGCCAGGACCAGCTTTCGGGGGCGAAAGGTAACCGCGCGGCCGGCAACCAGGGCGGCAATCTCGTCAGGAGCAAACCCGCCCCAAACCGCGGCATCGGTGTGGATGCGCACGCCGGCATGCTGCGCGCGATTGCGCAGATCATGGCCGAGGCGGAATTGCGCATCGGGAGACCGATCAGCATGGCTGTCGGCGAGCGGCTTGGCATATTGGCCCCCGACGGAACTGCGCTCATCGAGTACGACAACATTCGCCCCCGCCTCGGCGGCCGCGATAGCCGCCGACAGTCCCGCCGGTCCGGCGCCCACTACTAACAGGTCGCACGCCTGCTCCTCCGGCTCTGCGCCATCGGGTTCAGGGGCCAGTGACGCCAGTGGCATGACCGTCGCACTTGTCACGATCATGCCCGGGGCGACCTTGGTCATGCAGGCGCGCTGTCCGATGCGGCCGTCCACGGTCACTACGCAGTCGAAGCAGGCACCCATGCCGCAGTGCAGGCCACGCGGCACACCGCTCGCGGTGCGGCGATACGCGACGATGCCCGCGGCGGAAAGCGCGGCGGCGATCGTCTCGCCTTCGAGTGCCTCGATAGGCGTATCGTCAAAACAGAAACCGATGGGGCGACCAACAGGTCGAATAGAGCGATGCAAGAGCCGCATGCGACGCTTCTAGTGGCCGAAATGGATCGGTCAAAGTCCCAAGGCGGCATGGCGCCGATTTAGGCGGCGTGCCTGTTCCGTCAGCCGACGGCAATGCATTTTCGCCGCGTCGCTCGGTTCCGCGGCAGGCCGTTCTACAAGACCCCGCTGGAGAACGCGCGCATCGCCATGTCGAAGCAGCCTTCCGTGGCGCCACGCATCCTCTGGGCTGCGATACCGATTGGTTTGTTCGGCGGCCCTGTGGGAGGCGTGTTGGGCTCTGGGTCTTGCTGACCCAAAGCTCCTGCCGCCGCCGCATGTCGTGACGTGTGCAAGACCTGGGCGGCAGCGACGGCACGTGCCCACGAGGCGTTGCGCGACGTCGATCTGGTTGTGGCGCCCGGTGAGTTCACTGCCTTGCTGGCTCCTTCGGGGGTGGCGGCAAGTCGGCGCTGCTTTACCTCGTGGGAGGATTGGAGGAAGCGAGCGACGGCTAGCTTTGGTC
>JBKPOG010000304.1:0-4843 GCA_046732975.1 Pseudomonadota bacterium
TCGATCGGTCTGGCATTTCCCAGCGACAACAGCACCAGCGGTTCGTCTGCCTGTTTCAGGCATTCGATCGTTACGATGGAATCCTTGCCGCCCCCCACCGGCACGCAGGTCAGCCTGCGCTGTTGCAATCGCAGCGGCGAAGCAGGCGCCAACTCTTCCGGCACCAACTCGAGCCGGCTAAGATCGATACCGTTGCGCCAGGCATACTCGCCGAGTCCTTTGACGTAGAATTCGGTAAAGAACTGCGCTGTTACCGGATCCAAGGGAAACGCCGTGCAGCGGACCCTCTCCGGGGCGAAAGCCTTGTAATAGCTGACCCCACACGCCAGCAGCAGCAGTCGGAATACTCTATCCAGAGCCTCACTCGACTGTGCACCGACTGGAAACGCAATGCACTCCTCGAACCGCTCGCCAGTGGTGAACGCATAGTGCAGTGAGAGGGTGCCGTTCTCCGGTGCAAAGCGATAAGCCTCGCAGACGAACTCACGTTGCCGCATGCGCCTCCACCACAGCCCGCATCGCTTGCAGCTTTTGCTGGTGCACTTCGGTCGGCAGGCTGTCCACGGTGAGCGTGCGCTGACGCGTTACGCCATCCACGGCCGGCCCGTCATTCACGCACGCACGCAGGATAGCCGCATCGCGCTCGGGGTCGAGGCAATCGATCAGCGTTTCCCGCCAGTCCTGCCGCAACACGGCCAATGCACCAATCAGCGCGTAGGCGCCCCAGTTCGATACGCCGGCGACGATCAGATGTTCGGTCGGTGTAGCGCAGGCGATCATCTCGCCATGCGCCACATCCGCTCCGATCAGCGATGCAGGCAGCGAGCCCATGCCGATTTCATTGCCGCCATCGCCGATCGCGATCTTTCGCCACCACGGCGCCAGGAACAGACTATCCAGCGGCAGGGTGAAAGCACCGATATCCTCACCGCGCATGTTGCGAGGTGCACCGTCCGCACTGCGCCCGCAACGCTCTATCGAAATGGCATGCGTCATCCCAAAGCCGCACCAATGCGCGATCGTCTGTTCGACCGTCCCGCCGAAAGGCACGACATCCAGCGGCACGTCGATGCCTTGCAAAGCCGCTGCACAGGTCTCCCGGCACGGTTCGTCCGTAGCAACCCGACATGTTGCACCAACACGTCGCAGCGCCGCCGCGAGCATCGCGGCGCCGACAGGTCCATCGGTCTCTGCTGCAGGCGGTGCGCCGAGAGGAACATAAAAGCCGGTGATAAGCCCGACAGAAACACGCGGCGCCGAAGCCAATGCCGATGCCGCACCCCACAACCCGCCTCGCGCAGCCTCGAATAGACCGGCAATGTTGCGTCCGACTTCCTGTTGGATCAGCGCCTCGATGCGATCCACCGCCGCGCGCGCAAGTGTCGTCAAAGCGCCGCCAGTTTCGTGTTGCGCAGGTCGGTGATGAGCATCGATCCAGGTGCATGAGTAATGCAGAACTCTGGCTTCACCGCCGCGACCGCCGCCTGCGGCGTCACGCCACAGGCCCAGAACACCGGCAACTCATCCGACCCGATCGGCACGGCATCGCCATAGTCCGGCTTATCGATGTTCGTGATCCCGATCATTTCCGGCATGCCCAGGTGTACCGGAGCGCCATGCACCGAAGGAAATCGCGACGTGATCTGCACCGCGCGTATCGCATCGGCTGGCTTCAGCGGACGCATGGAGACGACCAGTGGGCCGTGGAATACGCCAGCCGATACGCACGGGATCGAGGTACGGTACATCGGCACGTTGCGACCGCAAGCGATATGACGAACCTCGATTCCGTCCTCGATCAACGCCTCCTCGAACGAGAATGAACATCCGATTGCGAAACTGACCAAATCCTCGCGCCACGCGTGCTTTACGTCTGTCGGTTCTTCGGCAAGCTCGCCATTTCGCCACACGCGATAGCGTGGCAGGTCGGAGCGGATATCGAGATCACGTGCGAGCGTCGGAAAGGTCGGATCACCAGGTTCCGAGACCGCCAGCACTGGGCATGGTTTTGGATTCGCCTGAGCAAATCGCAAGAAATCATTCGCCAATGCCTGCGGCAGAACCACCAGGTTCGCCTGCACATTCCCAGGAGCCAAGCCGGAGGTCGGGCCAGTGAATGCGCCGGAGCGAATTCGCTGCCGCTCCGAGCGGCCGAGCGAAAATCCCTGGTCCGGCAAGGCGTCCATCGCAACCTCCAGTCCGAATCACCAAAACGACAATATCAGGTCGGCACGCTTCACGACAGTTTGCAACATCTGCTCAATGGTTCTCGGCGATCTTATCAGCATGTCGCCTTGGGTCCCCCATCTCGTTGGCCTCGCACTCGGCTGCATCATCGGCGGTGGAGCACTTTACGTCGCCATCGCTGCGCGCGATGACTTGGTCCGATCGCCTGCCGCTGCTGCGGCCCCGGTGGCGGCGCGGCCCGGACCAGTGCTCACCGAGCCTGTGGCCGCCCAGCCAGCGGTGCAACCGATCCAGCCACCACCCGTCGCGCCTCCCCAACTCCTGCAGCCGGATGCCGCTGCGCTCCCAAAGGTCTACCCCGATCACACGCCGGAACTGCACAAGCCCGGCAGCGGGATTGCCGGCACCGGCTTTTTCGTCGCCGCGGATGGCAGCCTGCTGACCGCTGCCCATGTGGTCGCAGACTGTGCACGCATCCGCATCGCTTCTCGCTGGATGCAGCCCACCTCGGCGGAAACCATCGCCGCCGATGCCGTGCAGGACATTGCATTGCTTCGCGCCCACGAGGCAACGCCGCCGGCCGTCCTGCCGATCGGGCGGCCGGCTGGCCTCGACGGACGGCTGTTTGTACTCGGCTATCCTGAATCGGGTGGCCCGATGGTAGCGACCGAGACTTGGGCGATGTTGGAAAACTTGCGATTCCAGCCTGGGCCGGCCGAGTTGACCGATCCGCGCCGGGTCATCTGGGCGGCTGCGCCCGCCATTGGCCATGGCTTCAGCGGCGGTCCGATGCTCGACCCACGCAACGGCCAAGTGGTCGGCATCGTGCGCGGAATGGTCGACAGCACGCGCCTACACAGCGTACGAGCAGCTATCCCCGCATCCGGTCTGGTAATTGGCCCAGGCTCCTCGCCCCTGCATGCAATGCTTCGTCGCGAAGACGCCAATGGCGACGTTCTGCCCGCCCTCGGCGATGCGGCACTGGACAATGCGCGACGCGCAACCGTGCACGTGCTTTGTCTCTATTGAGCGTCTGACCCGCGACGTCAGCCGCTGACTTTCTCATCCGAATTGACCCCCAGCTGCTTCAGCTTCCGGTGTAGCGCGCTGCGCTCCATGCCGACGAACTGCGCCGTGCGGCTGATGTTGCCAGCGAACCGCACCAGCTGCGCCTGCAGGTACTGGGTCTCGAACAGGTCGCGCGCCTCCCTCAACGGCAGTCCCATGATGTCCGCAGTAGGATCGATATTCAGCAGCGCCGGCGCATTGGCTCCGATTTCCGGCGGCAGCATGTCCGCGCGGACCGGATCGGCGGCGCTCCCCGGCGCCATGATCAGCAGCCAGTCAATCAGATTGCGCAATTGCCGTGCGTTGCCTGGCCAGTCATACGCCTGCAACGCTGCGAGCGTGTCGATCGACAGCTCGCGTGGCTGCATCCCGGCGTTCTCCGCCGAACGCAGCATGAAGTGCTGCGCCAAAGCCGGCACATCCTCCCGGCGCTCCCTAAGCGCCGGCACCTTCAGCGGCACCACTGCCAGACGGTAATACAGGTCTTCGCGGAACCGTCCGACGGCAATCTCGTTGTGCAGGTCCTTGTTGGTGGTCGACAGGACGCGCACATCCACCTTCACGCGCGATGAGCCACCGAGCCGTTCGAAGGTCGAGTCCTGCAGGGCACGCACGATCTTGCCCTGCGTCTCGAGCGGCATATCGGAGATCTCGTCGAGCAGCAGCGTTCCACCGTGAGCACGCTCTAGAACGCCGGCACGACGTGGCTGCACAGCCGGGTCGGGGCCGGCTTCCAGGCCGAACAACTCTTCCTCGAATCGACCAGGAGCCAGCGTGGCACAGTTCAGCACCACAAAGGGGCCATCGGTTCTGCGCGAGCGCGCGTGCACCATGCGTGCAACGACTTCCTTGCCGCTGCCTGCCGGTCCTTGGATCAACACGCGCGACCCGGTTGGCGCCACCCGCTCCACTGCAGCCCGCAAGCCGCTGATCGCCGCACTCTCGCCGGTGAGTGATGTCTCTGGACCGACGCGCAGACGCAACTCGGCGTTCTCGCGCTCCAGCGCAGCCGCCTCCAGTGCGCGGCGAACCACCAGAAGCAGGCGATCCGACTTGAATGGCTTCTCGATGAAATCGTAGGCGCCTTGTTGGATCGCCTGCACCGCCATTTCGATCGTGCCGTGACCGGAAATCATCGCCACCGGCACCTGCGGCTCTTCACTGCGAAACAGTTCCAGCAGTGCCAGTCCATCCATGCGCGAGCCTTGCAGCCAGACATCAAGGATTACCAGCGATGGGCGCCGCACGCGGAATGCATCCGCGGCTGCATCGGCATCGCCGGCGCCACGCGTCTCGTAGCCCTCATCGCGCAGGATGCCATCGATCAGCATTCTGATGTCCGGTTCGTCGTCGACGATCAGGATGTCATACGCCATCCGACACCTTCGCAGGCAAGATCAGCGCCGCAACAGCACCAGGACCGTCGTGTCTGTCATCAAGTGTCAAACGTCCCCCGTGGTCTTCCATGATCTTCTTGACGATCGCCAGTCCCAATCCGGTGCCTTTGGGTTTGTGTGTTACATAAGGTTCGGTCAGCCGTGCACGATCTTCCTGCGGCAGCCCGATTCCGTCATCGGTCACGATGATG
>JBKPOG010000305.1:0-28624 GCA_046732975.1 Pseudomonadota bacterium
GCTGGCCACAGCGGCGGCCAGCGGCAGTGCGCTACTCGGCGTCCTGGGCATGCTCAGCTTCGGGATCGGCACCGTGCCGGCTCTTGCGGCGGTTGGGATCGCCGGGCATTCGGCCGGGCGTCGTTGGCCGCGCGCAATCGCGACAGCGGCCCCGGCAATGATGCTGCTGAATGCCGGACTGCTGACCATACTGGCGCTGCGCGCAGTTAATACGAACTTGTGAACAGGATTGTTCGGCGGCCCGGTGCGGCTATTGCCGCCCTTCCTGCGACAACACGCGTCTGTGTGATCCGATTAACAGACCCGGCGCGCTCTCAAGCGACACGAAGCCCCTCGTTCGGTAACACAAAGGGCTTCATCGTATGGCTGTCACTGCCACGTTCCTTCCTGGCGCCGGTCTGCTCTCCGCGATCGGCGACAACCTCAACAACACGATCACCTTTAGTCGCAATGCCGCCGGCAACATACTGGTCAATGGCGGCGCGGTGTCGGTCAAAGGCGGCACGCCGACGGTGGCCAATACCAGCAAGCTCCAGGCATTCGGTCTAGGCGGCGACGACAACTTAACACTCGATGAGGCCAACGGCGCTCTACCCGCCGCCCAGTTGTTTGGCGGCGCAGGCAACGACACGCTGACCGGAGGTTCCGGCGCTGATCAGTTGTTTGGCCAGGACGGCAACGACACCCTGCTCGGCAAGGGTGGCAACGATTTGCTGTTCGGTGGCGATGGCAACGATGTGCTGACAGGCGGCACCGGCGACGACCAGGTGTTCGGTCAGGATGGCAACGACCGGATGATCTGGAATCCTGGTGACGGCAGCGATCTGTTCGAAGGCGGCGCCGGTACCGACACAGCCGAGGTCAATGGCGGCAACGGATCGGAGACCTTCTCCATCACTGCCAATGGCACGCGCGTACGGTTCGATCGCCTGGACCCCGCACCATTTAGCATCGACATTGGCACGACCGAGAACCTGGTGCTCAACGCGAACGGTGGCGATGACGTGATCACCGCCGGGAATGGCCTTGCCAGCCTGATCCAGCTCACCATCGAAGGCGGTGCAGGCAACGACACGATCACCGGCGGTGACGGGAACGATGTGCTGCTGGGTGGTGACGGCAATGATCTCATTGTGGGTGGCCGCGGCAACGACACGGCGCTGCTGGGTGCAGGCGACGACACGTTCGTCTGGAATCCGGGCGACGGCAGCGATGTCGTCGAGGGACAGGCGGGCAACGACACGCTTCTGTTCAACGGCGCCAATGTCAACGAAAAGATCGACATCTCCGCCAACGGTGGGCGCGTGCGATTCTTCCGCGACGTTGCCAACATCACCATGGATCTCAACGACGTCGAGACCATCCAGTTCAACGCACTCGGCGGCGCAGACAACGTCGTCGTCAACGACCTCAGCGGCACCGACGCGAAACTGGTCAACATCGATCTGTCATCACCGGTCGGCAGCGGTACGGGCGACGGTCAGCCGGACACGGTAACCGTCAATGGCACGGCCGGCGCTGACCACATCACAGTGTCGGGGGACGCCGCCTCCATCACGGTGCAGGGACTGCCGGCGCAGGTCACAATCAAGGGCGCCGAAGGCAGCAACGACTCGCTATTGGTCAATGGCCAGGGCGGCGATGATACTATCGACGCATCGGCGCTCAGCGCCGGGCTGATCAAGCTGACCATAGATGCCGGCGGCGGGAACGACATCATCTTCGGAAGCCGAGGCGCCGATGTATTGCTTGGTGGCGACGGCAATGACCTCGTCACCGGGCGCCAGGGCGATGACGTGGCTTTCCTCGGTGCAGGCGACGATACGTTCGTGTGGAACCCGGGCGATGGCAGCGACACGGTCGAGGGTCAGGACGGCAAAGACACGCTGCTGTTCAACGGCGCGAATGTCGCTGAGAAAATCGACATCTCCGCCAACGGCGCCCGCGCTCGCTTCTTCCGCGATGTCGCCGCTGTCACCATGGATCTCAATGAGGTTGAGACCATTCGGTTCAATGCACTTGGCGGCGCCGACGCCATTACTGTCAATGATCTGACCGGCACCAACGTCAAACAGGTATCGCTCGATCTGGGCGTTGGGGCCAGTGGTGACGGTGCGGCGGACCAAGTGGTTGTCAACGGCACGGCGGGCAACGATGCCATCAAGGTTTCGGGCAGCGCCGGAGCAGTGGCCATAAACGGGCTACCCGCGCAGGTGCTGATTGCGCATGCCGAAGGCGCCAATGACACGCTTACCGTCAACGGCGCCGCAGGCGATGACACGATCGACGCATCCGGACTTGCAGCCGGTCAGATCCAATTGGTTCTCAACGGCGGCGCCGGTGCCGACCTGATAGTCGGCAGCGCCGGCGACGATACGATCGTCGGCGGCACTGGCAATGACGCGGCCCTTATGGGCGCAGGTGACGATACGTTCGTCTGGAACCCCGGCGACGGCAGCGATGTGGTCGAGGGCCAGACCGGCAACGACACGCTGCTGTTCAACGGCGCCAACGTCAACGAGAATATCGACATCTCTGCCAACGGCGGGCGCGTTCGCTTCTTCCGCGACGTTGCCAACGTCACCATGGACCTTAACGACACGGAGACCATCGACTTCCGTGCGCTGGGCGGTTCCGACACCATCGTGGTCAACGACCTGTCCGGCACCGACACCAATATGGTCAATCTGGACCTGGCTGCCGCTGGCGGTGGGCCCGACAACCAACCCGATACTGTCGTCATCAATGGGACGGCCGGCGATGACGTCATCCAGGTCGTTGGCGATAGCACCGGCATCACCGTGCTGGGTCTCGCGGGCCAGGTGCATATCGCCAATTTCGATGCAAACGATCGCATCGTCATCAACGGGCTTGGCGGCGACGATGTCATCGTGGCATCGGGACTGTCCGCAGCAGCGCAGCTTACCGCCAATGGCGGCGACGGCGACGACGTCCTGATCGGCAGTCCGGGCAACGACACGCTCACCGGCGGTGGCGGTGATGATGTGCTGATCGGTGGTGCAGGACAGGACGTCCTCGACGGCGGCCCTGGCGACAACATTGTTATTCAGTCGGCTGTCGCACCGATCCGCGCCGCATCGGCGCTTAGTGCCAGTGCAAACGCAGCCTCCAACACCAGCACGCCTCCGCTGGCCGGGACCGCTGCAAACGATGCCATCACCATTACTGACAACAGCGGCAACGTTACGGTGAGCGGCTTGGCCAAGCCGGTGACACTTCCTGGTCAGGCAGGCACTCCGATCGTTGTCGCGGGCCTCGATGGCAATGATGTCATCGACGCCTCCGGCGTCGCATCACCCACCATGCAGTTCATTCTCGACGGCGGCGCCGGCGACGACGTGCTGCATGGCGGCCATGGCGATGATCTGGTGCTGGGCGGTGCGGGTGCCGACCGGTTCGTATTCTCCGGTCTCAACGGAACCGACACGATCGCCGACTTCAAGCACGGCACCGACCTGATCCAACTCGCCGGATACGGCGCGGCGCTCAGCAGCTTCAGCAACCTCGCCGGCGCTATCTCGCAGGTCGGCGCCGATGTTCACGTGGACCTTGGTGCCAAAGTTGCCGGCGCCGGGACGGTCGTCTTGCAGAACACGCAACTCGCCGCCATCGGCGCTACCGACTTCGCCTTCGCGTAGCCTCCACGGTAATGCCCCTCCCTCGCGGGAGGGGCCCAACCAGACCCTTGACGCAAGCTGTTCCGGTTCCTAACTGGCCTGGCACTCGTAGTCAGGAAGTGCCAAGCCGCCATCAAGAGGGCCGGCAACGGCTGCCAACGGTCGGCCGGATGCGTTTGCACTTCTGCCTGCGACCAGCAGAGGGAGTGAACAATGCCACTGTTCGGCGATCCATTCGATGCGCTCAGCGGTCTCCAGCAGGCACTCGACTCGTTTCGATCAAGCAGCTGGTTGACATCAGGCCCAAGCAGCGGCGGCAGCTATCCGCCGATGAACGTTTTCCGCAAGGGCGACGACTTCATCATCATCACCGAAGTTCCTGGCGTAAAGAAGTCCGACCTGCAGGTGCAGGTGAAGGGCAATACGATCCGCCTGTCCGGCAGCAAGTCAGTGACCTATCCGGAAAAGGCAGGCGTGCATCGGCGTGAACGACTGTCAGGTCGCTTCGACCGGGCCATGACTCTGCCGGTCGAGATCAACGCTGACGGCGTCAAGGCGGAATGCCGTGACGGTATTCTGGCACTGTATTTGCCACGCGCCGAGCGCGACAAACCGCGGTCGGTACAGGTGTCGTAAGGGAGGTTTCCATGGCAACGCCACAAGAGCTCGCTGTCCGTGACAAGAAAGAACTTGTCAGCAAGGAGGAGAAGACAGTTCCCGGTCGCTATTACGTTCCGTACGGTGACATCTATGAAACCGATGAGGCGCTGACGGTCGTACTGGAAATGCCAGGCGTCGAGAAGAAGGACCTGGATATCTCGCTGGAGAACAACGTCCTTCGCGTGGACGGCCGGATAGAATTCTCCAAGTACGACGGCATGGAGCCACTTTATACCGAGTATAACATCGGCCACTACACACGGTCTTTCACCTTGTCCAACAAGGTCGATCAAGAGCACATAGGCGCGCAGCTCGATGACGGCGTGCTGACCCTCACCTTGCCGAAAGCCAAAGAGGCGCAACCGCGCCGCATCTCCATCGGCTGATATCAGGAAGGAAACTCCCCCTCCCCTCGCGGGAGGGGCTAGGGGGAGGGGGTGGTCAGAACTCCTCCGCCCAACTCACCAGCAAATCCGCCAGTTCCTCGATCAATGCATCCTGTTCCAGCAGGAAGTGCGTCGCTCCCTTGAGCGTGTGGTCAGCGCATCGCGACCCGGCAGCCTCCGACCACGACCGGCACTGCGCCGGAAACACCAGCGTATCCGCTGAGTACATCACATTCAGCACCGGCACCGAGCAGCGCGCCATGCACGACGGACCATCCGCGCGTGACAGTCGCCCGCTCCACTGGCTTAGGAACGACCGCAACGTAGAGAACCGACCCAGATTGGTCGGCCCATAGTTCAGACGCTTGTTGTGCGCCACAGCCCGATCGCTCGGATCCAGCGCCAAATCGAGGAAGCGCGGATCGGCCACTGTACGATACACAATGAACGGCGCGTCCTTGATCAGCTCCGTGTCCGGGTCGGCATTCAGCGCCGCCAGGCGTTCGAGAACCCAATCGGTAATTCGGTCGTTGCGAGCGCGCTGCGCCGCACGATAGCGCTGCAGCCAGGCAGCATCATACGGTGGCCCGTTCGTCGCATTGTACATATCGAGCGACGGGTCGGTCGCGTACATGTCCCGCTCATCGACCACCGACGGATCGATCCATTCGACCATGGTGGCCGCACGTCCTGGATGCGCCGCCAGCATCGCCAATCCATCAACCGGCGGAATCTGATCGGGAAGCAGTGCAAACGGCACGCCATCCGGTGTCGCGGTTACGGTCAGGTTCTCCGCCTCCGCCTGATAGAACGCGGCAAGTGAGCCGCCGCCGGAATTACCGCAAAGCACGATGCGCTCGTAGCCACGCTGACGCAGAAACTGCACGCCGGCACCGAGATCCTGGATTGCACGCTCCATGATCAGCGCGGAATCATTCGCCACGTAGCGTGTGTTCAACGCCAGGATTGCGCGCCCGCGGCGTTGCAGCGGCGCGATTAGGTAGTGCCCCATGAAATTGCTGGTCGGATGGATCACGATGAAGGCCACCCGTCTGCCGCAGCCCTCGGCTGCCAGACGGCCGAACACCCGTGGGAACAGGTTGTTCAGCCCGCTCTGGCTGTCATAGCCGCTGCCGGGCGGCACATCGAGCGCGACCAGCTCGTCCTGCATCGCCAGTCAGGCCGCAACACCGTATTTGCGCTGCTTGCGTGCGTTCCATTCTGCCAATTTGTCAGCCGCGACGCTCTCCATCTTATCGAGTACCCCTGGCGCCTCGGTTCGCAGGGTCATCTCCAGGCGAATATTGTTCGGATCGAAGAAATAGATCGACTGGCAGAATCCGTGGTCCTTCGGCCCGAGGACATCGATGCCGGCAGCCTCCACGCGCCGCTTGCCCTCCAGCAGCGCCTCCATGCTCGGAACCTCGAACGCGATGTGGTTGACCCAACTCGGCGTGTTCGGGTCCGACTTAGCGGGCGGCGAACTCGGTAGATCGAAGAACGCGATGTAACTGCCGTCACCGCATTCGAAGAAGATATGGATCAGATCGACCTCTTCACCATACGCCTTCTGACCCTCCGGCATAACCTCGCCGGCAGCATATTTAAGCCCCAGCACCTCGGTATAGAACTCTACTGTCTCCTGCGCGTCGCGACAGCGATATGCGACATGATGCAATTTCTGGAACATGGACCGCTCCTCTAGCTCTCTTCCATTGCCCGCTGCACCGGCTCGACGATGCGCGCGCAGCATGCCTCGCAAACGCCGTGGCTCACAACAGCGCGGATCGCCCACCGCGGAGATAGAACTCCACCGCATCGACCCACTCCCGCTGCGAGCCCGCCGATCCTGCGGGCCATGTCACCATCTGACAATGGGAGCAAAGCGTCACCACCCGATCGGCTGCAACGGCAGGGCTGGCGAGCATTTCGAAAGCAAACAGCGGCAATGGCGGACGCGGCTTCGCATCCGGTAGGAAGGGTCCACGCGAGAACCCCTGAATGGTGCCGTGGCGATCCGTCACATAGGCAGTTAGCATGGGGTCCCGTTGACATGGTAAACCTACCGCCGGGCTTGACGCCCGGGGGTTCGGCCGGCGCACAATCGGCCAACCACAGGGAGGTTCGGCCAATGACCGCTATCCTGCCTATCGACCAGATGATCGATCTGAAGCGCGGCATGATCAGTCGCGAAATCTTCGTCTCGCCCGACTTCTACCGCGAGGAACTGGAGAAGCTGTTCACGCGCGCCTGGCTGTTCGTCGGCCACGAGAGCCAGATCCCCAACCCTGGCGACTTCTTCGTCTCCCGCATGAGCGAGGAGTCGGTGATCCTCTGCCGCGACGCACAGGGCTCGGTGCACGTGTTCCTCAATTCGTGTCGGCACCGGGGGATGAAGGTGTGCCGCTACGAGCAGGGCAATACCTCGCTGTTCGTCTGCCCGTATCACTCCTGGAGCTACACGACGGACGGCAAGCTGCAGGGCGTGCCGCTTTACCGCGCGCTGTATGAAGGCACGCTGAAGCGCGAAGACTGGTCGCTGATCGAGGTTCCGCGTCTCGCCACCTACAAGAGCACGGTCTGGGCGTCGTGGGATCCGGCCGCGCCGGATCTGCTCGATTATCTGGGTTCCGCGGTCGATCATCTGGATCAGGTGCTCGACTGCCGTGATGGACGGCCCGGCGGATCCGAGGTGATCGGCGTACACAAGTGGGTCTTCCCGTCCAACTGGAAGTTCGCCGCCGAGAATTTCCTGGGCGATACCTACCACAACCCGTCGCACCGCTCGGTGGACATGATCGGCATCGGCCCCAGTGCACAGCGCGGCGAGAAAGGCCGGCGCGACAACGAGTACAACAAAGGCCAGCACGTCTGGGTGGGACACCCGGCGGGGCACGGCATGCACAGCGTACTGATGCCGGCGACCATGGAATACGAGTCGTCGTATGCACAGTACCCGGCGGTCGATGAATACTTCCGCCACTGCTTCAACGAGCGGAAGCATCGCCTGGGCGAGAAGGCGCGTCTGCTGCCGTTCACCGGCAACATTTTCCCCAACGCTTCGTATCACGGCCGCCAGCCGCGCGGCATCTGCGTGTGGCATCCGCACAGCCCGGCGGAAACCGAGGGCTGGCGCTTCTTCCTGGTCGACGCTGATGCGCCGGCCGAAGTGAAGGATGTGCTGCGCCGGTTCTACATGCGCTATTCCGGCCCCGCCGGCATGACCGAACAGGACGACATG
This sequence comes from Pseudomonadota bacterium, assembly GCA_046732975.1. Classification (GTDB taxonomy): domain Bacteria; phylum Pseudomonadota; class Alphaproteobacteria; order Acetobacterales; family Acetobacteraceae; genus JAMXLO01. The sequence continues at coordinate 7,926 of JBKPOG010000305.1, forward strand.
GAGAACTGGCTGTACGCCACTGCCGCATCGAAGGGCACCATCGCCCGCCGTCATCCGCTCAACTACCAGATGTCGATGGGCGCGTATAAGACCAATGATCCGATCCCTGGCGACGTGTCGCTGCAAATCACGGAACAGACGCCGCGCAATTACTATCGTGTCTACGCCTCGTATCTAAATGGCGCGCCGTGGGACGAATTGATCGGCCGCCCATCGGTGCAGGCAGCCGCGGAGTGAACAGATGACAGCGATGATTGACGCCGAACGCGGTATCATCAGCCGTGAGATTTTCTTCTCGCCTGAACTGTACCGCGAGGAACTGGAGAAGCTGTTCACCCGCGCCTGGCTGTTCATTGGCCACGAAAGCCAGATCCCGAAGCCCGGTGATTTCTTTGTCTCCCGCATGGGCGAGGAGTCGGTGATCCTATGCCGCGATGGGCAGGGCGCGGTGCACGTATTTCTAAACTCCTGCCGCCATCGCGGGATGAAGGTGTGTCGTTATGAGCAGGGCAATACCTCGCTGTTTGTCTGCCCGTATCACTCCTGGAGCTACACGACGGACGGCAGATTGCAGGGCGTGCCGCTGTATCGTGCACTCTATGAAGGCACGCTGAACCGCGAAGAATGGTCGCTGATCGAGGTGCCAAAGCTTGCGCTGTATCACGGCACGGTGTGGGCGTCCTGGGATCCGCAGGCGCCCGACTTCCTGGACTACATGGGTGACGCGCGCGAACACCTCGATCACGTGGTCGACTGTCGCGATGGTCGGCCGGGTGGCGCCGAGGTGATCGGCGTGCACAAGTGGGTCTTCCCGTCTAACTGGAAGTTCGCTGCCGAGAATTTCTTGGGCGACACCTACCACAATCCGTCGCACCGCTCGGTGGACATGATCGGCATGGGCCCGTCTGGCCAGCGCGGCGCCTCGAGCCGGCGCGACAATGAATATGCCGGCGGGCAGCGCTTCTGGGTCGGTTTCCCGCAGGGCCACGGTCTCACCGGCGCACTGATGCCCAGCGACACGGAGTACGTCTCGACCTATCAGCACCATCCGATCGTCGATGAGTATTTTCGCTACTGCTTCTACGAACGGAAGCGCCGGCTCGGCGAGAAGGCGCGCACCCTGCCATTGGTCGGCACGTTCTTTCCCAACGCCTCGTATCATGGCCGGCAACCGCGCGGCATTTGTGTCTGGCATCCCCACAGCCCGACCGAGACCGAAGGCTGGCGCTTTTTCCTGGTCGATGCCGACGCCCCGGCCGAGGTGAAGGACGTGCTCCGTCACTACTATATGCGGTATTCCGGTCCCGCCGGCATGACCGAGCAAGACGACATGGAGAACTGGCTCTACGCCACTAAGGCCAGCAAGGGCACCATCGCGCGCCGCTATCCGTTCAACTATCAGATGTCGATGGGCGCCTATAAGGTCAACGACCCGATCGCAGGCGACGTCTCGCTGCAGATTACCGATCAGACGCCGCGCAACTATTATCGGGTCTACAGATCTTATCTGGAGGGCGCGCCGTGGGACGCGCTGATCGGCCGTCCAACGATGCGTGCGGCAGCCGAGTGATGCGCTCGCTTGCCTGGTACCAGCTACGTGAAGAGATCGAGGACTTCCTGTATCTCGAAGCCGACCTCCTGGACCAGCGTCGCTTCAAGGACTGGCTCGACCTCCTGGCGGAGGACCTGACCTACTTCATGCCGATGCGCCGCAACGTAAAGTTCGGCCAGCACGCGGAACGCGAGAATACGAAGCAAGGGGAAGGCATCAGCTGGTTCGACGAGGACAAATGGACGCTGGGCAAGCGGGTGGAGCAGATACTCACTGGAGTGCATTACGCCGAAGAGCCTTTGTCGCGCGTCACCCACATGGTCAGCAACGTGCGCCTACTGGACGTTCGTCCATCGGTTGAGGATGCACAGGAGGTCACGGTCGGTTGCCGCTTCCTGGTCTATCAGAACCGCATCGAGTACGAGAACTTTACCTTCATTGGTCGTCGCACGGACGAATTACGCCGCGTCGGCACCTCCTGGCAGATCGTACGCCGCGAGATCATTCTGGAACAGAATGTGCTGCTCGCGAAGAGCCTGAGTATCTTCTTTTGATGTGCACCGACCTCCCTCTCCCGCGACGCGGGGGAGGGTCGGGAAGGGGACGCTTGTGATCGAGCTCTCCGCCGTCTCTGTTGGTAACAGACTTCGCCTGGTCGGTGGCATCACCGCCGAGGTGCTGGAGATCGTCAATGACGAGTGGGCGAAGGTGCGCCTGATCGAGGTGCCAGGTGATAACCCCGGCGCCGAAGAGCTCTGCCACGCCACTGACATCATCGAAGTCGTCTGATGCTGCGCGTCGGCTTTCTGCCAAGTGACTTCAATCCCATGGTGCTGATGCTCGGCGAGATCGAAGACCTGCACCGGCTTGCCGCCACACTGCGCCAATTCGCGCACCATCCCACCGATACAACGATAGAACGCTCGTCTATCCATCTGACCGCTACTGCCGGGCCGCTCGGGATCCACGCCGCAAGCGAACCTGGCGCGTTCGTTTGGCGGCTCGACCAGGCGCACGCCCAGGCTTTCGCCGATCAGATCGATCAGCTCGCACAGCCATCCCGAGCCGCCGGCTCGGAAATTCTGGCGTGCACCACCGAGGAGGAGATCCCGGTGAAGGTCTCCCGCGGCGAATATACCGACGACTTTCTGCAGGCCAGCTGATATTCGTTGCGTGACCGCCTCACGCATGGCTAGCATGAGAGTGTGGGTCCGGACCTAATAACCCGCGTTCAGCGAGGAAGTCCGATGCAAGCCAGCACCGCCATCGTTGTTCATGACGATTTCGCCTGTCGAAGCTACGCCACCGGGAACAGACCAGCCGCCGTCATCGGCAGAACATACCTTCGCCTGAGGTAAATCAGCTTGCGCCATCGCCCCGTGATGGGTCACGGAGATCATGGACACGCCAACGAAGATCGCAAGCCGGCAGACGGATTCTTTCATAAGCACCTCCCCCAGTGGCGCGGGATACCGACCACGTAACACATGATTGGCCAAACCTTTTGCATCCGAAATCCGGCGCTCAACCATGGCGGGCCGGCGCCTCCTGCGAACATCGTCATTGCGCGATGCCGCGGCCCTAATGGGCAACTGCGCTGCGAGGTTCGTCGCAAGTGACGCGCCGTACATCGCCCGACCTGCGTCTAGGTAGTCAGGTGTCGAACAGTTGTTTGCTCGTGCACGGTGCATCACTAATGTTTGCTCTAGCTTCCTGGACGAAGGCAGACAATCCTCCACAACATCTACACGTGGCTGGCGGAGAAAAGCTCGTGAGAACGCCAAGGATCGTTGTTGCAGCCCTACTCTCACTTCCGCTGGCCGCGTCTGCCGCGCCGCCCGCTACTTCCTTGGGCTGGCTGGCCGCTCAACGGGCATTACCTCTCGGACACTATGTTCAGTTTCATTTCATCCGGTCCGCAGGTCCGGATGGCGCATTTGTCGAAATTCTCGACTTCGGAACAAAGAGGCTCTTACCGCCAACCGGATCGCCGTGGAACGTGCCACCGTACACAAGCGCCGATGACTGTGCCAAAATTCTTGCTCAGGTAGCCCAGGCAGTAGGCATGAAGGAGTGGGTGGCGGGTACAACCGTCCGGATTTATCCCACCTCATCGGACGGTCTGTGGTTCAGAATCCAGACGCCTCCAGGTGAGTCGCCGCTGGTGGACTCACCGACGGCAGGTGAAAGCTCTCCAGGGGCAGATATATAATCTCTTGACCGCCAGCTGAGTTTCGAACTTTGGCCTGCGCCAAACGTCGGCCATCAACGCTCAGGAATCGGCGTCAGTGGCGATCGAACACTGCGACGGTCAGCGATCAGCCGCCCAGCCGATTTCCCAGCAGCCGGGTCCAGCCATACGGGTCAGGCGCCGTCCCGTACTGAATGCCGACGATCGTGTCGTACAGCTTTTGCGTCAGCGCGCCGGTCCTGCCGCCATTGATGACGTAGCGCTCGCCCCGAAAGCCAAGTTCGCCCACTGGTGAGATAACCGCTGCGGTCCCAGTCCCCCACATTTCCAGCCGCCCTGCCTGCGCCGCAGTGATCACCTCCTCGATCGCCACTGCCCGTTCTGATACGCGCATCCCCCAGTCGCGCAGCAGCGTTAGCACCGAATCGCGCGTCACGCCCGCCAGGATCGCGCCGTTCAAGGGTGGCGTGATCACCTCTTCATCGATCTTGAGCATGATGTTCATTGTACCGACTTCGTCGAGATAGCGATGCTCGACACCGTCCAGCCACAGCACCTGAGTGTAACCCGCCTTCTGGGCCTCCTCGGCTCCGAACAGGCTGGCCGCATAGTTGCCCGCGGTCTTTGCCGCGCCCAGGCCCCCCTTCACTGCCCGCACGTGCTGGTCCGATGCCAGGATCCGAACCGGGTTCATACCTTCCTTGTAGTACGCACCCACGGGGCACAGAATGACATAGTAGATGTAGCTGCTCGATGGATGGACCCCGAGAAACGTCTCGGTCGCAATCACCGTCGGCCGGATATAGAGCGACGTTCCAGGCCGTGAGGGCACCCAGCGCTGGTCCACCTCCACCAGTGCGCGGATCGATTCCTCGACCAACTCTGGATCGAGCTCTGGAATGCACAGGTAATGCGCCGACCGGTTCAGCCGCCGCGCGTGGTCCGGCAACCGAAATAGCCGCACGCGACCATCCTGCCCGCGGAAGGCCTTCATCCCGTCGAAGATCGCCTGCCCATAGTGCAGCACGCAGCATGCCGGATCCAGGGTAAAGGGCCCATAAGGCACAACACGCGGATTGTGCCATCCCTTCCCCCCATCGTACTCCATCATGAACATGTGGTCGGTGAACACACGACCGAAGGCCAGCGTCTCATCCCCCGGAGGCTGTTTCGGGCTGGTGGTCCTCGTGATCGCAACTTGGGTCAAAGCCGGTCTCTCGTACTCAGGGGATAACGACCGGCTATCATACGCCTCCCGCTCCCGGGTGTCGCGCCCGTTGTCCGAACCGATCAGGAAGCTGGTCAGGATCCCCGAATACGCAGCACCGATCGCATCCTCGATGCTCTAGACCACCTCGGGGCATTCGCTGAGAATGAAGCAGGGGTGAGACCCTTCTTTGACCCCTTGAACACCAAATATAGTAAATAGTGTTGACTGTCATTTCAATTGACGGTACGGCACGCTCATGGATGCAGAACCTGTCATGCCTGCCCTGTTGCGGCATGCACGCCACACTTATGGGACCGCCATGCGTCGCGCCCTCGCAGAAGCGGGTTTCAACGATATTCCGAGAAACGGCCTCTATGTCATCGGTGGGCTGGCACTCGGTTTCGGCGATGTTCCCCTTGCACAACTCATCAGGGAATTGAGGACCTCCAAGCAGGCCGCCGGACTGCTCGTGGATACCTTGGTGATGCGCGGCTACCTGGAGCGCACCGTCGACAAGCATGATCGGCGCAAGATGATTGTGGCGCTCACCGAGCGCGGCAAGGCCGCCGCGGCAGTGCAAGCGATGGCACGCAAGCAAATCGACGATGACCTGAAAGCAACGGTCGGGCAGGACGATTTTGCGTGCACCTGCCGAACCCTCGCGGCGCTGATCGGCCTCGGCTCCGCTGGTCAGGAGAACGAAGAGTGACCAACACCGATCAATCTGGTCGCTGCATCAGCGTTGCGCCGATCATGCCGACCACAGACATCGCGCGAACACGGCAGCACTATGCACGGCTCGGCTTTAGCGCCGAGGTGATTGACAACTTCATGATGACGAAGCGCGATGACATCGAGCTCTTCTTCTCTCTTACCCCGGAACATGATCCGAAAAGAACGGCATCCTGTATTTATGTCCGCGTCGCCGACGCCGAGGCTTTGCACGCACTTTGGCAGGCAGCCAGCATTCCCGGCCTGCGACAGCTGCGCAATACCAACTACAAAATGCTTGAGTTTGCTTACGTGGACCCCGACGGCAACATGATCCTATTCGGCTCACGCCTTCCCGACAACGGCTGATCCCATGCAGTGCATCCAATGATGCTCCGGGCCAGTCATCATCGCTGGTCAGCATGGGAATACGTCCCTAGATATTTTGCTGCTGAGCTAGCCGTCTGCAGTTAAATCGCCGAGTTGCACGTTTTATAACTGCGCTACCATAGCCTCATTATCGCTCCCCGTTTAACACCGGTTGCTCAAAGCAACGGTTACAGACGCAACGGGGGCGGATAAGAATATGAGTGGAGCACTGTCGCTATCGGGCTACCAACTGACCTTCGATGATGAGTTTGCCAATGACACAAACGCGGATATCGGCAAGCCAGGAACACCGGGGATCAAGTGGGAGACCGAGCCATTCTACGGCGACACCTCAAATGGTGGCCAAGGTACGATCAACCCTACACCTCCGGGTCAACCAGGTTCTCTGTATAGTTTACAGAATGGCTACCTCGTTTTGTCGATGGATCCTCAGCAGGCTCCATATCTCGACACCAATCCGAACGGTGTGCAAGGAGGACTATCTCAGCAGTACGGATACTTCGAGATCCGTGCCCGATTGACGGGGACGTCAGGCTACAATGCTGATTTTTGGATGATACCGAGCTCGGGTGGAGCACCCCCTGAGATCGACGTTTTTGAACATAATGGCTACATCGCTGGCGACTATGAAATGACTTATCACAGCAGTAGCGCGCCGGTGCGCAATCTTAATTTGTATGAAGTTCCCGGGATTACAACCGGCTTTCATGACTTTGGAGTGATGTGGACGCCCGACACGTTGACGTGGTACATTGACGGGCAGGCTGCATACTCTAGCCCAAAGACGTCCGGCGAGGATCGGCCTCTTAGTCTCATCCTCAGCGGCGGCCCAAGCTACGAGAGTTGGCTTCCCGAGCCCGCGGGCGGTTCGTCGGACGAATACAAAATTCAGTGGGTGCATGCCTACTCCAAAGATCCAAATGCAACTGTGATTGCCGGAATGCCGGGCTACCAGGACCACGATGGGCTGCATCGCTGGGAGCTTTGAGCAACAGCTTGACAGACAACAGTGGCACCACTGGTGGTAGCAGCAATAGCAAGGATGCGGGTGGATCGTCTGACGGCAGCGTGTCGTCGAACACAGGATCCATCGGTCCCGCGTCCGGGTCCGGGTCACTCAGTTCCACATCCGCCGGAGGTATCATCCCCTCGGTAACCGAGACCAGCGATCATGGGTCACTACAGAAGGATTTATCGAACACCGGCACCTACACAGTCGGCGACGATACCTTGGTGCTCAGCAGCAGCAATGTCGCTTCAGTCAATCTTGGAACCGGGACTAGCAAAATCGCATTTGTCGATCCGAGCTCTCTAAGTGTCACCGGAGGTCCGGGCTCTGCCACCGTCACTGCCAACGCAGGCACCAATACCTTCACCGCGGGGGCCGGCAATCTGGATGTCACTGGCGGTAGCGGCAGCGATAGTTATGTGTTCCACACCGGCAGTGGCTCACTCACTATCCAGGACTTTTCTGCTGACAAGGGCGACAAAATAGTTCTCGATAGCGCCTTGCAAGCTTCAATGGTGCAGGGTTCCGATAACCAGGGTGGCACACTTATCACCTTCGGTTCGGGTGCCACGCAAGCGATCGATTTGCGTGGTGTTGCTACTATACCAACCGGCGCGATCACTTGGGCATAACTGCTTCCTCAGCAGCATAGGACTCTGGCGCGGGCGGCGAGAGCGACGACGCCGACGCACGCCCGCGACCATGGCACGCCAACGACCACGAGGCGGCTCGCCGTATCGGACACGTCGGTTCAAAACCGTCGGCCCCACCCTGGTTCATGGCCGCCACTATCGCCGCCTCGTCCAAGCGTAAGGGCCTGGACAGAACTCGCGTCTTTTTAGATGAGCGTCGCAATCCGCTGCATCGCGCCGCAATTGATAACTCAAAGGAGAATTAACAATGCAGTGCCAGCCCGGTGCACGGATGTGTTCTCGGGCAACGGTCACGTGATCCGTTCGGATCACGCCTCTCCCGGCGACTGTTGATCAGTACAGTCCGTACCGGTCATGATGCGTTGGGCCAACACGATGCGGGGTGCGACCGACCGGTCACGTACTGCGACAAGGGTCCAAGAACGAACGCCAAAGGGAAGACACGCAATGTTCGCCTGGTTCTCCGATCTGACCCCGCGCGAGAAACGCACCATGACCGCATGCTTCGGTGGCTGGTCGCTCGATGCGCTCGACGTGCAGATTTTCTCCTTCGTCATCCCTAGCCTGCTCGCGCTCTGGCACATCTCCACGGGTCAGGCCGGTGTCCTGGGCACCATCACCCTTCTGGTCTCTGCCTTTGGCGGCTGGCTCGCCGGCGCGCTGGCGGACCGCTATGGCCGCGTGCGCGTACTGCAGGTCACCATTGTCTGGTACGCCGTGTTCACCTTCCTGTGCGGCTTCGCCCAGGATTTCACTCAGCTGTTCATCTTCCGCGCCCTGCAGGGCCTGGGCTTCGGCGGGGAGTGGGCGGCCGGCGCCGTGCTGATGGGCGAGGTCATTCGCGACCGTTACCGCGGCCGCGCCGTCGGCCTGGTCCAGACCGGCTGGTCGATCGGCTGGGGAACCGCCGCCCTTCTCTACACACTGCTGATCGCTGTGCTGCCCGTCGAATATGCCTGGCGCACGCTGTTCTGGATCGGCCTCGCACCGGCGGCACTGGTGTTCTTCATCCGCCGCTACGTTGAGGAACCCGAACTCCGCCGCGACCACGCCGCAGCCGCCGGCATCCTGCATGTCTTCTCCGCGTTGAAGCCGCCCTATCTCTCGGTGACGTGGCGTGTCGCCATGATGGTTACCGGAGCACAGGGCGGCGGCTACGCCCTGGGTGTGTGGCTACCAACCTACCTGAAGACAGTCCGCGGCCTGTCCGCGGTCGGCACCGGCGGATATACGCTGGTACTGATCCTTGGCGCCTTCTTCGGCTTCGTGACCGGCGCCTACCTGTCAGATGGGATCGGGCGCAAGCGGACTTTCCTGCTCTCTGCCGTCCTATCCATTGTACTCACGCTGGTGTACTTATTTGCACCACTCAGCAATGACTGGTTCCTGCCAGTCGGCTTCGTACTTGGGTTTGTCTCACTGATCATGTTCTCGCCGATGGGCCCGTTCATGACCGAGCTGTACCCGACTGCGGTACGCGGTGTCGGTCAGGGATTTTGTTACAATGTCGGCCGTGGCATCGGCGCGCTGTTCCCGGCGCTGGTCGGCTTCCTCGCCGCCGAGGTCGGTCTGACCACCGCCATCGCCATATTCAGCCTCAGCGCCTACGGCATCATGATCATCGCACTGCTGCTGCTCCCAGAGACCCGGGGTCGGTCGCTGACCAGCCTGGAGCAGCCCGTGTTATAGTAACCTACCTTCAGGTACAGACTTAATGGAAGCTTCATCGCTCAGGGGCACTCTGCCGAGAGGCTGACTTTGGAGTGCCTCTAAGTGCCGTCATGCTTAGCACGGCTGATTGTGTTTGTTGGGCACTCCCGTGCACGGAATTTCATCCTCTGTTCCGGCATACTAATCGCTCTGCTGGTCATAGCCGCGACAGAATTGATTATCGCCGATCTGCGTGCCGATCACTTGGCTCACGCGAAGGGCGACCTACGAAATCTCAGCATCGCCTTGGCGGAGCAAATAGACAGCAGCCTGCAAGGCGTCGACCTCTTGCAGTACAGCCTGATGGATCGTATGCGCGAACTGGGCGTCAACTCGCCCGACGCACTCCGAATTCGGATGCGGTCGTACGAGGCGCACCAAGATCTGGCACATCGGACCGCGCAATTTCCGCTGGTGGCTGACTTTTCAGTGCACGACGTCAATGGCCGGCTGATCAATTTCTCCCACGCTTGGCCGCCACCGTCTGTGGACTCTCACGACCGGGACTTCATTGCCGGATTGCTGGCTCCAGGTGCGCCACAGACATTCATTAGCGAGCCGCAGAGGAGTCTGACCACGGGTCAATGGACACTCTACTTCAGCCGCCGCATGGAGGCACGGGACGGAACCCCGATCGGCATCGTCCTGAACACCATAGTCGCTGATTACTTCGAAAAGTTCTTCTCGCGCCTAAGCATCGCCGACGAAGACCACGATGGTCAGCAGGATGCTTCTTACACGCTATTCCACGACGATGGGACGGTGCTGGCTCACTATCCTCATGCCGACACCAAGATCGGAACAAATCTGGCAGCAACGCAAAACTACAAGCGCGTGCTGACATCGGTGGAGGCTGGCCCGACCCAGCTCACCAGCGCGTTCGACGGTAAGGAGCGGCTGGTGATCGCCCAGCGCATCGCACACTTCCCTCTGCTGGTGGCCGTCAGCGCTTCGCTGGATGCCGTGCTCGCAACCTGGCGCCTCGAAACCCGTGATCTTGTGACAGTAGTGGCGCTCGTCGAGCTGGTTCTCGCCGTAACGACCGCCCTTGCAATACGACACCTGAACCATGCGGAGGCCTTGCTCGCGGCGCATGCCCGCGCCGGGGAGCGGGAGCGTTGGGTCACTACTCTGCAGCAGCAGAGCCATAGATTTGATATGGCGCTGAACAACATGCTCCAGGGGCTGTTGATGTTTGATCGCGGCGGCCGGCTACTAGTAGTAAATCGGCAGTTTTGTAGCTTGGTTGGTGTGCCTCAGGGCACCCTGACCGTCGGCATGATGTATGGTGACTTGACCGAGGCCATAGTTGCGGCCGGCCAGGTCTGCGCCGACGACATGCAAGGCGCGCGTGAACGCCGCAGTGCACTGCTTGCCCGCAACGAACGCGCCACCGTCACCTGGGAGCTGGCGAACGGCCGCGCCTTCAATGTGACCCATCAGCCGACGGAGGAAGGCTGGCTCACCACCTTTGAGGAAATTACTGCCCACCGTGTGGCAGAAGCGAAGTTACAGCACTTGGCGGAACATGACCCACTGACGGACCTGCCCAACCGGGTGCTGTTCCATGACCGGTTGACGCAAGCGCTCGCATTCGCCCGGCGTGGCAGCCCGCTCGCCGTTCTGTGCCTGGATCTGGATCACTTCAAGGCGGTCAACGATACGCTTGGCCATCCAGTGGGGGATGCATTGCTGCAGTTGGTTGCGCAACGCTTGATGGCGCAGACCCGCGACACCGATACCGTTGCCCGCTTGGGCGGTGACGAATTCGGTATCATCCAGACCGCCATCGACAAGCCGTCGGACGCGATCTCTTTCGCCACCCGCCTGTTCGATGCGTTCGCCGCACCGTTCGAGGTGGAGGGCCACCGGATCGTCATCGCCACCAGTATAGGCATTGCTTTTGCCCCGCAGGATGGGTTGGAGCCAGACCAGTTGCTCCGTTGCGCGGATCTCGCGTTGTATCGCGCCAAGGCAGACGGCCGCAGTGCCTATCGTCTATTTCATCGCGAGATGGACGCACAGATGCAGGCGAGACGTCTGCTGGAACTGGACCTGCGACAAGCGCTGGCAGCACGACAGCTCGCGTTATTCTACCAGCCACTGATCGATCTGCGGCGCAGCCGAAGCGCCGGCTTCGAGGCTCTCATCAGGTGGCGTCATCCGAAGCGGGGCCTCGTACCACCCGGTGATTTCATCCCCTTGGCCGAGGAAATCGGTCTCATCAAGGATATCGGCGCATGGGTACTGCACCAAGCGTGCATGGACGCCGCGTCATGGCCTGACGGGCTCAAGGTCGCGGTCAACCTGTCGCCGGTGCAGTTCAGAAGCCATGATCTCGTCGATCTCGTCGCCCAGGCTTTGGCCGACTCCGGCCTCCCAGGAAATCGCCTCGAACTGGAAATCACCGAAACCGTGATGCTGCATGACACCGAGGCAACCTTGGCGATGCTGCACCAGCTGCGCACCTTGGGTATCCACATCGCGATGGATGACTTCGGCACCGGTTATTCGTCGCTCAGCTACCTACGCCGCTTTCCGTTCGACCGCATCAAGATCGATCAATCCTTCGTCCGCGAACTCAATACGCGCGACGACTGCAACGCGATCGTGCGCGCGATCGTCAGTCTTGGCCGTGAACTGGGAATGCACACCACGGCCGAAGGTGTTGAGACGCAGGACCAGCTCTGCACGCTCGGCTCGGTTGGCTGCAGCGAGGCGCAGGGTTACCTGTTCAGTCCGGCGGTTCCTGCCGCCGACGTGCCCGGCCTGCTCGGGCGGCTGCCAACCATCATTCGCGCGGCACACCACATCGAGTCGGATCCGCTGCTGGCGCAGGCCTGATCCCCGCTCGCGCAACCGTGCGACCACGTTCCCTCGCCTCGGACCATTTTCGCCATCAATCTTGGCAATCGATATGGTCTGCAATGGAGGGAATTCTGGCCATGGCATCCGACACCACCAGTAGGGTCGAAGACGCACAAACGCAGATCGCCCGCCTGCGCGAGCAGGTCGAGGCACTGATGAAGGACCGCATCACCCCCGCTGTCACCGAGGCGGCTGGCCGGGCGGAGTCGGCCGTGTACGGCGCTGCCGGCACCGTTCGAGAGCAGATGGAGAATGTCTCGGGCAGAGTACGCGACCAGCCGCTGATGGCTATCCTGATCGCCGCCGCCCTGGGCTATGTCCTCGGCCGGACTATTCGCTGATCCATGTTAAGGCCCCTCCGCCTAGCGCGTATTGCTGCGGAGGCGGAGGGGCTCCGCCTCCGCTACGCCGCGCAACGCACGGTCACCCGGGTCATAGTCGGGCTGATTGCGCTGATATTCCTGTTGGGTGCCCTGGCGTTCTTCCACGCCGCTTTGTGGTTCTGGCTGCGCCGCCATTTCGAAAGCCCCGCTACTTCGCTTATCGTGGCCGGAGGCGATCTGCTGATCGGCCTGATTTTCGGATTGTTCGCGGCGCGATCCTCGCCAAGTCGGCTCGAGACCCAGGCCCTCGAGGTCCGGCGTCGCGCACTCGAGAACGCCACCAGCTCGCTCGCCTATTCCACGCTCGCCACCCAGGCGCTCCGCGTCGGCGTCAACATGTTCCGACGCGGCCGCTCGTCCTCCTAGCGCATTCGCTCCCAGATACCGGTCTCTTCATCCAGCCGATCTTGCTCAAGGCCGCGGAAGTCGCCGCGTGAGACTACCCCGATGACCAGCCCTTCGTGCACGACCGGCACGTGGCGGAATCCGCCGTCGCGCATCAGCCGTAGCGCATCGATCGCCTTGTGCCGCGGCGGCAGGCAGTGCGGATCGCGCGTCATGACGTGCTGCAGATGCGTATCGTTTGGGTTCTGCCCTTCTGCCAACAGCCGCACTGCGTCGCGACCGGTGAAGATGCCGACCAACTCTCCTTTGGGGTTGGTGATCAGCACAGCACCCACCTTGCGCCCATGCATCTCTTTGCAGGCGTCCTGCACCGTCGCGCTGGGCTGCATTGTCAGTGGCTGCTGATTCCTGATGATTTCCGCCATCTCGCGGTTCATGACGCACCTCCTGCCCGTTGCGTTGCCAGGAATTAACATCGCATGAAGGACGACGATCTGCCATTGATGCAGATCAAGTCCGTAGCTGGCGCCTCGCCGCAAGCTTCTCGGCGTAGTCGATCGCCTCGATAAGACTTTCTTCGTTGGCAATGCCCCTGCCGGCGATATCGAACGCCGTTCCGTGATCCACCGATGTTCGGATCACTGGCAGGCCCAGGGTTATGTTCACTCCAGAAAGCGCCCGCCACTCCCCGGTTGCCGGATCGACGTCGAACCCCAGCAACTTGACCGGGATGTGCCCCTGGTCGTGATACATCGCGACCACTGCATCGAACTGTCGCGCGCGCAGCTTCACGAAAACTGTATCCCCTGGCACCGGACCCGTTACGTCCATCCCGGCCGCACGGCATTGCCCTACCACCGGCGTCGTTACCTCGATGTCCTGCCGCCCAAATAGTCCGCCTTCGCCGGCGTGCGGATTGAGCGCCGCCACCGCAAGACGAGGCTCCGCGACCCCGAGGTGGCGCACAGCCTCATAAGTGAGGTCAATGGTGCGACGCAGCCGTTCCGGCGTCAGCAGCCGAGGCACATCCGCCAGCGCCACGTGCGTCGTGACGTGCCCGACGCGCATGTCGCCGTGGGCCAGAAGCATCACCGAGCTGCGCGTCTTCGTCAGCGCCGCCAGCATGTCGGTGTGGCCGGCATAGTGATACCCGGCCAGGTTCAATGCCTCCTTGTTCAGCGGCGCCGTCACGATGGCATCGACCCGCCCCGCCAGCGCCAGTTCCACAGCACGGTCCACCGCCAGATAGGCGAACCGCCCTCCCTCGGGAGACAGCATGCCGAAACTGACCGGCGCATCCTCCTTCCCCGCCGCCAAGAAGCCAAGCGGGGCTCCGTCATTCGCTTCGAAGCTGAGGCTATCATGCAGCAGCGCCTGGGCCGCCTCCAAAGCCGAGCGATGACCGATAACCAGAAGGTGCAATCCTCCTGCCTCAACTCGGGGCAGCAGTCGCCGGCATGCCTTGACGATGATCTCCGGCCCAACACCGGCCGGATCGCCCATGGTGATCGCCAGCCGCGACGCTCGCTCGCTCATCCGATCTCCTCCAGCAGGTTGGCCAGGAAGTTGCTATCGCCGAACGCACCGGATTTCGAGACCAACCGTTGACCATCCCAACTGCCGCCGCGCATCCGAGATGTCGGCACCCCCGGCTCGAGTTCGCCATCCACCTCAAGATGGGTGACCCCAAGACCCATGCACAGGTCGCGCAGCGTCTCACCGCCCGAAACGAACAGCGTGCCTGGCCGGGGGACACGCGTCAGCAAGGCCACGAACTCGTCAGCCATGCGGCTGCGTGCGACGCCCCGATCAATGCCGGCAGGCAGTTGACAGGTAATCACGCTGCCACGGAGCGCACTCGAAAGGGTGGCAATCTGCGCCCGGCTGACGGGGTGATCGCTGCCGATCACTGCCATTAGCGGCGGGACCAGCGCTCGCCGCGGCACCAGGCGATGGCCGGCGAGCGCGCCCGCAAGACCACCAGTGCCGCACCACAATACGCGGCCTTTCAATAGCCTCACCTCAGCGACAATCCTGTCGAGATCCGCGTCCGTTTCTGCGTCCCGCACCCGCGCGGCAATGCCGTGTCGCCGCAGCTCTGCCTGCAGATCAACCCCGGTATCCCGCCACACGCCACCATCGCCGACCAGTTGCCTCCCATCGCGGGTGATTCGGCCTTGAAACGGAAAGGCCGGCGCAAGGACGCAATGATCGAAAGCGCCCAAGCAAGCCGCGAGCTCCAGCGCCACATGGCCACGTAGCAGGCTGTCGATCTTCTTGAATGCCAGCTCGCCAGCCGCCAGAAGCGGGACGAAAGGCTCAAGCCGCGCCCCCACAAGTTCGGGCGCCAAGTCACGCGTCCCGCTGTCCAGTGCCAGAGGACCGGCAGCATCGCTCGCCTCCCAAGTAACTGAGATCGGTGCTGCCGCCGATACGAACCTGGCTGCGCTGTCCAACGCTCCCGTTAGATCATCAGCCAGCAGCCGCAGTAGCATGAGACCTCGGGGTCATTTGCACCCGAGTATAAACAGCCAGCCCCGTTAGGGCGTTACCATTCGATGGCCTGCTCAGTTTTGATCGGGGTGAGTAGGATCCTTCAAGCGAGGTCCCACTATTCCGCTCGCAGCAGGCGGATCGCTGGCCGGAAAGCTCTCGATCACCGCCTCGTCGTGACGATCTAAGTCCGGCCCGCTCGCCTCGTTAGACGAGCCCAGCTCCGTGCCACCTGCCTCGCGTAAGATCGCCTGTGCCTGCTCACGCTTCCCCGCGGTCCTGGCGTGCACGGACAAAATCAACTCACCCCCGGCCGCCTGTTGATCCCGCTCCACCTGCTCGTCACGGTTTGCCGTGCTGGTCAGCCCAAAGGCGGCGCCACCGGCCAGGCCTGCCCCCACCGCAGCAGCAGCCACCGCCGGTGCCGCGGCACCGCCGCTCGCAATAACCACCCCGGCGGCAGCCATACCCGCGAGCGAGGCTGCGGCGCTGGTATGCAATGTGCGCGCTTGTCTCGCGTCTTCCTCGGTGTCCGCCGGTCTGGCCCCCGCGTCAGGGGTGTCCTCTGCGAGGGACGGCGCTGCCATTGGCAAGCTAAGATCGGCACGGTCGAAACCAGCCATTTCCAAGGCGGCCACCGCCTTGTCCATCGCGTCTGCGTTGGCGAATCGCGCTCTGACTTCGTGCAGTGATTCAATCGGCACGTTATGCATCTCGTCGGCCACATCCGCCATAATCGGCTCCCTCATCAATCAGGTATGATCGGCGCATTAGGTGGAGGATCTCGGTTCTCATCCCCCTGTCGCTCCACCGGCGGGCGATTGAGTGCACCCTCCGGCAAACCGTTGCGCCGACCAGGCAGGCTGTCTCGAGCGGAGTTTATCCGCTGTTCGACCTCACCCTCATGCTTGTCAGTGGCCATCAGTGCCGGCCGCCTTTGCGACCTGCTTCTGCGGCACGCTCGCGATCTTGGGCGAAATTCCCAGGATTGTGTCCAGCGCCACCGCCACCACGACTACGCTCGCCGCCCTTGCGGCCTGCCTCTGCTGCGCGTTCGCGATTGTGGGCAAAATTGCCCGAGCTGCGCTGCCCACCAATATGGCCGGCGCGGGACGCTTTCTCCCGGTCCTCGGCAAAATTGCCCGGATTACCGGTATGATGCTGCTCCGCCATAGAACCTCTCCTTGCGCGATGACGAGCCTTCGCCGTCGCACCTGAAACGACCGCGCCGCAGCCTGGTTGTCTTCACGATTCCTGTGAGGGGTCTACGCCCAGACCGCCTGTGGCCGCCTTTGCCAGCGCACGACCAGCGCACCGACCAGCAGCAGATTGGCAAGATTGAACACCAACCCAGCCAGGAACGCAGCCTCGTAGAAGCCAAACTGGTCGTAAAGCAATCCGGCGAGCCACCCGCCAGCCGCCATCCCCGAGCCGCTGAACAGCAGCAACGTCGGTACCCGCCACGCCGCGTCCGAAGGAGGAAAAAGCTCGCGGACCGCCAGCACATACGCCGGAATCATTCCGCTGAAACCCAGACCGAAGAAGGTCGCGACGACGAACAGCCCGGCCTCGCCACGCACAAACAGGAAGCCCAGCATCGCCACGAGCTGGCAAAGCGATCCGCATAGTACGGTGCGTAGCCCGCCGATGCGATCCGACAGCCATCCCCAGAATTGCCGGCTGACGAAAGCGCATCCAAGCAGCACCGACAGCATGATTGCCCCGTGCGAAGCAGGGATGCCGCGGTCGCTGCACAATGCCACCAAGTGCCCTTGCGGCATCGCCATCGGCACACAGCACATGAAGGACGCCACAGCCAGCAGACCCAGTACAAGGTTCGGTGGCAACCCCAGCACGCGCGGGGTCCTCTCTCCCCGTGCAAGCGGCGCATGCGAAGCCTCGGGCGGCGCGCGCAGGATCAGCAAAGCCACGGGCACGACTGCCAGCACCACCACCGCAGCGAACACCAGCATCGTGTCGTGCCAGCCGAACAACGCGATGCCGCGCTCGAACACGGGTGGCCAGATCGCGCCCGCCACATATTGGCCGCTGGAGATCAGCGCCAGAGCAGTCCCGCGGCGGCGGTCAAACCAGCGGCTGACATAGATATAGCCTGGCGCATTGATCCCGGCGTTGCCCAACAGCCCGATGAACAGCCCGTGTCCGACCCACAGCCGCCACGTGCTGTCACCCGCCGAAACCACCAGCCCTACGCCGATCATCACCGCCCCGAACGCAACGGTCCACTTCACTCCAATCCGCTCGGCGACCCGCCCCATCGCAATGCCGCCCCACGCGGCCCCCAGCCAGGCCAGTGAGTAGGCGAGCGCCGGCACCGTCCGTTCGCTGCCCAGTTCGGCGGCGATCGGCTTCAGTGCCACCACGGCGACGAATGGAGCACCGTAGGTAACTGACATGACGCCGAGTGCGGTGAAGGCGACCACCCACGATGTGCGCGTCTCGATGCTGGTCATGACTTGTGTAAGGTCCGGCAGTGACCTGCCATTGTGAAGCGGAGCCACCTGGATGACCAACCCACTCGACCCTGCACTGTTCCGGCCGGATGCCGCGGCGCCGGAGACCCGCCAGTTGAACCAGACCATGGTGCAGTTGCTCACGCCGATGCCTGACTGGTGGGTAACCGGTGCCGAGGCCTCAAGGGCGGCGCGCCGCCGGGGCGACGGCCCCTTCCCTGCACCGGTGATGTCGCCGCGGGCACAGACGCGCAGCGTTCCGGGAAACGACGGCAATGCGATCCCGCTGCGCATCATCGCTCCGGACCGGCCGCGTGGCGTCTACCTGCACATTCACGGCGGCGGCTGGGTACTTGGCGGCGCTGACATGCAGGATCCGAAGCTGGAGCGCATCGCCGACAACACCGGCCTCGCCGTGGTCAGCGTCGACTATCGCCTCGCGCCGGAACATCCGTATCCAGCCGGTCCCGACGATTGCGAAGCCGCGGCGCTCTGGCTTGCGCGCAACGCCAAGGCAGAGTTCGGCGCGGATGTGCTGACCATCGGTGGCGAGTCAGCAGGCGGGCATCTCGCCGCCATCACTCTGCTGCGTTTGCGGGATCGCCATGGCTTCACCGGCTTCAGCGGCGCCAACCTGGTGTATGGCGCCTACGATCTGTCGCTGACGCCGAGTCAGCGGCTGTTCGGCAACGAGCGATTGGTATTGCGCACCATCGACATCGTGCAGTTCGTCAATGCATTTCTGCCCACCGTCACTGACCGCCGGCAGCCGGACATCTCGCCATTGTATGCACCGCTGCATCACATGCCGCCGGCGTTGTTCACCGTCGGCACCGCCGATGCGCTGCTGGACGACACACTGTTCATGTACGCGCGCTGGCTGGCAGCAGGGAATGCCGCGGAGCTCGCCATCTATCCCGGCGGTGCTCATGGCTTCACGCTGTTCCCCAGCGCTCTGGCGGATCAGGCTGCTGCGCGCATGGACGACTTCCTGTCCCGGCTCGCGGGGAGCCCGTCCGTATGACCTGACCGGTGACGCTTCGAGATACCGCCGAACTTGCTCTGCACGGATCGGCCGCAGCCCGGACCGTGTTCCACGGGCCGGTTATTCAGGATAGTAGGGCGCCGCATGCGACGGGTCTGGAATTCTGCCTGGCCACTTCTGATCCTGGCAAACTTGTTCTGGGCGGGCAATATCGTGCTCGGTCGTGGCATGGTCGGCGCGGTGCCGCCGATCGCGCTGGCTTACTGGCGTTGGACCGGCGCCTTTCTCGTCGCTATCGGCTTCGCTTGGCCCCACCTGCGTGATGATCTGCCGATCCTGCGACGTCACTGGCGCATGATGCTGCTGCTGTCCGCCACGGGCATCGCGACCTATAACACGATGTCCTATATCGGGCTCACCAGCACGACCGCGCTCAACGTCCTGCTTCTGCAGTCCGCCGGTCCACTTATCATCATCATCTGGGCGTTTGCGCTGTTCGGCGAATTGCCGACCCTGCGGCAAGCCGGAGGCGTGCTGCTGTCGCTGGTTGGCGTCGGGGTCATCGCGGCGCATGGTTCTCTCGCCGACCTGCTCCACCTACAGGTCAATCCTGGCGACGTGTGGATCCTGGCCGCGATGCTGATCTACGGCATCTACGCGGCGCTGTTTCGCCGTCGGCCGACGGTGCACCCGATGAGTTTCCTGGTGGCGACGATGGGCATCGGTTCGCTGATGATCCTGCCGTTCTATCTGTGGGAGGTCGCGCAAGGGGCAAGGATCGTCAGCACGCCCTCAGCCTGGCTCGCGCTGGCCTATATCGCGGTGTTCCCCTCTTTCATCGCCTATCTGTTCTTCAACCGCGGCATCGAACTGATCGGCGCAACGCTCGCGGGACAGTCATGGCACCTGATGCCGGTTTTCGGCAGCATCCTGGCAGTAATTCTTCTGGGAGAGCGGTTCTACCTGTATCATGGTATCGGAATCGCCATGATCGCCGGAGGCATCGTATTGGCATCGTTCAAGGCAGTGACTTTGGCGCGTGCGCAACGGACCTTGAAGAGGGGTGCCCAGGCCGGTGCTTGATCGTAAGGGCCGCCATCCCAAAGCTGCGGTGATGTTTGCAGGGCGCAAACAGGCTGTTTTCGCTCTGTTGCTGACAGCCGCCGCGCCGATGGCAAGTGAAGTCCAGCGCGTTCCACCTGAGCAGGCGGTGCCAATTCTAGGTCACGCGGTGACGGATACCGAAGGCAAGGAGATCGGCCATCTGATCGATGTGCTGGTTGATGAGCAAGGTCAGCCGCAGGCCGCGGTGATCGACTTCGGCGGCTTCATGGGAGTCGGCAATCGCAAGATAGCCGTCGAGTGGGGTGCGCTGCATTTTGTGCCGGCTGATCCCAAGCGTGCCATCAGCCTGACTTTGACACCAGACCAGATCAAGGCGGCGCCCGAGTACAAGGACATCGCAAAGCCAGCACCCGTTGTGGTCTCGTCTCCCGCTGCGCCTGCACCACCCGAGCCCGAATCAGCCCCACAGTAATCTATGCCGCGCGATGGTTCCTCTTCGCCGCGAAACCCGCGGGCACTCGATCTTCTGAACTTTTTTGTTGCCGACGTTCAGACTGGGTTCGGGCCGTTCGTCGCGGTGTATTTGACAACCCATAAGTGGACGCAGGTGCAGATCGGCTTCGTCCTGACGCTGGGAACAATGCTCGCACTGGTCAGCCA
>JBKPOG010000306.1:0-6613 GCA_046732975.1 Pseudomonadota bacterium
AACGAGTTCGTTGGTTTCCGTATCCCGATGGAGGAAGCCGAGCCTCGCTTCGAGGAAGCGGTCGACATCATCACCAAGGCGTGGACTTCCAACGAGCGCTTCAGCTTCCACGGGCAGTATTGGCAGTTTGACGACATCATCGTCGAGCCGCCGACCATCCAGAAGCCGCACCCGCCGTTCTGGCAGGGAGCGGGGCATCCCGAATCAATCCAGCGGGTGGCGCGGCGGGGACATAGCCTGCTGCTCGACCAGTTCGCGTCGCTGGAGGAGACCGGCAAACGCTTCGCCACCTATCGTGAGGCAATCGAGGCGAACGGGTTTGCGTTCGATCCGGCTCGCGTCGGCGTGGCACGCGCCTTCTACGTCGCGCGCAACAACGCGGAGAAGGAGGCGGCGCTCGACCGTCGCCTTGCCGCGCAGCGACGGCTGCATACCATCTCGCAGCGACCGGACGGTAACAACACAGCCAGCATCATGGCGTTCTCCGATACGCGTGCCGCGAGCGAAGAGAGCGCGCTGTATGGCAATCCGGATGAGATCGCAGGCAAGCTCGAGACGCTGCGCGATATGGGGGTTGAGTATATTCTGCTGAACGGCGGCGGCACGTCACGCGAGAACCTGCGGCGCTTCGCCAAGGAGATCATGCCCGCATTCCGCACCGAGCCGGAGATGCGAGCGGCGGGGTGATCTTCACCCCGCCAACTGACGCGTTAGTCGCAGAGCAGCACGTCTAGGACGTAGTAGCATTTCTTGCCGCTGCTCGCGGTCTCGGCTGGCGCCGGGGTCTCGAATGAGGCGTGGTCCGCCGGCGCGACGCCATAACCGTTGACCACCCAGTTGCCCTGGTGGACGCCGTCGGAAGCCAGCGCCTGCGCTTCGGCGGGGGAGGCGGCGTGGCCGTTCACGACGTAACCGGTGGCGGCAAAACTCGGAGCGCTGGACAGGCCGAGACCCAGAACCAGGGCGATCGCGGTGAGGGTCTTTTTCATGGCCTGCTCCATTCGCTTCAGCGTTTTGCTGACGCGACGGAGAATGCCGGGCAGGTGCCCGGAGCGCGCTGAAGTGCTTCCGTGAACCATTTCACAGGGCGACGGGGCGTGGGTGCACTGGCGCGAGCGACTTTCGTGCGGATTGCTTCGTCGCTACGCTCCCGCACAACGACAGCTGGGAGGGGTGCATGCCGGCAACCGAGGCTCTCGAGGCCGATTTTGTAATCGTGGGTGCCGGCTCCGCCGGTTGCGTGATGGCGGCGCGGCTGTCTGAGAACCCGGCGACGCAGGTCGTGCTGCTCGAGGCAGGCGGTGAGGACCGCAACCGCTGGATCCATATCCCGCTGGGCTACGGCAAGACATTCGCGGATGCGTCGGTAAACTGGTGCTACCAGGCCGAGCCGGATCCCGGCGCGAATGGCCGGAGCATATTCTGGCCGCGAGGCAAGGTGCTCGGCGGCTCGTCTTCGATCAACGGTATGGTCTACATCCGCGGCCAGCATGAGGACTTCGATCTCTGGCGGCAGCTTGGCTGCTCGGGTTGGTCATCCTCGGATGTGCTGCCGTATTTCAAGCGCGCACAGCATCAGACCCGTGGGTCCGATGAGTTCCACAGCACCGGTGGGCCGCTCTGCGTGTCGGACACCTCGGAGCACCATCCGATCTGCGAGGCGTTCATCGAAGGTGCCATGCAACTCGGCTATCCGCGCAATGACGACTTCAATGGCGCGCGGCAGGACGGGGTCGGCTATCACCAGACGACCACTCGCAACGGCAAGCGATGCTCGACGGCCGTGGGTTATCTGCATCCGGTGCGCAACCGGTCCAACCTGCGCATCATCACTGGCGCGTTGGCAGAGAAGGTGCTGTTCGAGGGCAAGCGTGCGGTCGGCGTGAGCTTCCGCGAGTACGGCGAGCCGCGCCCCGTGCGCGCCAGGCGCGAAGTGATCCTGTGCGGCGGGGCCGTCAATTCGCCACAGCTGCTGTTGCTGTCAGGCGTTGGACCGCAGGAGCAGTTGGCGCAGTTCGGCATTCCGGTTACGCATCATTTGCCCGGTGTGGGTCAGTCGCTGCAGGACCACTACTCGGCGCCAATCAAGCTGAAGTGCCCGCTGCCAATCACCGTCAACGACGTGATGCAGAGCAATTTCAGGAAGCTGCAGGTCGGCCTGCAGTACTACCTGTTCAAAACAGGTCCGCTGACCATGGCCGCCGGTCCCGCCGCGTTGTTCGTGCGCACGCGTGAGGGGCTGGCGACGCCAGATGTGAAGATCTCGGTCGCGCCGTTCAGTTCTGACCGACTGCAGGATGGGCTGCATCCGTGGTCCGGCTTCGGGCTGACGGTCTATCAGCTTCGGCCGGAAAGTCGCGGCGAGATCAGGTTGAAATCGGCCAACCCGGCCGATCCGCCGGCGATGCATCCGAACTACCTCGCCACAGAAACCGATCGCCGCGCCATTGTGGATGGCTTGAAGGTGGGCCGTCGCATTCTCGCCACGCGGCCAATGCTGCGCTTCATCGCCGAGGAATACCAGCCGGGCGCATCGGTGAGCACGGATGAGCAGTTGTTGGATCATGCGAGGAATACCGGCGGCACGGTGTTTCACCCAACCAGCACCTGCAAGATGGGGATCGATCCGATGGCGGTGGTCGATCCCGAACTGCGCGTCTACGGCGTGGAAGGGCTACGTGTGGTCGACGCATCGATAATGCCCACGGTGATCTCGGGCAACACCAATGCCGCGACGATCATGATCGGCGAGAAGGCCGCTGACCTCGTGCGCCAGCCGATGCGCATGGCGGCCTGATCCGACACTCATGGCGACACCAGTTGGTGCAGCTATGCCGTACTGCGTCGCTCTTGGGCCACAACGAGACTAAGTGATCACGTTACGAACTTGTACGGTCATTCTGTGCTGCATGACCTGCTCTATCGGTCACTATAGTCGCGTGCTAGATGCGGCCCCTTTGTCGACGGGGAAGCGCCCACGTGCCCGCTAGCAAAGCCAACACGTCGCAGTCGCCAGCCAGGAAGCCGCGCCACCCCAGCGCTGCGGGGGAGCAGGGTTCCGACCTCGAATTGCAGTCGCGGATTGAGCAATTGGAGACTGCCGTCCAGGCACGCGATGCCTTCATCGCTCTCGTCGCGCACGAACTGCGCAACCCGATGACCCCAATTCGTGGTCAGGTCGAATTGCTCCAGACCCTCGCCCGCAACGAAGGCGCCAGCCACCGGCTGGTCGAGCGGCTGGCGCGTCTTCAGCTCGCAGTGGAAAGCTACATTCGCCGCGCGACAACCATGTTGGAAACCACGCGACTTGCCGCCGGCCACCTGCGCCTCTCCCCGGCACCGATGAATCTGTCCGCGCTGGTGCTTGAGCTGATCGAGACCTACCGCCCCGCGGCGACGCGCGCGGGATGCCCGCTGCAGGCTGCTGTCGAGGAGGGCATCACCGGCTCTTGGGATCGCGTGGCGCTGGAACAGGTCACTGAAAATCTGTTGTCCAACGCGCTCAAGTATGGCGCTGGCGCGCCAGTGGAGGTTTCGCTGGCAACCGACCACACCAGGGTGCGTTTGGTGGTCCGAGATCAGGGACCGGGGATCAAAGACGAGCACCAGCAGCGCATCTTCGCGCCGTTCGAGCAAGTCGCGCTGGGCAGTGAGCGCCGCGCCGGCTTCGGTATCGGGTTGTGGGTTGTGCGCCAGCTGGTCGAGGCGATGGAGGGTTCGATCGACGTTGCGAGCGTGGCCGGCGAAGGCTCGGCATTCACTGTTCACCTGCCACGCAGCGGCACAGGAGGGGCGCAGGCATGACTCAGGACGCAAGCGATCCCCGTCGCCTCGCCGATTCGCCGACGGGAGTGCCGGGCCTCGACGTGGTGCTCGGAGGCGGGTTCCTGTCGGGCGGCGTCTACATTGTTCAGGGCTCGCCTGGCGCGGGCAAAACAATCCTGGCCAACCAGATCTGCTTCTATCACGCGAGCCGTGGTGGTCGCGCGCTCTATAGTACAGTGCTAGCGGAAAGCCACGATCGGCTGCTTCAGCACCTCGCATCGCTGCGCTTTCTCGATACCAGAGTGATCCCGGAATCGCTACGCTATGTCAGCGCCTTCCGGGAGCTGGAAGAACAGGGGCTCGCGGGGCTGATCAACCTGCTGCGCCGTGAAGTGCTGCGCCAACAGGTCAGCCTGCTTGTGCTCGATGGGTGGCTGGCCGTCTCCGACGGGAAACCGTCCGACATCAGCCTGCGCAAATTCGTCCACGAATTGCAGGTGTTCGCCGCCTTGCAAGGCTGTGTCGTGTTGCTGCTGACCGGCGATGCTCGTCGCGACCACCGCCCCGAATACACCATGGTCGACGGCCTGCTGGTGCTGGACGACGTGCGCCATCTCGGCTGGCGCCTGCGCGAACTCGAGGTGTTGAAGTTCCGGGGCAAGTCCTTCTTGCGCGGCCGTCATGCCTTTCGCATCACGGGCGAGGGAATTCGGGTCTATCCTCGGCTCGAGGCGCTCCTGCCGCTGACGCCGGAAAGCGATGTGCCGACCTCTCGTCTGTCCATCGGTATCGAGCGCATGGACGGCGTGCTGCACGGCGGACTGCCCGCAGCGTCGACAACGATCGTCGTTGGACCTTCGGGCTCCGGCAAGACCTCGCTTGCCCTGCATTTTCTGTCGTGCGCCAGCGAGGCCGAACCGGGCCTGATGTTCGGCTTTTTCGAGACACCCCGACTGCTGATTGCCAATGCGCGCGCGCTGGGCCTCGATCTCGGCGGACAGGTCGATGCCGGCCATGTCGAACTCATCTGGCATTCGCCGACCGAGCAGATACTCGACGACATCGGCAACCAGCTTCTCGATGCTATTACCCGCCGCAACGTGAAGCGACTCGCCGTCGATGGGCTTGACGGCTTGGTGGAAGCCGCTGGTCCGCCAGATCGGGTCAGCCGCTTCTTTGCCGCCATCAGCAATGAATGCCGGGCGCGAGGCGTCACCATGTTGCTCAGCGCCGAATCGGCCAATTTCGTCGGACCCACGGTGACGCTGCCGATCGAGGGCATCTCCGCCATCGTCGATAACCTGATCCTGCTGCGCTTTGTCGAGGCCCGTGCGCGGCTGCATCGGCTGATATCAGTTCTCAAGCTGCGCGGCAGCAACTTCGACCGCAGGCTGCGCGAGTTCGAGATCACCGATCATGGCATCGAAGTTCTTGAAGCACTGGCGGATGGCGATATCGCCGAGAACGCGCCTGACATTCGGATCGCTGCGAGCCCTGCCAACTCGCCTGTGCGTCGGCGCCAGAACCGTGAGCCGGGCTGATGCACACCGTCCTCGTCGTCGATGACGAATTCGGTGTTCCGGAACTCTTGGAATTTGTACTCCAGGAAGAAGGGTATCGTGTCGTCTCCGCCACGAATGGACGGCAGGGCTTGCAACGCTTGGCAGAGGACCCACGGCCCGGTCTGGTGCTGCTCGACTATATGATGCCCGTGCTGAACGGCCCGGGCATGCTGCACGCGATGCGGGAGGGGGATTACCGATCTATCCCGGTGGTATTCATGAGTTCACTGGATGAGGACGCGGTGCGTAGAGCTGCTGAGTATGAATTTCAGGCGTTTCTGCGGAAGCCGTTCAAGCTGGCGGAGCTTATCGCCATTGTCCGACGGCTGCTGCCGCAAGAGTAGTGCCAACGTAAATCACACTGCTTCCAGCAGAGCCGCATTATCATTGCGTACGCTGTTGACCGCGGTGCTAATGCGCCAGACGCGCAGTTCCGCTGCCGAGGGCTGAAGCACCGCGGTGGGATCACCCTCTTCCTCGCCCAGCCATACTGGCCAAGCCGTTCGCTCCAGAATCACCGGCATCCGTTCATGGATCGGCCGCAGTAGCGTGTTGGCAGTGGTCGTCACGATGGTGAAGCTGCGTATCACCGTGCCGTCCGTGCCGCGCCAGCCCTCCCACAACCCGGCGAATACCATCGGATCGCCATCGGCACGTGCTACGGCAAACGGCAGCTTGGCGCCGTCGACTGCCTGCCATTCATAGAACACGTCCGCCGGCACCAGGCAGCGCCGTCGTTCCAGCGCGTCGCGGAACATTGACGAGGTGGCGAGCGTCTCGGCGCGCGCATTGATCGGCTGGCGCACTGACTTCAGCTCCTTCGCCCAGTGCGGCACCAAGCCCCAGCGCAGCAGGTCGAGATGCCGCGCTCTCGTTTCGGGATGCAGTCGCACCACCGGCGCATCGCGCGTCGGTGCCATGTTCCAGGTCGGCTCCCAATTCGGCGTCGCATTCACGGTGTCGAACATCACCCGCAGCGATTCGGCGGGCAGGAACGAGGCGTAGCGACCGCACACTACCCAAAGCTCGCGAAGCAAAGCCCCGTACCGCTGAGCGCCGGTGTGCGATAGCCGGGCACATAGCTCACCCACTGCATCTGCAATGCGCCAAGCGTGCCGGCGACGCAGATCCAATTGCGCATTTCCGAACTGCCCGACATCAGCTTGGTGAGGGGCGCGCTGCGAAAGAACCGCAGATCCTTCTGCCGCAACGCCTCGATCAGCGATCGGTCGAATGCTTCGTCCACTGCGAAGTGGCTCAATCCGCCCGACGCCATCACCCCAATC
>JBKPOG010000307.1:0-31879 GCA_046732975.1 Pseudomonadota bacterium
AAGCCGCGTCTGCTCCGCAGGATCCTGGGCATCCAGCCAAGCCGTGTAGAGCGCCTCAATCTTCGGATCGGTGGGCCACCCGAACCAGGCGTCCTTGCCATTGCTGCGAATCAGTGAAGCGAGCAGCGGATCCCGCGATTCCGGCACCGGCGTCACAGACGTGAATATCGACCAGCCGCCCTTATTCAGTTCCGCCTTGCTGCCGCGCCGCTGCAGCGTGGTGCCCCAGTCCATCGCCTGATCATCGATATGCATGCCAACCCGCGTCAGCGCGTCGGCCACCACTGTCGATGACGCAGCGTGGAACGGCTGATCGGTGGTGTGCAGCAGCACAAGCCGTTCGCCGTTGTAGCCGGCTTTGTCCAGCATCGCCTTCACCTGATCGACGCTGTGTGGCTTGCTGACGTTCTCGATGCCCGCCTGGTCCACTTCCGGCTTGCGGGTGATCAGGTAGCCAACAGGGACCATCCAGCCATCGGGATCGTCACCCATCAGCGCCTCCATCACGTCGCGCTGGCTGATCGCCGCCATCATGGCGCGCCGGACGCCGACGTTGCTGGTCGGCGCGATCAGGTGGTTGGGGCGCAGCTGGCTGATAAAGCCCCAATCGTCCAGCCGTTCGGTCACCGCGCCGGCGCGGCGCATCATCGGCAGCAGGTCCGGTACCGGCATCTCGATCCAGTCGATCTCGCCAGTGATCAGCGCATTGGCGGCTGTACTGGCATCCGGAATCATGTGCCACTCGATCCGGTCGAGGCGTACCCGATGGCCGCCGGCGGTAAAGCTTGGCGGCTCGTCGCGCGGCACGTAGCGCTCGTTCTTTGCGAACGAGGCGAAGCTGCCAATCACCTGTTCACTGGCCAGGAAGCGAAAGAGGCCGCAGCCGATTGCCTCGGGGATCTGCTTGAACGGGTCAGTTGCGGCAATGCGCGCCGGCATGATCACCGCGGCGGTTTGGAACTTTGACAGAGCCTTGGGCAGATGCGGGAACGGCTTGCTGAGCCGCCAGACGATGGTGCGATCATCGGGTGCTTCCAACGCATCGACACGCACTTCGATGGTGGCGCCGACCGGATCGCGCTTCATCCAGCGCCGCAACGAGGCCACGCAGTCGAGCGCCAGCACCGGTTCGCCATCATGGAAGCGCAGCCCATCCCGCAGCGTCATGGTGCGGCGTTTGCCGTCGTCCTCGATCACTTCGCCCGCGAGCATCTGCGGCTTCGGGTTCATCGCTGCATCGCGGCCGTACAGCGTCTCGAACACCATCATGCCGAAATTGCGCACCGTCATGGCGCTGGTCCAGACCGGATCGATGCTCGACAGCGCGGCCTGCGGCACAAAATTCAAAGTGCTGGTCGAACCGCCGATCGCGGGACGCGCCAGCGTCGCGGCCGCGGCACCAAAAAGAAGACTACGTCGTTTCATGTCTTGCTCACGTTCCAGAACACCACCGACGGGCCCTTCAGGATGCCCGTCACGTTGTTGCGCCAGGCCGCACTTTGCCGATAGCCGCCAAGCGTCGGTCGCATGCAACAACACGATGCGTTCACCGTTGTAGCCGGCCCTGTCGAGCATCGCCTTGACCTGATCGGGCGTATGCTTAGTGCCCACCAATTCCATGCCGGCATCGTCCACTTCCGGCTTGCCAGTGCGTAGGAAGGAAGCCGAGTCCGGTGAACATGTTCTGCGGATCGCCGTCCATCGATGCTGCCATCACCTCCTGCTGATCGAGCGTGGCCACATGGCGCGACGCACGCCGGGATTGCTGGTTGGCGCGGCCAGGTGGTCGAGACGCAGGAAGCAGATCTGCCCATAGGTGTCGAGCTGAAGTAGCGCTCTACTCCTGCCCCCTTCCGCTACCCCCTGCCGCAAGGGGAGGGGGAGGATGGTTCGGCAACTCGTCGCGTACTTCCTGTTCGATCACCTCCAGCAGCCGAGCCGGAAAGTGCCGCGGCACACCCTGCGTGATGAAGACGATGCGCGTGGTCTGATCGTCGGACGGCCATCGTTCCAAGAATACGGGCGGTAAGACGACGTGCTGCACGCCATGGATCATCGCTGGTTGGTCGGGCATTTCCTCGATGTGCACCAGCCCTTTCAGGCGCAGCAGGCGCGCGCCGCAATGCTCGGCCAGCGCTTCGAGCAGCAGGGTCAGGGCGAGCGCGGGAATGGGGCGATCGCGCCGCAGTGCGAAGGTCTCGACGTTGTCGCTGTGGTCCGCGATGGCGAAGGGGTTGCGCACAATCGGTGCCGGCAGGTCGGCGAATCGCGACGCGACCATAGTGCCGGCAAACAGTGTGCTCGGCGCCGCATCCTGCGTCGTGCCCAACACAGCGCTGGCGTTGAGCGCGGCGAGCCGTTGCAGCAAGGCGTCGCCTGCTTCGGAAATGTCCGTCTTGCTAAGCAACAGCGTGTCGGCGAGTGCGACCTGCCGACGCGCTTCCGCATGGCGCTGCAGCGTCGCCTCGCCGTGCAGCGCATCGACGATGGTGACGATGCCGTCGATCACGTGAAGCTGGGCGAGGTCGCGGTCCGTCATCAGCGCGTGCAGGATGGGTGCCGGATCGGCGAGGCCGGAGGTTTCGATCAGCACCCGGTCGTAGGCAATTTCCCCGGCCTCGCGCCGGCGCTGCAGATCGAGCAAAGTGGCGACGAGATCGCTGCGCACGGCACAGCACAGGCAGCCGGTGGTCAGTGCGAGCAACGTCTCGTCGCTGCTGGCGATCAGTTCGTGGTCTAGGCCGATTTCGCCGAACTCGTTGACGATGACGGCGGTGCGGGCGAATGCCGGATTACGCAGGATGCGGGAGATCAGCGTGGTCTTGCCACTGCCGAGAAAGCCGGTGACGATGGCGACGGGTATGGTGGATCGAGGCGACAATGGATGGCACTCTGCTGACGGATGCGACGGCGCTGCGGGAACTCTATGGCGAACCGTCTGGTGCGGCGATCGCCAAGGAGATTGACTACGTTCATCCGCATTATCGCGCGATGATCGAGGCTTCGCCATTCATGGTCATGGCGACAAGTGGTCCGGACGGCCTCGACGTGTCGCCGCGCGGCGACCCGCCTGGCTTCGTCGTCGTGGCGGACGAGAGAACCCTGCTGATCCCCGACCGACGCGGCAACAACCGCGCCGACAGCCTGAACAACCTGGTTGCCGATCCGCGGATTGCGCTGCTGTTTCTCATCCCGGGTGTCGGCGAAACGCTGCGGGTGAACGGGCGGGCGGAGATTTCGGTGGACCCGGCGGTGCTGGAGCGGTTCCCGGCACAGGGCAAGCTGCCACGGTCGGTGATCGTGGTGCATGTCGAGCGGGTGTACTTCCAGTGCCCGAAGGCGCTGGTGCGGTCGGATCTTTGGAACCCGGCGAAGCACATCGAGCGGCGAAGCCTGCCAAGCAGCGGCACGATCCTGGCGGACATTACGCGTGGACAGGTTGGAGGGCCTGAGTATGACGCGGCGTACCCGGAGCGGCTGAAGGCGACGATCTATTGAGCGCCCCTCCCCCTAACCCCCTCCCGCGAGGGGAGGGGGGATCTTAGCTGTCCCGCAATGCTTCTTGGTAGGCGCTCAGTACTTCGCGCCCGAAGCAAGCCAGGATGACGCGTTCGATTGATCGCTCGCTGGCCAGGAAGTCCGAGACCGTGTCGACCGCGATCCGTGCCGCATCGGGGATCGGGTAACCATAAATCCCGCAACTGATGGCAGGAAATGCGATCGAGCGTACGCCGTGCGCCACCGCCAGCTTCAGGCTTTCGGTGTAGCAGCTTGCCAGCAGTTCCGGCTCGCCGCGCGTTCCGTCGCGATACCGTGGACCGACGGCGTGGATCACGAAGTTCGCAGCCAAACGGTAGCCCTTGGTGATCTTCGCCTGTCCGGTCGGACAGCCGCCCAAGGTGCGACACTCCTCCAGTAGTTCCGGACCGGCGGCGCGGTGGATCGCGCCGTCCACGCCGCCGCCACCCAACAACGACTGGTTGGCCGCATTGACAATGGCATCGACTGCCAGCCGGGTGATGTCGGCCTCGCGAACCTCGATCCGTTGCATCCCAATCGCTCCCTCAGAGCCAGCCGCGCAGGCGGAATATGATGAGTGGGATGATCGTACTCACTGCGATCAGCGCCAGGCTGTAGGGATAACCCCAGGCCCATTCCAGTTCCGGCATCAGCTTGAAATTCATGCCGTAGATACCAGCGATCAGGACGGGAGGAACGCCGGCGACCGAGACGACGGTCAGCACTTTCATCACGTTGTTCTGTGCAATGTTGATGAACCCCAATGTGGCATCCAGCAGGAACTGCAGCTTGTCGTTCAGGTGCGTGTCGAAGTCATTCAGCGAGTCGATGTCGCGGCGCAGCGTGCGGAATCTGGGGCGCAGTTCCTTGGGCAGCCAGTCGGCGGCCACGGCCTCGACGTAAGGCACGATGCGGGCCGCGCTGACCTGGCTCTCGCGTACATGCGAGACGAGGTCGCCAACACGGCCGAGTGCGACCAGTGTCGCACGCAGCATGGCGTCCTCACGCTTGCGTCCGCTCGCCGCGGCCATGTCGGGGCAGAAGATGCGATGGGAGATCGCCTCTAGCTCCGTCTTCACCTGCTCCAGTGCGTCAGCTTGCCGGTCGACGATTGCCTCCAGCAGTCCGACCAGGACATGAGGGCCACTGTGCCCAGCAAAATTGGGTTGCTCTGTAAAACGATCGAACAGCCGACTGGGTGCAAAACGGATCGTGATCAAGCGCTCAGGCGTGACAACGAAGCCTATTGAGATCGAGCGCGGCTCGGTCTCAGGGCGGCTGACCAGCGGCATACTGAGATAAAGAGCACCATTGCGCGTGGCGAGCCGGCTGGAGCTCTCGATCTCATTGATTTCCGGCTCCGTCGGGACGGCGAGGCTGGTCGCACGCGAAACCATCTCGACCTCATCCGGCGCTGGCTCCGCCAGATCGATCCACTGCGCCTGTGACAGCCGCTCTGTCGTGCGGCAGAGTTTTCCGTCTCGGTATTCGAATGCCCGCAGCATTCAGGCGGCTCAGTTGCGCGATCGGTCTACCAACGCGTTCTTGGCGATCCATGGCATCATCGCACGCAGCTTCTCGCCCACCTGCTCGATCGGGTGCTCGGCCAGGCGGCGGCGCATTGCCTTGAAGCTGGTCTGGTTCACTCTATTCTCCAGCATCCAATCCCGCGCGAATTTCCCCGACTGGATGTCCGTCAGTACGCGCTTCATCTCTGCCTTGGTGGCGTCGTTCACGATGCGCGGTCCTGACATGTACTCGCCGTACTCGGCGGTGTTGCTGACCGAATAGTTCATGTTGGCGATGCCACCCTCATACACCAGGTCGACGATCAGCTTCACTTCGTGCACGCACTCGAAATACGCCATTTCCGGCGCGTAGCCCGCTTCCACCAGCGTTTCGTAGCCGGCCTTCATCAGTTCGACCAGGCCGCCGCACAGCACGGTCTGCTCGCCGAACAGGTCGGTCTCGCATTCCTCCTTGAATGTCGTCTCGATGATGCCGGCGCGGCCGCCGCCGATCGCGCTGGCATAAGACAAGGCCACTTCCATCGCATTGCCCGATGGGTTCTGTGACACGGCGACCAAACACGGCACGCCACCGCCGCGCTGATATTCGCTGCGCACCGTGTGGCCGGGGCCTTTCGGTGCGATCATGAAGACGTCGATATCGGGGCGCGGATCGATCAGATTGAAATGCACGTTCAGTCCGTGCGCGAATGCGAGCGCCGCTCCCTTTTTCATGTTCGGGCCAAGTTTCTCGCGATAGAGGTCGCCCTGGCCTTCGTCCGGCGTCAGCACCATCACCACATCGGCCGATTTCGCACAGTCAGCCGGATCCATCACCTTCAGGCCGGCGGCCTCCGCCTTGGCCACGCCGCCGGAGTTTGGCCGCAGCCCCACGGCGATGTCCTTCACGCCACTGTCCTTCAGATTGTTGGCGTGGGCGTGGCCCTGGCTGCCATAGCCGATAATGGCAACGCGCTTGCCCTTGATAAGGTTCACATCGGCATCACGGTCGTAGTAGACGCGCATTGCTAGCTCCTGCTGTCTCTGTGCTCGAAACCTAGATCGTTCGCACGCCGCGCGCTATCGCGGCCACGCCGGTGCGGGACACCTCGGCCAGCCCGAGATGGCGCATCAGGTCAATGAACGCATCAAGCTTGTCAGTACCCCCGGTGAGTTCGAACACGAAACTCTCATGCGTTGCGTCGATCACCCGGGCGCGGAATGCATCGGCAATGCGTAGCGCTTCCACGCGCTTTTCGCCGACGCCGGCGACCTTGATCAGCGCCATCTCGCGCGCGATGTGCGGGCCTTCGAGAGAAAGGTCGGCGACGCGATGCACCGGCACCAGGCGATCGAGTTGCGCTTTGATTTGCCCGATCACCATTTCAGTACCTGACGTGACGATGTTGATGCGCGAGCGTGCGCCGCCGCTCTCCACTGCCGCGACGGTCAGGCTGTCGATGTTGTAGCCCCGGCCGGAAAATAGACCGACGACGCGGGCGAGGATGCCGGGTTCGTTCTCGACCAGGACCGATATGGTTGCGCTGCGCAGCGTTGTGTCAGGCATGACGGCTCCATGCCCCTGCCGTCATCGCCTGGTTCAGTCCGGCCATGACGGAGGCGGCGGGTTAGACCAGAACCAGTCCTTCGTCGGTGATGCCGGCGGCTTCGCCTTCGTGCTCGGCGCCGAGGATCATCTCGTTATGTGCGGCACCCGAAGGAATCATCGGGAAGCAGTTCTCCTTCGGATCCACAGCGATATCGGCGATGACCGCACAGTCGGTTGCCAGCATTTCGCGGATCACGTCGTCGAGTTGATCGACGCTCTCGGCCCGGAGACCGACCGCGTGGAAGCTGTCCGCCAGTTTGACAAAATCCGGCAGCGCCGCGCTGTAGCTTTCGGAATAGCGCCCGCCATGCAGCAGTTCCTGCCACTGGCGTACCATGCCCATGTACTGGTTGTTCAGGATGAATACTTTCACCGGCAGGCGATATTGGGCGAGTGTGCCCATCTCCTGGATGTTCATCAGCACGCTGGCCTCACCGGCAATGTCGATCACCAGCGCCTCGGGATATGCAATCTGCACGCCCATAGCTGCCGGCAGGCCATAGCCCATGGTGCCGAGACCGCCACTCGTCATCCAATGGTTCGGCTGCTCAAAGCGGAAGTGCTGCGCCGCCCACATCTGGTGCTGGCCGACCTCGGTGGTGATGAAGATGTCCTTCTGCACGGAGCGCGTCAGTTCATAGAGGCGTCGGATCGCATATTGCGGCTTGATGACCGCACCGGCTTTCATGTCCTGCGTGAACTTCAGGCTGTCCTTGGCGCGCCAGGCATCGATCTGGCGCCACCATGTGGTCAGCGCCTGCCGGTCGGATTGGGTTGGGTCCGCCTGCCAGGCAGCGAGCAGCGCCTGCAGGGTCCTTCCGGCATCTCCGACGATGGCAACGTCGACCGGCACGTTCTTGTTGATCGACGAGGGGTCGATGTCGGCATGGATCTTCTTCGACCCTTGGCTGAACGCATTGAGCCGCCCGGTCACCCGGTCGTCGAACCGTGCACCGATGGCCAGCAGCACGTCGCAGCCGTGCATGGCGAGGTTCGCCTCATAGGTGCCGTGCATGCCCAGCATGCCCAGGAACTGAGGGTCCGAGGCGGGGTAGGCGCCAAGACCCATCAGCGTATTGGTGATCGGGAAGCCCGTCATGCGAACGAGTTGCGTCAGGGCAGCCGATGCTGCGGGGCCGGCATTGATCACGCCGCCTCCGGTGTAGATCATCGGACGCTTTGCCTGCTTCAGCAGCGCGACCGCCTTGGCGATCTGCCCGTGGTCGGGTTCGGTCTGCGGACGATAGCTCGGATGCCCGGACGCGGGCGGCGTATACGGCGCCTTGCCGATCACGATGTCCTTCGGCAGGTCGATCACCACCGGGCCCGGCCGTCCCGACTGCGCGACGTAAAAGGCCTCGTGCACCGCGCGCGCCAGGTCCTCCGGGCGCTTGACCAGGTAGTTGTGCTTGGTCGCCGGGCGAGTGATGCCGGTCGTGTCCGCTTCCTGGAAAGCATCGTTGCCGATGAGGTGGGTCGGTACTTGTCCGGTCAGGCAGACCACCGGGATGCTGTCCATCAGCGCATCCGTCAGGCCGGTCACCGCATTGGTGGCACCCGGCCCCGATGTCACCAGCACCACGCCGACCTTGCCGGTGGAGCGAGCGTAGCCCTCGGCTGCATGCACTGCGCCCTGCTCGTGGCGCACCAGGACATGGCGAATGGCATTCTGCTGGAACAGCGCATCGTAAATCGGCAGTACGGCGCCGCCCGGATATCCGAAGATGACCTCTACGCCCTGATCCTTCAGCGCGCGGAGGAGGACTTCTGCTCCCGTCTGAGCGGCTTCTGCCGACATGGTCGTGCTCCAGGCTTGCGAAGAGGCGCAGCAGATAGGCTGGATGCTGCGGCGCGTCAACCCAGGCGTTCAATAAACGCCAACATCTCGGGGCCATTTCTTTCCGAAAGTTTCTCAGCGCCAGTAATTCGCGCACGAATCATGTGCGTCCATTTGGCGTCTGCCAGCCTGTGGTGCCGGAACCAGGTCGCCTGCCGCTTGGCGTACTGACCGGTCACCAGTTCAGTACGGCGGCCGGCCTCCTCCAGGCTGATCTCGCCCCGCAGATGGGCCGCCAGCTCACGAACGCCATGTGCGCGCATGATGGGCAGGTCCGGGTCCAGGCTCAGTGCCATCAGTGAGCGAACTTCATCCAGCGCTCCAGCGGTGACCATTGCGGCAAAGCGCTGGCTGATCGCCTCACGCAGTTCCGCCCGCGGCGGATCGAGCAGGATGGCGGCGAACCGCCACGGAGCGGGTTGAGCATTCGCCGCCTGCCAGTCCGCGAGGCCGGTGCCGGTCCCGCGCCAGACCTCCCAGGCGCGGGCGATCCTCTGACTGTCGGTCGGGCGCAGGCGGCCCGCCGTCAAAGGGTCGCTTTGCGCCAGACAGGCGTGCAGCGCCGCCGGCCCCATCTGTTTCAGCAGCAAACGTGCTTCTGCACGTGCTGCCGCTCCTGCATCCGGGATCCGCGCCAGGCCATCCGTCAGCGACGCGAAATACATGCCACTGCCGCCGGTGAGGATCGGTAGCCGCCCGCGCTCGCGCGCGGCGTGCATCTCGGCAAGGGCCGCATCGCGCCACCAGGCAACACTGCCAAGCTCCGCCGCAGCGCGAATCCCGTAAAGTGCGTGCGGTACCCGCGCCTCGTCCTCCAGCGTCGGGCGCGCCGTCAGCACGCGCAGTTCTCGATAGACCTGCATAGCGTCGGCATTGATGACGGTGCCGCGGACGTGCTCGGCCAGTTCCAGGGCGAGCGCCGATTTCCCGCTCGCAGTGGGGCCGGCAACAATCAAAGCCAGTGGTGTCACTGCGCTTGCCCTCTGGCTATCAGGCTGCGACGGTCAGCACACATGAACTACGTCGTTACGCTGATTGCCAACCGCGATACAGGTGCGCTGTCTGCCGCAGCCTTGACGCGGGTACGCGACGCGATCTCGGGTGGCGAACCCGTGTGGCTGTCGCACGGCGAGGCGGCCGAAATATCGACCGATGCCGTGTCCGACTTTCACCTGGTGCGCACGGCTCTGGATGTTGCTTCCATCGATGTTTTCTGCACGCCGGCACACGGCCGTCGCAAGTCGCTGCTGATCGCCGATATGGACAGCACCATCGTTACCGGCGAGACGCTCGACGAACTCGCCGACTTTGCCGGCCTGAAGGTCCGCATTGCCGCAATCACCGCCCGCGCCATGAACGGCGAACTCGACTTCAAGGCCGCGTTGCGCGAGCGGGTAGCGATGCTGCGCGGCCTTTCCCTGGATGCGCTGGAACGTACCTGGGAGCGCGTGCATCTCACGCCAGGCGCGCGCGAACTCGTGGCGACGATGCGAGCGCATGGCGCCTACGCTGCGCTGGTGTCCGGCGGATTCAGCTTCTTCACCAGCCGGGTGGCGGCGCTGTGTGGGTTCGATGAGCATCGATCCAATGTGCTGCTCGATGACGGCACGGCGCTGACCGGACAAGTGGCGGAGCCGATCCTCGATCGCGATACGAAACTGGAGACGCTGACGCAGTTGGCAGCCACCAGGGGATTGCCACTGGATGCAGCAGTGACCGTCGGCGACGGCGCCAACGATCTGGACATGATCCAGGCCGCCGGCCTTGGCGTGGCATTCCATGCCAAGCCTGTCGTCGCGGCGGCGGCGCGCATCCGCGTGAATCATGCCGACCTGCGCGCTCTCTTGTTTGCCCAAGGCTACCGAGCCGACGAGATCGTCAGCGGGTGGGAAAATCGTCCATCGCCGGCCGGCCGGTGACATGGCGCCAATGGTGCCACAGCAACCGCGCCGCCAGCCCACGCGCCGGCCGCCATGCATCCGCCATTTCGCGCAGCACGGAAGGGCCCGGCCGCTCGGATAACCCCTTCAGATTCGCCGCCGAGGCTTGCAGCGCAATGTCGCCCGCGGGAAACACATCGTGCCGCCCGAGCGCGAACAGCAGATAGACCTCGGCCGTCCACCGTCCGAGGCCGCGCACCGTGGCGATGACGGCGACCGCGGCTTCATCCTCCAGCGCGGCGATTCCATCGGCTGTCAGCGTTCCATCGACGAATGCCGTGGCCAGGCTGCGGCAATGCGAGATCTTCGGCCGCGACAGGCCGGCGGCGCGCAATGTTTCGTCGGACAATGCCAACATGCCGGCTGGCTCCAGTGCGCCGCCGACGGCGCGCAACCGGCCCCAGATCGCTGCGGCGGCCTGGTTGCTGATCTGCTGTGCCACGATGGCCTGGAGCAAGCCCGGGAAGCCTGGCGGACGGGTGCGCCACGGAAGTGGGCCGGCACGCGCCTCGATCCGCGCGAGGTCTGGGTCACTGCTCATCAGGCGGTCGAGTGCGGCCCGCGCCCGCGCCGGTGGTTTGGGGAAGTTCATGCGCGGGTGTTTTATGCAGACTTCGTGCTGCCGATCCACGCTTCGGCGAAGTAAAAAAGCCCGCGCGCGCACCGATTGGGGCCAAGCGGCGAGGGCTGGCCAATAGTCCATCGGGCGCAGCGCGGGCAGCGGCGGGCAAGTGGGGGAGTTAGGCCGCCGATTCCAGGATCAGCTGATCCGCTCAACCTCAGCGGTGTGCGGGTCCATCGTGAAGCGGGCGATCACTGACCCGTCCTGGGTCGCCAGCGCGAAGCCGATCGGACCGTCCGCGGTCGGCGCGACGTTGACCACCTTCCAGTCGTGGTTGCCGTGCCAAAGCAGAAACGCTTCGGCGATCTTTTGCACATCTGGCGGGGTAAGCTTGCGGTCCTTCTGCGGGTAGACCAGCGCGAAGGCGCGCAGCCGCTGCATCATCCCACCGCGCTGTTGCCAATCGTGGCCGCGGTGCATCCAGCCCATCCCGCGCTGCGGAGGCGGGCCGCCCGCATCGGGCGCTGGTGGCGCCGGCTGCGCCTGGGCAACGACGATCCCTGTGGCGGCGCCGCCGATCGCCAACACTGCCAGCGCCGTCAGAATAGTCTTACGCATCAAATGCCTCCAAAACCCATGCCGCGTCTCGCGGTGCGCACAATCTGGGTCTGCCAGTTTGCGCGCATGTGTCGGCGCCGCGACGAATTGCGACAGAATGCAAACGGACCTGCCGACGCGGCGCCAATCGTCATATGTTACCGTGCAATGGAACCCGCACCGCACATCCTGGTGGTGGACGACGATCGCGAGATCCGCGACCTGCTCGCCCGCTTCCTGGTTGAGAAGCACCAGATGCGCGTGACCGCGGTGCGCGATGCGAGGGAGGCGCGGCGCGCCTTCGCCAACGGGCATTACCACCTGGTGGTGCTCGACCTGATGCTGCCAGGGGAAAGCGGCATCGACTTCGCGCGTTGGCTGCGCGGGCAATCCGACGTTCCGATCGTCATGCTGACCGCGATGGGCGAGGAAACCGACAGGATCATTGGCCTTGAATTAGGGGCCGATGACTATGTGTCGAAGCCGTTCAATCCACGCGAGCTGCTGGCACGTATCCGCGCGGTCCTGCGTCGTGCCGGTGACACCGTCGAACGCCGATCGGACGTGAACAACCGTAATATGCGCTTTGCCGGCTGGACGCTGGAGCCGGCGCGGCGACGATTGCTCAATCCAGAGGGGGCCGAGGTGGCGCTGACCGGCGGTGAATATGATCTGCTGGTTGCGCTGGTCGACCGGGCAAATCGCGTGCTAACGCGCGACATGCTTCTCGACCTTCTGCGCGGCCGTCAGGCTGGGCCCTTCGATCGCGCGATCGACGTGGCGATCAGCCGGTTGCGCCGCAAGTTGGAGGACGACGGCCGCAACGCGCAGCTCATCAAGACGGTCCGGGGTGGGGGCTACGTACTGGCGGCAACCGTCGAACGGGCGTGAGATTGCAGCTCTGGCCGCGGAGTCTGGCGGCCCGCACAGCCCTCGTTCTCATTGCCGGCCTGGTCGTGGTGCAGATTGCGGGCCTTGGCATTCATGCCAGCGATCGTGTCGAGGTCCTGCGTCTGGCACAGGCACGCGATCTGGCGATCCGCATCGTCGGTATCTATCGGACCGTTGCGCTCACGGCTCCGGAGGAGCGCCGGGCGGTCCTGGAAGAGCTGCCCCACGGGACAGGTCTGGACGTGCAACTGAGCGACGCGCCACCGATCACGGATCTTCCGCGGATGCCGCCGGTCGGACAAAGCGTGTGGCGCGTCAACCTGAATTTGAGCGGTGTGCCACCAGCACACCATTGGCGGGGCATCGAGCTCTTCGGCGGCCCACGCTCGGGTCAGATCGTGGTCGGTCTGCGTATGCCGGGAGGCGAGTGGCTGAATGTGCGTGCACCGCTCGGACCGGTGCGACCCTGGCATTCCCCAGCCTATCTCGCCGCCTTTCTGCTGATGACGGTTGCCGCGGCCGGCCTCACGCTGTGGGCGGTGCGACGCCTGACTAAGCCGGTGCGCACGTTGGCCGCGGCTGCGGAGGCGCTCGGGCGTGATGTGAACGCGCCACCGCTGCCGGAGAGTGGACCATCGGAGGTCGCAACTGCCGCCGCGGCCTTCAACACCATGGCCGCGCGCATCCGCCGCTTCGTCCAGGACCGCACCGAGTTGTTGACCGCGATTGGGCATGACCTCCGCACGCCGATTACACGGCTCAAGCTGCGTGCCGAATTCATCGAAGACGACGAGCAGCGCGCCAAGATGCTGGCGGATGTCGAGGAACTGGAGGCGATGGTGTCGGCGACGCTGGCGTTTGGCCGCGACGCGCGGACCACCGAACCCGTGGTGCCGCTGGACCTGGCGGAACTGCTGCGCACAGTGCTGGACGAAGCGGGCGACGCCAGGCCGGATGTGGCGGCAAGACTACGGTACGACGGCCCACCCCATGTGACGGTTCGGGGACGCCCGCTCGGCCTGAAGCGGGCGATCGCCAATCTGGTCACCAATGCCGTGAATTACGGCGGCTGCGCACGCGTGACCCTGCAGCCGCCGTCCGATGGCGTGCTGGTCGTCGAGGTCGAGGATGAAGGCCCAGGCGTACCTCCCGGCGAACTGGACCGGGTCTTCGAGCCGTTCCACCGCGGCGAGCCATCGCGCAGCAAGGAGACCGGTGGCGTCGGGCTCGGGCTGCCGATCGCCCGAAACATCCTGCGGGCGCACGGAGGCGATGTGACGCTGGCCAATCGTGCCATGGGCGGTGTCAAGGCGACGATGACGCTACCGGTCTGAGCACGTACACCTCGCCGTAACCGATTTCCGTCATCGTGGCACCATGGTGACTAAAAGGGTCTCCCTCGCGCACGGCGAACCGAACCACCGCCAGCAATTGGCACTGGAGCGGATCGAATTCGCCGTCGGCGAGCTTGCGACCGTGCTGTTGTCGTCCTGCCAGTCACGTGGCGCCGCGACCGAGGCCATCCACGACGTTCGCCGCTCGGTTGCGCGGGTGATCACCGAAATACTTGCAGCGGAATAATCGCTGGCAGCGTTCACCACCGTGCCGCTGCGGCGTCGTCCTCCACGCGGGCTTCGACCCAGGACTCGGCACCTCCGACGGATTCCTCCTTTTTCCAAAACGGCGCCTTCGTCTTCAGCCAGTCGATCAGGAACGCGGTCGCATCGAGAGCGGGCTGACGGTGCGATGCAGCAGCAAGCACCAGGACGATGTTCTCCCCGGCCAGCAACCGGCCAGAGCGGTGTATGACCGTGCAGCCGAGCAGCGACCAACGCCTTTCGGCCTCCTCAACGAGCCGGGCAATCGCGCGCTCGGTCATCGCCGGATAATGCTCCAGCGTCATCGCCGCGACCGGGCCGCGCACGGTTCCGACGAAGCAGCCAATACCGCCGATATCCGTGCGTCCGGCAGTCAACGCAGTGAACTCGGCGCCAATGTCGAAATTCTCGGTCTGCACACTGATGCGAGACATGAGGTCAGCCCCCCGTCACCGGTGGGAAAAACGCCACCTCGTCACCGGGACCGATGCGTGTGACCGGCTCCGCGAATTCCTGATTGACCGCACAGCGCACGGTGCGACGGTTGGCAAATGCGCTGGCATAGCCAGCGCTGCGCTGCTCGAGCCAGTCGATCAATTCGCCGACCGTGCCGATGTCGGCGGGCGGCGTCACGCTTTCCTCCGCAGTGCCGGTGCGCTCGCGCAGCCAGGCAAAATAGAGGATGGTCAGTGGGGCTTCGACATCGGCCATGGCAGCTCAGCGGGTTGTGGGCACCGTCTCGATCCGGCCATCCGAATGTATGATCGTGCTGGTGCCATTGCCATTGGGCACGACGATGGCGGTGCCGCCGCCCGGAGTTGTCAGCGTCTGATAGCCGCTGGTGCCGCCAGAGGTGACGCCGGGTCCTTGCGGTGTCTGTACAATCTGACCGCCGGGGTTAGGCGCCGGGGGCGTTGTGTTGGTGGGCCGCGGCGGATTGGGAGCCGGCAACGGTGCCAGGCGAGGCTGGTTCGCCACTGGCGGGGTCGAACTGCCGCGCCCCGGAGGCGGCGGTGGGAGGTTTGGAGGCTGCTGGTTCCCCGGCGCCTGGTTCTGCTGAAATAAGGGCGATCCCGGCACCGGCTGTTCGACGCCAGGCTGAGGCCCCCCACCTTGCTCCAGGTCCTGCAGCGTCGGCGATGGCGGCAAGGGCCCGGGCCAGATGTCGCCGGGCTCGGGGGTCAGCGGCGAGGTTTCGACCTGCTCACCCGTTACGCGTCGCAGGTTCTCGCTGTCGCCGACCGGAAAGTGGGGATTGGTTCCGCTTGAGAAGGGCGGGTTCGACCACGTGTCGAAGCCGCAGCCCGAGAGCGCAAAACAGAGACTGGCCAAGGCGATGCGCCGCATTAGGAGGGCTCCCACCGGAACGGACGAATCGACGGGCCGGACGGGCCAGCCGGGGCTGAATGTGCCCCGGCTATGCGTTGCACTCAAGGACTTGAAGCGTGATTCTACACTATGGGCGAATGTTCTGATTTACCCGGAAGAGATTCGCCGGGTCGTACTTCCGCTTTACGGGAATAGGGGTCGCTCTCGGTCTGGCGGTACAACGATGTTGCCAGCCACGACGGCGGCCGTGTTCCAGTCGCGGCGGCTATGAAGTCATGATCGCGCCAAGACCAGCATCGTGGTCTGCCGGTCCCCAAGGCTGTTCCGCAAGTGTCGGATCGACTCGAACATCCGGAACCGCGCCCGAGCGGCGTCTTCCAAGCGTACAGAAGGCTCCAGTTCCGGGAGCAGATCACGGATCCCGGCACGATATCGGCAATGTCGCTCGCGCCCGTTCCAATCCCGGAGTCGCTCGCACGGATCCGCGGCGCGGATGATCTGCACTCAGTGGCCATTAGGGCGGGGCACCGTGCCGCTACGGAGAGGCTTGGGATATCGGCGGACACCATTGTCGAGGTGGATGGCATCGGACCGCAGGCCGCTCTGGTAGCCGCGGCGCGCGTTTAGCACCCGTGGATTTCAGCCGCTCAAAATCCACTCGGTGATCGCAGCGGGGTCATTCAGCGGCAGCAGCGCGCGATCGGTGATGACCGGAGCGTCGCTTGCCACGGCAACGATGTCGGCGTGGTCAGGCCAGATTGGCGGCTTGCCCAGCGCGGGGCGGTGTACCTCGAGTTTCGGAAATGGATGGGTCTTGTAGCCCTCCACCAATACCAGATCGACCTTCTGCATCCGTTCCAGCAGGTCCGGCAACGACGGTTCGGCTCCAACGACCTCGTGCAGCAGCGCCCAGCGCGAGCCCGCCGCTACCAGCACTTCATGCGCGCCAGCCTCGCGATGACGGTAGGTGTCCTTGCCGGGACGGTCCATGTCGAAGCCATGATGCGTGTGCTTGACGGTCGAGACAGTCAGTCCCGCGGCACGCAGCTTGGGTATCAGCCCGGTCACCAGCGTGGTCTTGCCGCTGCCGGACCACCCGACGATGCCAAGGACACGCACGGTCAGGGCAGTTGGCGCTTGGTCAGAGCCGCGGCGGGGGGACCGGAGGCGTGTCGGACACCGACCGTCAAGTAGTCCCATCCGGTCCACAGTGTCAGAGCAGCGGCCACCCACAGCATGGCCTCGCCGATGGCGGAAACCGGCACGAAGGAGAGGTGCAGCCAGCCGGCTGCCGAGTCACCGGCCAGCAATGTCCCGAGGGCGCCCATTTGGAATCCGGTCTTCCACTTGGCGAGGGGGGTGACGGGCAGGAGGACGCGCAGAGCGGCGAGATACTCGCGCAGCCCGCTTACCAATATTTCGCGCAGCATGATGACGATTGCGGGGTAAAGACCCCAGGCGGAAAGCCTTCCCCGCCCTACCAGCATCATAAGTGCCGCCGCCACCAAAAGCTTGTCGGCGATCGGGTCGAGCATGCGGCCGAGGTCCGACTGCTGCCTGCGGGACCGCGCCAGCTTGCCGTCGAAATAGTCCGTGATGGCGGCGGAACTGAACAGCACGCAGGCGGCAAGGTCTGCCGGCGGATCGTGCAGGGCCACCAACACGACCAGCAGAGGGATCGCCACGATGCGCGACAGCGTCAGCAGGTTTGGCAGATCGGTCAGCATCGCGAGCAACT
Organism: Pseudomonadota bacterium; assembly: GCA_046732975.1. Taxonomy (GTDB): domain Bacteria; phylum Pseudomonadota; class Alphaproteobacteria; order Acetobacterales; family Acetobacteraceae; genus JAMXLO01. The sequence goes on from JBKPOG010000307.1 coordinate 17,129, forward strand.
TAGCGACTGGAGCTCTCTGGCGGGAGAGGGGAGACCCCTATGTGTAACACAAGTGAGATATTTGCCCGGCTGAGCCAGGGTTAACCTGCTGGCTGCACAAACGAAATCAGGGGATTTGAATGTCTGAAGCCGTTGCGACCTTGCCGGCGAGACCTAACCTTGACCGGCGCCCGCACGCTGCGGGCGCTATCATTTTCATCGTGTTGCTGCTGATCGGCGTGGGATACACGCTGGGCGGACTGATCGGCGACATCGAGGCGGCGCATACGCCACCGGTGGCGATCGGCGCCTTCGCGCTGCTTGGTATCGCCCTGCTGATCGCGTTGGGCTTCGAGTTCGTCAATGGATTTCACGACACGGCCAATGCGGTGGCGACAGTGATCTATACCCACAGTCTGCCGCCGAACGTCGCTGTTATCTGGTCTGGCGCGTTTAATTTTCTTGGAGTTATGGCCTCCTCCGGCGCGGTCGCCTTCAGCGTGCTGTCGCTGTTGCCGGTAGAGCTCATCCTACAGGTCGGTGGCGGGGCCGGGTTCGCCATGATTTTCGCACTGCTGATCGCCGCCATTATTTGGAACCTTGGCACATGGTGGTTGGGGTTGCCCGCCAGTTCATCCCATACCATGATCGGCTCGATCATCGGCGTTGGCCTCGCCAATCAACTCATGTCGCCGACCGGCTCCGGCACGTCAGGTGTCGACTGGGGTCAGGCGACGGGCGTGTTCCGTGCCCTGTTGTTCAGCCCCATCGTAGGCTTCGCTGCATCGGCGCTGCTCTTGCTGGCGATGAAGGTGGTGATCCACAACAAGACCCTTTACACCGCCCCCGCGTCGGACCGGGCGCCACCGCTGTGGATTCGTGGGCTGCTGGTCCTGACCTGCACCGGCGTCTCATTCGCGCACGGTTCGAATGATGGCCAGAAGGGCATGGGGCTGATCATGCTCATCCTGATCGGCTCGGTGCCGACGGCATTCGCGCTGAACCATGCAATGCCGACCAGTGCGACCCCGGCCTTTTATCAAGCCACCGAACAGGCGCAGTCGGTGTTCACTGCACATGCGGCGGGCACAAGGGTCGGCTCTGCGGACGCGGCGCGTGCCGCTGTTACCGCGGCAGTTCAAGCGCGCCAGATCTCCAACCCGGAGAGCTGGGCGGCGCTCAGCACGTTGGCGGGCGACATCGGTCAGCAGGTACGTGCGCATGGCGAGATGAACGCGATTCCGGCCGCGGCTGTCCCGAACGTGCGCAATGACATGTATCTGGTGAGTGAGGGCATCCGGCTGGCGCTGAAATCGCCCGGCCTGTCCCAGCAGGACGTTTCCGCACTGACAGCTTATCGCGGTGCTGTCGATGCAGCGACCAAGTTCATCCCGGTCTGGGTCAAGGTTGCGGTGGCGATCGCGCTTGGTCTCGGCACCATGATTGGCTGGAAGCGGATCGTGGTGACGGTGGGCGAGAAGATCGGCAAGAGCCACCTCACCTATGGTCAGGGAGCCGCGGCCGAATTGATCGCCGCGGCCACGATCGGAGCGGCCGACAGTTTCGGACTGCCGGTCTCCACGACGCATGTGCTGTCGAGCGGCGTGGCTGGCACCATGGCTGCCAACGGCTCAGGACTGCAGTGGAGTACCGTGCGCAGTATCGCCATGGCCTGGGTTCTGACGCTGCCTGCGGCCATGCTGCTTTCGGGGGCGCTCTACTGGCTGCTGCGGCAGGTGACCTGACGGCGGCTCTTCATCGGGCCTTGGCGGCGTCAATCAGCTTCGGCGTTCGATCCCGCCATGATGGCGGCGAGCTTCGGGACGTTCGACGCGCGGCGCGGTGCCAACCAGTGCTGCAGCCGATCGAGATAGAGATAGATAACTGGCGTCGTGTAGAGCGTGAGTACCTGGCTTAGCGCCAGCCCACCCACCATGGCAAAGCCCAGCGGCTTGCGGAGCTCCGAACCGGCACCGCTCTCCACCATCAGGGGCACACCGCTGAGCAAAGCAGCCATCGTCGTCATCAGGATTGGCCGGAAGCGCAGCAGACACGCCTGACGGATCGCTGCGACCGACGAAAGGCCGTCGCGACGTTCGGCGGTGATGGCGAAGTCTACCATCATAATGCCGTTCTTCTTGACGATGCCGATCAGCAGGATGATGCCGATCAGTGCGATCACAGTGAGCTGGTAACCGAAAGCCATCAGGATCAGCAGCGCACCCACGCCGGCAGACGGCAGAGTCGACAGGATTGTCAGCGGCAGGATGTAGCTCTCGTAGAGAATGCCGAGGATGATGTAGACTGTGACGAGCGCTGCAGCGATCAGGTAGGGCTCTGTCCCCAGGGAGCTTTGGAATGCCTGCGCGGTGCCCTGGAAGCTACCTTGCAGAGTGGCCGGCACAGCCATCTGTGCTTCGGTCTGCTGAATTGCATTCACCGCGTCTCCGAGTGCCGCGGCGCCTCTCAGATTGAAGGAGATGGTCACGGAGGGAAATTGGCTCTGGTGATTCACCGCCAGCGGCTGCACCGGTAGTGTTGTCTGATGCACCAGCGCGGACAGTGGCATGGCTTGCCCGGACGATGACGTGACATAGAGCTTCTGCAACGTGCTGAGTTGGCCTTGCTGATCCGGGAGTGCCTCGAGCACGACGTAATACGCCTTGTTGCCGGTGAAATACTGCGCCACCTCCCGCTGGCCAAATGCATCGTACAGGATGTTGTCGATTGCCGCAGGCTGTATGCCGAATCGCGCCGCCTGATCGCGGTCATAGGTGAGTGTCTCGGTTGTACCCGCGATCTCTTGGTCCGAGGTGACATCGGAAAGCTGCGGGAGAGTGCGTAGCTTCGCCAGAATCTTTGGCGCCCAGGTATTGAGCTCGTCGGGCCGGTTGTCCTGCAGGGTGTACTGATACTGCGTACGGGAAATGCGTCCGCCGACGCGTACATCCTGCACGGACTGCAGGAACAGTCGGATGCCCTGGATCGATTGCATGTTCCGATCGAGGCGGGCGATGACCTGGTTGGCGTTATCCTTGCGCTGATCCCAGGGCTTCAGCGTGATATACATGCGGCCGTTGTTGGCGGTCTGGCCGGCGACGCCTGCGCCAACGGCGGCCACGACCGACGCCACGGCGGGGTCGTCCATAACAATCTGGTTGACCTGCTGCTGCAAAGCGGACATCGCAGTGAACGAGATGTCCTGCGCGGCATCGGTGGTTCCGATCAGGATACCGGTGTCCTGGTCAGGGAAAAAGCCTTTGGGCATTGCGACGTAGAGCGCGATGCTCAGCGTCACCGTGGCGATGAACGCCATCAGGGTGATGAAGCGGAAGCGCAGCGCGATGTCCAGCGTCCGCTCGTAAAACCGCAACATGCCGGTAAAGCCGCGCTCGATGAAATTGTAGAAGCGACCGTGCTGATGCGCTTCACCGGACAGGAAGCGCGATGCCATCATCGGCGTGAGCGTCAGCGACACTGCGGCTGAAATGACGATGGTCATCGACACGCAGATGGCGAACTCACGAAACAGGCGCCCGACGATGCCGCCCATCAGCAGCAGGGGAATGAACACTGCGATCAGGGAAAAGCTGATCGAAATAATCGTGAAGCCGATTTCGCCGGCGCCCTTGATCGCGGCGTCCAGCGGCCGCATGCCCTGTTCGATATAGCGGAAGATGTTCTCCAGCATCACGATGGCATCATCCACCACGAAGCCGACCGCTATGGTCAGACCCATCAGGGACAGGTTGTCCAAGCTGAACCCGCACAGATACATCGCGCCCAGCGTGCCAGCGAGCGCCACCGGTATGGTGATGCTGGGAATGATGGTGGCCCACACGTTGCGCAGGAACAGGAAGATCACCATTACCACCAGCATGACCGCCAGCATCAGGGTGAACTCGACATCGCCTACTGAGGCCCGGATCGTCAGCGTCCGGTCGGATACCACAGAAGTGTGGATGTTCTGTGGTATGTCCGCTTCCAGTTGCGGCAGCCGCGCCTTCACCGCATCGACGGTGGTGATGACATTGGCGTTTGCCTGTTTGAACACCAGCAGAAGGATCGCCTGCTTATTGTTGGTCCAGGCTCGCAGTTCCTTGTTCTGTGGGCCATCGACCGCGCGCCCGATATCGCCGATGCGGATCGCTGCTCCGTTGCGATAGCCGATGATGACGTTGTTGTAGGGAGCTGCCTTGGTGAGCTGGTCGTTCGCATAGATGGTATAGGACTGCTTGGGCCCGTCGATGCTGCCCTTTGGGTTGTCGACGGTGGCGTTGACCAGCACGTTGCGGACGTCTTCCAGCGTCATGCCCATCGACGCAAGCTTTGCGGGATCGACCTGCACACGGATTGCCGGGGTCTGCTGTCCGCCGACGAGCACCTGCCCGACCCCGGAAACCTGTGACAGCTGCTGTGCCACGAGATTTTCGGCGTATGCATCGACTTCGGTGATCGGCGCCTGGTCCGACTGCATCGACAGGATGAGGATCGGAGCATCGGATGGATTTGATTCGCGAAATGTTGGTGGATTCGGCATCGCCTTGGGCAGCGAGCCTTCGGCGGCATTGATCGCCTCCAGCACCAGGGTCTCTTCTGATTTCAGATTCGTATTGAGATCGAACTGCAATGCGATCTGTGTGCTGCCAAGAACGCTGGTCGACGTCATCTGCGCAAGTCCTGGCAGCATTTCGCCGAACTGTGTCTCCAGAGGTGTGGCGACAGTCGATGCCATCGTTTCGGGACTGGCGCCGGGATAGTTGGCGGACACCGAGAGCGTCGGAAATTCAACGTTCGGCAACGGCGCAACTGGCAGCAGCGGAAAGGCAACCAGGCCCGCGAGCACGATTGCGGCGGTCAGCAACGAGGTTGCGATCGGCCGGTGGATGAACGGTGTGGAGATGCTCATGCGATTGTGGTGCGGTGTCCGACTGCTCGGGACTGGGCTTAGCTCTTGCCGCCGGCTGTCGGCGAATCTTTATCCAATGCGACCTTGGTGCCAGGGGCAAGGCGGGACTGGCCAGTCAGCACGACGGTGTCGCCGCCATTCGCACCCTTGGAGATGGCGGCAACGCTATCGTCCTGATAGGCAATTTGCACGTCCTGCTCCTGCACGGTGCTGTCCGGCCGGACTGTGTAGATGAACATTCCGTTGGGTCCGTGCTGCACCGCGGTGAGCGGCACCGTGACCGCATTGTGGAGCGTGTCGATGCGCAGGCGTGCATTGACGAACTCGCCTGGCCACAGCGCGTCGTCATTGTTGCTAAACGTCGCCTTGAGCTGAATCGTGCCCGTCGATGTGTCGATTGCATTGTTCGGCGTGAGCAATTGCCCGTCAGCGAGTTTCGTTTGGTCGTCGCCCGTGTAGACCGACACCGGCAGCGTATCCTTCGCCATGGCTCGCTGAATACGAGGAAGCTCCCCCTCGGCCAGCGTGAAGACGACGGAGATCGGCTTATCCTGCGTAATCGACACGATGCCAGTCTGGTTCGCCACTTCGATCAGGTTACCGACGTCGGTCTGGTGAAAGCTGACGCGGCCGTTGATCGGCGCGCGGATCGTACAATAGCCGAGATTGATCTTCGCGGTCTCGATTGCAGCGGCGTCGGCCTGCAACGCGGCGATCAGCTTGTTGACCGTCGCCTGCTGGTCATCGACTTGCTGCATTGGGGCAAAACTGCTCTTCGCCAGGTGTTGGTAGCGTTGCAGATCAAGTTGTGCGCTTTGCAGTTGTGCCGCATCCTCCGCGCGTTGTGCCGTGACCTGATCCAGCGCCGCCTGAAATGGCCTAGGATCGATCTGTGCGACGATGTCGCCCTGGTGTACCTCCTGGCCCTCCTGCACAGGAATCGCCACAAGCATTCCAGTGACCTGCGCCTTGATCTCGACCCTATTGAACGCCTGGACCGTCCCGAGGCCGTGCAAGTCGACCGGCACGTCCTGCACTTTCGCTGCAACGGCGGTGACCGGAACTGCCATGGGTGGCGTGTTCTGACCTTTGGCGTTTGCGGCTGCGAAGCAGCCATGGGAGTGCGCAAACCATAAAGCCGCAGCTCCCAGGATCGCGAGTGTGGCCAGCAAAGTAAGGCGCGACTTTTTCATGCATCGTGAAAATGGGGCAAGCCATGTAACAAGCAATGCACCGGATGTAACTGACATAGTGTTTAATATTTTCGATATAGAAATAATCCTGCCAAGGCCATTTAGGCGCAACGGGCGGCGGCCCGGGTGGTGTATTGCCTCAGGACGCTTGTTCCATCCTTACCCCTGGATGAAAGTGCGCATATACCCGCCGCGCAATTTCCCTGCTGATTCCCGGCGCCGCCTCGAGGTCTGCCAGCCCCGCCATCTTTACACCGCGTGCCGACCCGAAATGGTTCAGCAGCGCACGCTTACGGGCCGCACCAATGCCCTGGACCTCGTCCAGTTCGCTCTGACGAATGTTCTTCGACCGTCCGGCGCGATGGGTGCTGATTGCGAAACGGTGTGCTTCATCGCGTAACCGCTGGAGGAAATACAGCACAGGGTCGCGTGGCGGCAGTTGGAAGGGTTCCATGCCATCCGAGTAGAACCACTCGCGGCCGGCATCGCGATCGGGTCCCTTGGCGATCGCCACCAGCTTTACATCCTGCACACCGAGGTCGGTCAGCACGTCGCGCGCCGCCGACAATTGACCCGCCCCGCCATCGATCAGCACGACGTCCGGCCAGTCGGTCGCCGGCGCGCCCTCTTCTTGCTCCTTCAATGCGCGGGTGAAGCGACGTGTCAGCACCTCGCGCATCATCGCGAAATCGTCGCCCGGTGTGACCGGGCCGCGGATCGAGAACTTGCGATAGGCGGCCTTTCGGAATCCCTCCGGGCCGGCGACGATCATCACGCCATAGGGGTTCGTGCCCATGATGTGCGAGTTATCGTACACCTCGATGCGCTCGGGCGGGGCGGACAGACTGAACAACTGCGCCACACCTTCCAGCAGCTTGGCCTGACCGGCGCTCTCGGCCAGCTTGCGCTCCAGCGCTTCGCGCGCGTTCACCTCGGCGTGCTGCACAACGGCGCGCTTTTCGCCACGCTGCGGCACGTGGATCTCTACCTTGCGGTCTGCCTTCAGGCTCAGCGCCTCGGCGACCAGGTCCTGTTCGGGCAGCGGGTGATTCGCCAGCACGCAGGGCGGCGGCGGCTTATCGTCGTAGAACTGAGCCACGAAGGCGGCGAGCACCTCCCCCGCGTCCTCACCCTTCGTGTTCGATGGGAAGAAAGCACGGTTGCCGTTGTTGCGCCCACCACGAACGAAGAACACCTGCACGCAGGTCTGGCCTGCGATCTGCCACGCGGCCATGACATCGGCGTCCTGCAGGCTGGCGGGGTTCACGACGTCGTTGCCCTGCACGAAGGTCAGGGCACGGATGCGGTCGCGCACCGCCGCAGCATGCTCGAATTCCAGTGCTTCGGCCGCGTGCTCCATCTCGTTCGCCAGCTCGCGCTGCACCGTTGCGGACTTGCCGGCCAGAAATGCTTTCGCCTGACCTATCAACCGCGCGTAGTCGTGTTCACTGATCCGTCCCACGCAGGGCGCCGAGCAACGGCGGATCTGATAGAGCAGGCAGGGTCTCGTGCGATTGCCGAACACCGTATCGGCACACGAGCGCAACAGGAACACCCGCTGCATCGCCGTGACCGTCTGGTTCACGGCCCACGCCGAGGCAAACGGGCCCCAGTAGCTGCCTTTGCGCACCTGAGCGCCGCGATGCTTGGCGATCTGCGGGTAGGGGTGGTCCTCGGTCAGCATGAGCCACGGGTATGACTTGTCGTCCCGCAGCACGATGTTGAAGCGCGGCTTGAGCCGCTTGATCAGGTTGGCCTCGAGCAGCAGCGCCTCGGCCTCGGTGTGGGTGGTGATGACCTCCATAGCGGTGGTCTCGTTCACCATCCGCCGCAGCCGTTCGTCCAGCCGGCCAACCTGGGTGTAGGCAGCGACCCGCTTCTTTAGGCTGCGCGCCTTGCCGACGTACAGTGCGTCACCCTTTGCGTCGAGCATGCGATAGACGCCAGGGTTGAACGGCATGGTGACGAGCGCCGCCTCGATGGCCGCAACGCCAGTCGGAACAGAGGATGAATCATTCACGGCAGGGATAATTTGGCGTCACGCCGACATTAGGCCAACTTCGCTTCGCTGCCGGACAGTCCTGTGGATAACATTGTGGGTGTCGCTCCTCCCATCCCTGTGAGTCCCTCGGAATCGCTGGCTTGCGGCACGATTGTAAAAAATTTAGGCAAAAGCTAACTCCTTGAAATCGTTGCGACCTCAGGCACTAATGTTACCCATCCGTTAACTTTTTGCTGCCGTTTGATTCGCTATTAACGGCGGCTTGCGGCGGGGTGGACAAGTCACGCTGGCGCCGTTCGATCTCCACTCCCGCTGAGGTCGCATCCGCGAAGATGTCAAGCTTCTCTACTCGGACTCGCGCCAGATGCACCCTCCGGTCGGCCAGACAGGCATCGGCAATCCGCTCCGCCAGCGTCTCGACCAGCCGCACGTGGCCGGCGGCGACGATGCTGCGCACCCGTTCCGCCAGCTTCTCGTAGTCCACCACTCGCGCCATCTCGTCCCCGCCGACGGGCTGACGTGACAGCGGCCGTGCGCCATCGTCCTCGACTGCGAGATCCACGTTGATCCGCACGCGTTGCGCCGCTGCATGCTCGTGCGGATGGACCCCGATGCTGGCCGTCAGCACCATATCGCGCAGGAACATGTGCCGAAGCGCCCGGGAGCTGCTGGCGATCGGTTGAGCTTCCATGCGCGTCACTCCTCGGGCGGCGGCCCGTGGCGGCCGGACTGCCACTGCAGGTGCTGGCCGCCGTCGAGTGCCAGCATCTGCCCCGTCATTGCCGGCAGGGCAAGTATAGAGAGTACGGCGCGGGCAATCTCGTCGGGGTCGGTGCCGTGGTGCAGCGGCACAGAGGCCGACTGTCGTGTGAATTGTTCGTGTGTCTGCCGGGGGCTGGCGAGCGCCGGCCCAGGACCGATGCCGTTCACCCGGATGCGTGGCGCCAGCGCGAGCGCCATCGATTGGGTCAATGCCCACAGCCCGGCCTTCGCGACGGTGTAGGAGATAAAGTGCGGCGTGATCGACCACACCCGCTGGTCCAGCATGTTGATCACAACGCCTTCGGCGTCGGCAGGCAGTTGGCGGGCGAAGTGCTGCATGAGCACGAAGGGTGCGCGAAGGCCTGGCTCGATATGGGCGTCCCATGAGGCACGGCTGACGTCATGCCATTCATCGCGTTCAAACGGGCTGGCGTTGTTGACCAGTACGCCGATCGGTCCAAGCTCAGCGACGGCTTCCGGTAAGAGCGCCTGGGTGGCGGTTTCGTTGCCCAGATCGGCGCTTAACAGGCAGGCGCGGCGATCCAATCGACGGATCGCCTCGCAGGTCCCCACGCCGGCGTCGCGGTTCGTATGGCAATGGACGGCGATATCAAACCCGGCCTTCGCGAGCGCGACTGCGATGGTGCGACCGATCCGATGTGCCGCGCCGGTCACCAGTGCGGCACGGGGAATGCGTGCGGGTATGTCCAACGCCGGAACCATCTGTCGGCGACATTGGTTCGACGCGTCGCTCTGTTCAAGCATGCGTTGCCGATGGCAGCTTCTGCGGCGTCGTCACCGGGGGCGAATCATGTTCCGTGTGCTGCTGTTTCTGGCTCTCGTGCTTCCATGGGGCGTCGCGTTCGCGCAGCCGCTTTGGCAAACGCTGCCGCCTACTCCGCCGCCGGTGCCCGGGGAACACACAGGTCACGCCAAGGTCAATGGCATCAGCCTGTACTACGCCACCATCGGGCAAGGCTCGCCCGTGGTGTTGCTGCACGGCGGTTTGGCAAACTCAGACTACTGGGGCAACCAGGTAAAGGCGCTGGCGCCGCGTCATCTGGTGATTGTGGTGGACAGTCGCGGTCACGGTCGGAGCACGCGAGATGCGCGTCCCTACGGCTACGACCTGATGGCGGATGACGTCGTGGCCTTGCTCGACACACTGCACATTGCCAAAGCCGACGTGGTGGGCTGGAGCGATGGCGGCATCCTGGGCCTGGATTTGGCCATTCGCCATCAGGACCGGGTCGGCAAGGTGTTCGCCTTTGCCGCCAACACCGTGACCAGCGGGGTGCAGGAGGGGGTAGAGAAGAACCCGACTTTCGCCCGGTTCATCGAGCGGGCTGGCCACGAATACGCGCGTCTTTCGTCAACGCCCAAGGAATACGACGCCTTCGTCGCGCAGATCAGCAAGATGTGGGAGACCCAGCCGAACTGGACGGACGAGCAGCTGAAGTCGATTCGTTCGCCGATTCTGGTGGTCGATGGCGACCATGACGAGGCAATCAAGCGGTCGCACATAGAATATATAGCAGCGACGATCCCGGGCGCCGGGCTGCTGATCCTGCCCAACACCAGCCATTTTGCCTTCTTGCAGGATCCCACGCTGTTCAACGCGGCCGTTCTGCATTTTCTCGGTGATCGCTGAACGCACTTGGCCCCGGCGCACGGGGCGGCCGCAGCATGCCGGCATGCCGCACGTGAACCTGCGTCTTACGCCGCACGGACAGCTGGTGCTGGAGCACTCTGCTGATGCGGCGGAGCTTGACGAGCGAACCGCGTCGCGCCTCACCGAGGCGTTCGCGCACGGTACTGGCCAGGGACTGTTGCGCCTCGGCGCCGGCGAGCTGGGAGTCACGCTGCCGCCCCTGTTCGCCTGGTGGCGCGGCTTTGCCGGCCGGTATTTCGGGGCGCTCTGCCTGCAATCATCTGGCAGCAACGTTGCGGAGATGGCGCCGCCTGGCGAAGCAGATCTGGCATCGTTGGTGCTGACGGCGCCGATGATGACCGGGGCGGAGTACCTCACGACGGATGTGCTGCGCGCGCTATGGCAGAAGATCGCGGCGGCGGTTGCGGCATCGCTGGCCGCGGAAAAGACCGACCTGCAGAGCTTTCTAAAGAGCCTCAATCCCGCCTGGAACCTGGTCGGTCGCGTCCACTTCAATCTGGCCGAGAACCGGGCCGACGGTGATGCGCCTTTCGCTTTTATCGCGACATACACGACACAGCTCTCGTCACAGGCACGGGCGCAGCACGTGCCGCTCGGGCAGGCGCTGCGCGAATATGCCGGCGCGGCCAATCGCCCTCGGCTGCTGTCTCTGTTGCTGCCGGTGCAGCGCGCCACCGAGACCTGCGCCTGGCTGCGGTCGATGCTGGATGACGGCACGCTGTACCATCCGCTGCGTTGGACGCCACACGAGGCCGCGCAGCTTCTTGCCAGCGTGCCGGACCTCGAGCGAGCCGGCCTCGTTGTGCGCATGCCGCCGGCCTGGCGCGCCAATCGACCGCCGCGCCCGCTGGTCACCGGAACCGTCGGTGCGCGACGACCCTCGGCGCTCGGCCTCGATGGCGTGCTGGACTTTCGCATGGACGTGACGCTGGACGGCGAGATGCTGAGCGAGAAGGAGATCGCCGCGCTGCTGTCGGGCACCGATTCGCTGGTGCTGCTGCGCGGCCAGTGGGTGGAGATCGATCGCGAGCGGCTCGAGCGCTCGATCCAGCAATTCCGCGAAGCGGAGCAACTGGCGGAACGCGAGGGTCTATCGTTCGCCGCCGCCATGCGGATGCTCGCGGGTGCTGCGGTAGTCGATGGCGCGAGCGATGTTGCCGTCGCCGACTGGTCGCAGGTGACGGCAGGGCCCTGGCTTGCCGACACACTGCGCAGACTGCGCTCGCCCGATGCCGCGCGAGACGAGAGCGAGCCTGCGTTGCGGGGCACGCTGCGTCCTTATCAGCGCGCCGGCGTGCAGTGGCTGCGCCTGCTGTCGGGACTGCGGCTTGGCGCCTGCCTTGCCGACGACATGGGCCTGGGCAAGACCGTGCAGGTGCTGGCCCTGCTGCTGGCGGAACGCCGCGGCCCGAGCCTGCTGGTGGCACCGGCATCCCTGCTGGCCAACTGGGCGGCAGAGGTGGAGAAGTTCGCGCCGGACCTGCGCATCGCGATCGTGCATCCCTCGGCAATGAGTGCGGCAGAGATCGGCGCGTTCACCGCCGACCGTGCCGCCACGCTGGATCTGGCCATCACCAGCTACGGTTCGCTGATGCGCATCAGTGCGCTGTCGGAAATCGAATGGCACTATGCCGTCCTGGACGAGGCGCAGGCGATCAAGAACCCGAACGCGAAGCAGACGCGCGCGGCGAAGGCGCTGAAGGCGAGTGCACGCATCGCGCTGACTGGCACGCCGGTAGAGAATCACTTGGGCGACCTGTGGTCGATCTTCGACTTCATCAATCCCGGCCTGCTGGGTTCAGCGAAGCAGTTCCGCGGCTATGCCAAAATGCTGGCCGATCGCGAGACCAACCCATACGGTCCGCTGCGCGAGCTGGTGCGTCCGTACATCCTGCGCCGGATGAAGACCGATAAGGCGATCATCAGCGACCTGCCGGACAAGAGCGAGGTGAAGGCGTGGTGCAGCCTCAGCCGCCGGCAGGCTGCTCTTTACGAGCAGGCGGTGCGTGAGCTGGAGCGCGCGCTGGAGAACAGCGAGGGCATCGAGCGCAAGGGCGTCGTGCTGGCAATGCTGATGCGGCTCAAGCAGATCTGCAATCATCCCTCGCAGTGGCTGCGCGACAATGTCTGGGCCGCATCCGATAGCGGCAAGCTGGGGCGCCTGCGCGAGATCGCCGAGGTTGTCGCATCCCGCCAGGAGAAGTTGCTGGTGTTCAGCCAGTTCCGCGAGATGACCGCGCCCCTCGCGGCATTCCTTGGCGAAGTGTTTGGCCGACCGGGGGTGGTCCTGCACGGCGGGACCGCGGTCCGCGGTCGACGCGATGTGGTGCGTGTGTTCCAGGAGGATGAGAAGGTGCCGTTCTTCGTGCTGTCGCTGAAGGCTGGCGGAGCGGGGCTCAATCTCACCGCCGCTTCGCACGTGGTGCATTTCGATCGCTGGTGGAACCCCGCAGTGGAGAACCAGGCGACCGACCGCGCATTCCGCATCGGTCAGCGGCGCAATGTGCTGGTGCACAAGTTTGTTTGCCGCGGCACCGTCGAGGAGAAGATCGACGCCTTGATCGAATCCAAGCAGGGCATGTCTGATGAATTGCTGGCGGGCGGCAGCGAGATCAACCTGACCGAAATGAAGGACGACGAACTGCTGCGTCTGGTGGCGCTCGATCTGAACGCCGCGATGAGGGACTGACAATGTCGTGGGACGGAAGCTGGACCGACTATGTCCCGGTGGCGGAACGCCGCCGTCGCGCCGCGCGCGAAGTGGCGAAGCTTTCCAGGAAGGGCCACCCGGTTGCACCAGTGGTCATCGAGGGCCGTGCCATCGCCACAACGTTCTGGGGCAAGGCGTGGTGCGAGAACCTGGAAAGCTACCAGGATTTCGCCAGCCGCTTGCCGCGCGGGCGCAGCTATGTGCGCAACGGCTCGGTGCTCGACCTGCAGATCGCGTCGGGTGCCGTGACGGCGATGGTCAGCGGGTCGCTTCTTTACCGCACTGCCGTCAACATCGATGCGGTGGCCAGGCGGCAATGGCGTTCGATCTGCAAGGATTGCGCCGGTGCGATCGATTCGCTGGTCGAGTTGCTGCAAGGGCGGCTGTCGCGCGGCGTGATGGAACGCATCTGCCGCCAGGGCCTGGGACTGTTTCCCACGCCCGATCAGATCAGGTTCCGGTGCAGTTGTCCCGACTTCGCCTTCATGTGCAAGCACGTGGCGGCGGTGCTGTATGGTGTCGGCGCCCGATTGGATAAGCAGCCGGAACTGCTGTTCCGACTGCGTGGCGTCAACGAGAACGATTTGCTGGCTCGCATCGACGGCCCACTGAAGGAGGCCGCGCCCGCCACCGGCAAGGTGCTGAAGGCGGGCAATCTGTCGGCGATGTTCGGGCTCGACATGGCGCCTGGTGAAGCGCCATCTCCTGTCCGGCCCAGGGAAAAGAAAAAGGCCAAGACAATGTCGCGCTAGCCGGCACCCTCACCCGCACACCGGAGAGGTGCGATTCGTATTAGCCCATTACTGCCTTGCGGCGTTCCAGACTGTCGGCCGGCCACAGCTCGCGCGAGCTGTAGTAGGCGTCGAATGCCGGCACTCCGTGGGGCAAGTTGATCCACGGCAGCTTCGACCGGGTGTAGATGTGCACGTCGGGTGGCAGCCCCGTCGGATCGTCCAGCGTGCCGACGCGGAGGAAGCTGAGTTTGGTCAGGCCTCCGTAGGTGCTCCAGACCGCTGTGCCGCAATTCGGGCAGCGGAACACAGTGTGAGGCCGGCCGCTGTCGGTTGGCATTTCGAAGGGCTTGGGATCGCCGGAGAGCAACTCGACCCGGTCGGCCTCGATCAAGGCGTTCAGCACGAACGCAGTGCCGGTCTGGCGCTGGCAGTCCTTGCAGTGACAGCAATGCACGAACATCGGCCGAGACCGCATGCGGTAGCGCAGCACGGCGCAGGCGCAGCCGCCATCGAATGTATCAGTCATGGTGCTTCCTCCAGGCGGCCGGACTATTGCAAGAACCCGCGTCCGACCAGAAGACCAATCGGCCCCTTCCGCCTCACGCCGATATCTGCGAGCGTCGAGCTATCATGAACGACGCCATTGCCACCGACCCGATCGCGCTCCATCGCGGACTGCTGACACTCGACACCCATATCGACATTCCCTGGCCGACCGGCCCCGATCCATTCCTGGAGGGTCCGCGCCGGGTGGACCTGCCGAAGATGCATCGCGGCGGCATGGCTGCCG
>JBKPOG010000308.1:0-5789 GCA_046732975.1 Pseudomonadota bacterium
AACCGCATCGGGCCGAGGTGCAGAAGCTGCTGGTGCATCCGGACGCGCGCCGGCGTGGCGTGGCGCGCGCTTTGATGACGCGACTGGAGCAGGAAGCGCACCGGGCAGGCAAGACCTTGCTCACGCTGGATACAAGAGCAGGCGACACAGCCGAACGACTGTATCGGGACATGGACTGGCACGAGGCCGGGCGCATTCCCGGCTTTGCGCTCAACGCCGATCGGACGCCGTGCGCGACGGTGTTCTTCTGGAAGCAGGCTCCCTAAGGTTAGGCCAGCGCCAGCTCGCGATAATCTGTGGCTGCAACAGCGTCGCAGCGTTCGCGATAGGCCGGCGCGCTGCCACTGTAGCGCGCAATGATACGGGTCTGCTTACCTTCAACATTGCGGTTGATACCGGTCATCCAGGAATCGATTTCGTTCGACAGCAACCCGACACCTAGCGACTTGACGTGGTCGGTCCATGACTGCACGCCCGCTTCCGTCGCCTCTACGCGCGTCAGATCGTGCACTTGCGCGAACCGCAGCAGCCCTGTCACCCAGTCCACATTGTATTCGATGCTGCGCGGGATATTGCCCAGCGCGGTGTGAGGCCCCATCAGCATCAGCATGTTAGGGAAAGCCTGTACTAGCACGCCGAGATAGGTCTGCGGACCACCGGACCACTTGTCCTTCAGCCGCACGCCATCGACACCGCGAATGTCGACGCGATCGAAGCTCCCGGTGATCGCGTCGAAGCCCGTCGCATAGATGATGATGTCGAACGCATATTCCGTATCGCTGGCCTTGATGCCGGTCGGTGTGATCCGCTCGATCGGCGTTTCGATAAGGTCCACCAGCTGGACGTTAGGTTGGTTGTAGACCTCGTAGTAATGCGTCTCCAGCGGCACCCGGCGCGTGCCGAAACCGTGGTTCTTCGGGATCAGTTTTTCCGCGACATTCGGATCCTTCACCCGCCCGCGGATCTTGTTGGCGACAAACTCGGACAACTGCGCATTCGCCTCCCGATCGATCAGTATGTCGCGAAAATTGCCCTGCCAGATGCCGAACCCCGGCGAGGCGTACAGCTTTTCCCAGAAGGCCTCGCGTTCCTCCGGCGCGACCTCGAACGTGTTGCGGGGATCAGGCGTATGCAGGAAGCAGGCAAAGGTCTCCTGGCAACGACGGAACATCTCCGGATAGCCGGCTCTGATCTTCGCCATCGTCTCGGCGTCGATCTTGCTGTTGTGCAGCGGCGCGCACCAGTTCGGCGTGCGTTGAAACACGGTCAGATGCCCGACGGTCTTCGCCACCTCCTGGATCGTCTGCACGCCGGTGGCCCCGGTGCCGATCACCGCGACGCGCTTGCCCTCGAAGAGCACTG
The DNA here is from genome assembly GCA_046732975.1 of Pseudomonadota bacterium. Taxonomy (GTDB): domain Bacteria; phylum Pseudomonadota; class Alphaproteobacteria; order Acetobacterales; family Acetobacteraceae; genus JAMXLO01. The sequence goes on from JBKPOG010000308.1 coordinate 1,363, forward strand.
GCTGCTTCGGCCAACGCGCCGTGTGGAAGGACTGGCCCGTGAACGTCTCCACCCCCTCGACGCGCGGCATCGTCGGCGCCGACAGCGGCCCGATGGCGGTGATCAGGAACCGTGTGCCGTACCGGCTGCCATCCTCCAGCGTCACCTCCCAAGTGCGCGTCGCCTCCTGCCAGTGGGCCGCTGTCACACGGCTGCTGAACTGGATGTCGCGCCGCAGGTCGAACTTGTCCGCAACGTAGTTGATATAGCGCTCGGTCTCGGGCTGGCCGGCGAAATGCTCGGACCAGTCCCACTCGTCCAGCAGCTCCTGTGAGAATGAATAGCTGTAGGAATAGCTTTCTGAATCGAACCGCGCGCCGGGGTAGCGGTTCCAGTACCATGTGCCACCAACGCCGGTACCGGCCTCGAACACCCGCACGCGCATCCCCAGCTCGCGCAGACGGTAGAGCTGATAGAGGCCCGACATCCCGGCCCCGATGATGATCGAGTCGTAGTCCGCCATAGGTAGTCGCTCCTGAGATGGTCGGGTTATCCACCACCGCCGAAATTCTGCAAAGGCTATCACCGCGCTGACTTGAGTGCGGCGCCCGCAGCCCGCAAAGTCGCCGGATGTATCGTATCGGCTTCGACGTCGGTGGCACGTTCACCGACTTCACCCTCCACGACACCGCGACCGGCACACTGCGGCACTCTAAGGTCGCTTCCACGCCGGCTGATCCATCCGAGGCGATCGAAACCGGTCTCCGTTTGCTGCTCGCCGAATTGAACGCGCGGCCGGCCGAGGTGAGCTTCGTCGGCCATGGCACCACGGTGGCCACCAACATAGTGATCGAGCGCCGCGGCGTACCCACAGGACTGATCACCACGCGTGGCTTTCGCGATGTCCTGGAGATCGGGCGCCAAGTCCGGCCGCATCTCTACGACTATACCGTGCGCACACCAGCACCGCTGGTGCCGCGCGAATGCCGCCTGGAAGTGCCCGAGCGGATCGATGCCGCTGGCAACGTGCTAGTCCCCCTGGATGAAGCTGCGGTTGCGGCAGCCGCCGATGCGCTTGCAGCGCAAGGCGTGCAGGCAATCGCCATTTGCTTCCTGCACAGCTATATGAACGATACACACGAGCGTCGTGCGGCCGCGATCGTTCGCACACGTCTGCCGAATGTGTATCTTGCGACCTCATCGGGTGTGCTGCCGGAATTCCGCGAGTTCGAGCGCTTCTCTACCACGGCGATCAACGCCACCATCGGTCCGCGTATGGCGCGCTACCTGGACCGGTTTCTGGGCCGGCTGGCAGCACTTGGCGTGACCGTGCAGCCCTACACCGTTCATTCCAACGGCGGACTGCTGCCGGTCGAAACAGTGCGCACCTTCCCTGTCCGCTGCTGCCTGTCAGGTCCGGCAGCCGGCGTCGTCGGCGCGGCCGAGGTGGCGCGTGAGGCAGGATACAGCAACCTGATCACGTTCGATGCCGGCGGCACTTCGACCGACGTGTCGCTAATCGAGCGAGGGGTACCGGCCTTCGCTTCCAGCAGAACGATCGCCGACTATCCAGTGCGTTTGCCGATGGTGGACGTGCATGTGATCGGCGCCGGCGGCGGCTCCATCGCCTGGATGGACGATGCAGGCGCGCTGAAGGTCGGCCCACGCAGCGCGGGCGCCGATCCGGGGCCAGTCGCGTACGGCAAAGGTGGCCGCGAGCCGACTTTGACGGATGCCAACATCGTGCTGCAGCGGCTCGATCCGACGGCTCTGTTGGGCGGCCGCATGCCGGTCGATGCCGCTGCGGCGCGACATGCGATAGCCGAGAGAATTGCCACGCCGTTTGGGCTTTCCGTCGAACAGGCGGCACTCGGCATCATTCGCATCGCGGCCGCAAACATGAGCCGCGCGATCCGCTCCGTGTCCACTGAGAAGGGTCATGATGCGCGCGAGGTTGTGCTGTTTCCCTATGGCGGTGCAGGCCCGCTGCATGCAGTCGCCGTAGCAGCGGAGTGCGGCATTCGCCGCGTACTGGTGCCCGCAGAGCCCGGCACGATGTGCGCACGTGGCATCCTGCTGTCGGATCTCAGCCTAGATCTCGTGCGCAGCGAAATCACGGTTGCAAACGAGCAGACCTGGCCGGACATCATGCAGCGCTTCAATACGATGCAGACAAACGGCAACGCGTGGCTCGAGAGCGAAAAAGTTGCGGCTGACCGGCGGCGCCTCGCCCGTGTGGTCGAAGCCCGTTACAAAGGGCAAAACCATGAGGTGCAGGTGCGGCTTGATGGTGTTTCGTTCGCCGATTTCTTGCTCGCGTTCACGGAGGCGCATCAGCGCGAATATGGTTACGCTATCCCCGATCGTGCGATCGAGGTGGTGAACTGCCGCCTCAAAGCGATCGGATCGATCGACCGTCCGAGACCAGTGTTCATTGCTGCCGCCGGCGCCCCGCAACCGAAGGCGGAACGCCAGGTTCGCTTCGATGACGGATGGGCTGCCACGCCTGTCTTCGACCGCGCCAGTCTCGCAATCGGTACGCAACTTGCCGGCCCCGCCGTGATCGACGAGATGAGCGCGACGACACTCGTGCCGCCCGACTGGGGTCTGCGCGTCGATGACTTCGGCAACCTGTTGCTGGAACTCGTGCAATGAGTCGCCTCGCCGATCCGATCGCCATGGAGGTGTTCAGCAATCGCCTGCTCTCCATCACCGAGGACATGGGCAATACCCTGATCCGCTCGTCGTTCTCCACCAACATCAAGGAACGCAAGGATTGTTCGGTCGGTCTGTTCGATGCGCATGGCCGACTGATTGCCCAGGCGTCGCACATTCCCCTGCACCTGGGCTCCTTGCTGGGCAGCGTGCAGGCAGTGCTCGCGCGCTATCAGATCGACCAGATGCGCGACGGGGACGCATTCGTGCTCAACGATCCGTATCTGGCCGGCGGCACGCATATGCCGGACATATCGATTGTCACTCCGGTGTTTATCGATGGCACAGTGCGCGCCTTTGCCGCCAATGTCGGGCATCATTCGGACGTCGGCGGCCCCGTGCCCGGATCGATTTCCGGCCGCGCTCGCTCGGTGTTCGAGGAAGGACTGCGCCTGCCGGTGATCCGTTTGGTGCGCGGTGGTGAACTGGATGGAGATCTACTATCGCTGATCGCGCATAATGCGCGCGATCCGGATGAACGTTCGCTCGATCTCAAGGTACAGGTGGCCGCAAATGCGCGCGGCGTGGCGCTGACACGAGAACTGGTGGACCGCATGGGACTCGCCGCGGTCGCCGAGGCGATCGATGATCTGCTCACCTACACCGCGCGGAGATTGCGCAACCGTTTGCGCGCCATGGCCGACGGGCAGTCGAGCTTCACGGCCTATCTCGACGACGATGGGATCGACGGCGACCCCGTCCCGATCCGCGCCACCGTGACCGTGTGCAGCGACACACTGATTGCGGATTTCACCGGCACCGCCCCCGAGACACGCGGCGCCTTCAACGTTCCTGACAGTGCCTTGCGTGCCACGGTTTATTACACCGTCAAGACGCTGCTCGACCCCGAGCTGCTGCCGAACAGCGGCATGTTCGACTGCATCGAAATTCGCACCGAGTCGGGGACGCTGGTCAATCCGCGCTTTCCCGCCGCGGTTGGCGCACGCAGCATCACCTGCAACAAGATCGCTCGCGCGTTATTTGGGGCGTTCGCCGGACTGCTGCCACAGGACCGCGCCATGGCGGCCTCGCACGACAGCGTGCCAGCCATCATCTTCTCCGGCCCGCGCCGGACCGGTGACGGCAGTTTCGTTTATCTTGAAACCATCGGCGGCGGCATGGGCGCGCGCTCGGATGCCGACGGCATGGAAGCCATCCATGTGCATTTGACCAACACCTCCAACCTGCCGGCAGAGGCGTTGGAGAACGAGTATGCACTGCTGGTGGATGAATATGCCCTGGTGCCGGATTCCGGCGGCGCCGGCCGCCATCGCGGTGGCCTGGGACTCGCGCGGCAAATCAGGGCGATGCGCGACGGCGTCGTCTTCTCGGTCCGTTCGGACGGCCACGTTCTGGGGGCGCCGGGCCTCGCCGGCGGCCAGTCTGGTGGCACCGCGCGGCTGATACGTAACGCCGGCACCGACCGCGAGGAGGAGCTCTCCTCCAAGACCGCGAGCATCGTCCTGGCCGCCGGCGAGACGGTGCGGATCGAGACCGGTGGTGGCGGAGGGTACGGCGACCCGGCCGACCGCGATCCCGCCTCAGTCTCCGCAGATTTGCGCAGTGGCAAAGTTTCTGCCGCAAAATGGGCAAATAGTTGAGCCAGTTCACAGCTTTGCCTTACCAGCACTGGTAGTCTAAAATTCGGTGCCAACCAGGGGGTCAGATGCAGGCAGAGCGCGAGGTCGTTCGGTTCCTGTCCGCCTACCAGACGATATGGCACGCGCACTTCC
>JBKPOG010000309.1:0-24317 GCA_046732975.1 Pseudomonadota bacterium
GGTAAACTTATCCCGCTAGAGTTGGACGAATCTGCAAGGGTGGATGGCGCCACACCGCTGCAGCTATACTTGCGTATCTACCTGCCGCTGATGGCACCCGCGTTGGTGGCGGTCGGTATCTACGCATTGCTGCTTGCCTGGAACGAATACCTCTACCAGTATCTGCTGATCACCTCCTCGCGCAATGCCACCGTGGCAGTGGCGATCGACCAGTTCTTCGACAGCGACGAGGCACCTTGGAATTACATGATGGCGGTCGCGTTGATCTACTCATTGCCGCCTGTTGCAATCTATTTTGCATTGCGTCGTTATATGGTCGCCGGGCTGACCATGGGCAGCGTCAAGATCTGAGCCAATCGCCGCCGGTCACGGTCCTGGGGTTACCGTCGTCCCGCCTAGTCACACGCCAATCTTGAGCTGCCGCCAATGCACGCTGCTTTACGCCAGCAGGCGGTCAAACAATGCTCCTGCGCCTTCAACCTTGTCATTCACACCCGCAAGGCGCAGGCAATGCCAAGCCAATGCGTGGTCGCTGGAGGTGACCGGCACGCCTGCCTCCGCCTCGATTGCCGTGGCGCTTTCGGCGAGGCGCAGACTGGTACATGACACAAACACGGCGTCCAGACGCGTCGACCGCGCGAGGGTCACGACGCCGGCAGTAATCGAATCGATCGTAATACGCGCGGCCTCGCGGTCGTCGCGCTTGTCGAATGTCGCGAACGCCGCGACTTGGACACCATGGCTATCTAGATAGCGGCGAACCACCGCATTGACCTCGGGCGCGTAGGGTGTCAGCACGCCGATGCGCCGCGCACCGAGTGTTTCGAAAGCAGCAAACGCCGCCGTGACAGGGGTTGTACAAGAGACGCCAGGCCGCGCGCGGTGAATCTGACGGAATACTTCCTCCTCGCCTAGCGCCATACTGGAGGACGCCCAGATCGACAAAGTCTGGTTTCACATCCATTGCTGCCTCCTACTCGACTGGCAAGGCGGGCGCGCGTCCTGCAATCAGGTCCGCGGTGATCCGGGCAGTGCCATGCGACATCGTCCAGCCGATATGCCCATGGCCGGTGTTGAACCATAGGTTGCGCAGCTTCTTGCGCCCCAGCACCGGAAGATTGTCGGGCGTCATCGGCCGCAGCCCCGCCCACATATCAGCACGGTGGTAATCGGCACCATCGGGATAGAGCTGCTGCACCACTGACTGCATGAACACAAAATCGCTCGGCCGATGGCTCGTGTCGTAGCCGGCGAATTCAGCGGTGGCCGTGACGCGGACGCGATCGCCGAAACGCGATATCGCCACGAGGTTGGTCTCGTCGATCGTGCCGATCGTAGGGGGTGCCTGATGATTGCCCACTGGGATTGTCAGTGAATAGCCCTTTATCGGGTAGATCGGCAGCTCGACGCCGATGCGCCGCGCCAAGACTGGGCTGTAGCTTCCCAGCGCCATGACGTAGGCATCGGCAGAGAACGTCCTGCCGGGGGTCTGCACGGCGCTGACGGCGTCGCCGGCAGCGTGGATCGCGGTAATCCTCGTGCCCGTGTGGAACTCCGCACCAAGCGCCACGCAGCGTTCGGCCAGTGCGCGCGTGAACTTGTGCGAATCTCCCGTCTCGTCGGTCGGACAGTAAATTGCTCCGGCGATGTCCCCCTTCAGCGCCGGCTCCAGCTCCCTTACCTGCGCGCCGTCTAATACCCGGATCTCCTGCCCGTCTTCGGCCAGAATTTGCATGTGGGCGACGCCTGCTTCCAGTGCTGCCGCATCCCGATAGAAGTACAGAATGCCGCGCGCATTGCGGTCGTAGTCCAGCGCCTCCTCGGCGATCACCTTGTGCAACACGCGCTGTGAGTACATTGCGATCTGATGCTTGCGCAGCGTGTTACGCCGCGCCTTTGCCTCGGTGCATTCTGCGAGGAATTTGAGTGACCAGGTGTACAGGCGTGGATCGGTCGAGAAGCGGAAGCGCAGCGCCTGGTCTTTGTGGAACAGCGACTTAAGCAGGATCCAGGGGGCACGAGGCGAGGACCAGACGAAGGAATGGCCAGGCGCGATCATGCCGGCGTTGCCCCAGCTCGTTTCGCGGGCGACGGTGTCCTGCCGTTCAAGCAGCACAACGTCATGGCCGTCCTTGAGCAGTTGATAGGCCGTTGTGACGCCCACAACGCCCCCGCCCATGATCAGGATACGCATGATGGAGTGTTGACGCGAAACGATCGCCGCCTCAAGCTATGAGCACGGGCGTTCAGAACGTATAGCGAACAGACGTTGCGGGCACGTACTTGTTCTCATGTAACCCTTATCGCTGGTGTGGCGGTTCACAGGCAACCGCTCACGCAAGCAGTTTTACACTGCGACCGGACTTGCAAAAGAGGTAACAGTTCCGATATAAAACTTTTGGGGGATCGTTAACTCTCCGTACCACCCGGCGCAGAAGGCGTGGGGTGTGGAGGGCGAATAATCCCCCGCGCGGAATACGAACTGGTGTCCTGGACCTTTTATCGCGGAAGGGCCGCATGTCTTCGGAGACAAGCGGGTGGCTCGACCTTGCCATTCGCACACAACGGAACTGGTCCAATCTGGGCCGCGAGCGCGAACGGCAGTTGCTCCGCATCTATCAGACATCGACGGATGCAGAGGAGCGCCAGACCGCTTTGACCACGCTCTGGCAAAGCCACAGCAAGCTGGTGGCGGCGATCGCTTCCCGCTACCGGCGACGCAATATAGAACTAGTGGACCTGATCGGTGCAGGCCATCTTGGGCTGCACACTGCCATTGCACGGTTCGACGCGGAGCGGTTCGAGACGCGTCTGGCGACCTATGCGATCGGCTGGATTCGCGCCTACATCCAGGACTATATCCGCCGCAATGCCGCACCGGTGCAGCTGCCAGCCAGCACCGCGCATCGCCAGCTTGCCCGTTCGGCACGCAGGCTGTTTGACGATGCCCGTCGTAGCTGTGAGCGGGAGAATGTCGATCCGACGGAAGCCGAGTTGTATGCGCGAATAGGTCGACGGCTGGGCGTGCATGCCGATGAAGTCGCCTCCAGCCTGCGATTGATTCACGACGGGGTCGTGAGTTTTCAGGGCGAGCGGACCGAAGCGGCAGTCGGGGCGAACCTCGAGGAAAAGCTCACGGCGGAGAGGGGTTCGCCGGAAGATGACGTGATTCATCGACTGGATCACGCCAAGGCGCGCAAGCTGCATTATGCAGCTGGTAAAGCAAGTCCTGGGAGAGCGGGAGCGGGCTGTCTTCCTCGCGCGCTGCATGCAGGACGATGGCGAGGTGGTGCACCTGGAGACGCTTGCCCAACAGTTCGGTGTCACGCGTGAGCGAGTGAGTCAGCTCGAAGCGAGCGCCAAGCGCAAGATTGCCAATGTTTTGGCGCAGGAGGGCTACGGCAGACCGTCAGTCGCTGCTGTATTCTCAATGCCAGCCGTTCGTGCTCCACGACGAACGGTCATAGTCCCAACCGATAAGCCCGCATCGACCAAACCGGTGCCAGTGGCTGTCGGCTAACGCGGTTCGCGCGAAATTCGCGAGGCGCTCCCTTTGCTCGCGTGGACTGCTGCCGTAACGGGCTGAGGCCACGGCAAGAGCGAGCGACTAGCTCCCGGTCGTTGCAAGGCTAGGACCATGTCGCTACGCGCTCGCCAATGAGCGCTCAGGCCGCGACCAGTCGGTCGGACCAGATGTTCTCTGTCCGTTCGAGGGCGGGCGGGGGGTTCGTGGTGCGACTGTTATCCTGCTGGTCGGTCGACGGGTCACGCAGGATGTATCCGCAACCCCACACGGTATCGATCAGCGACGGCACGCCTGCCACAGCCAGCTTCTTGCGCAGCCGGCAGATGATCACGTCAATCGTCTTCATTTCTGGCTCGTCCATGCCGCAATAGAGATGCGTGAGGAACGCGCCCTTGTTCAGGATGTGCCCCTGCTTCAGGAACAGCAGTTCCAGCACGGCGTATTCGCGACGTGAGAGATGTAGCGACTGGCCATGCACTCGCACGTCCCGGCAATCCAGCAACAATTCCACTGGGCCAAGCGCCAAGGTGGACTTCGTGTGGCCCTGGCTGCGACGGACCACAGCACGGATGCGAGCCAGGATCTCTTCCGCGTCGCACGGCGTGAGAAGGACATCGTCCGCGCCCTGGTCGAGCGCCTTAACCTTCGCCTGCACTGTGGCCGCGTCGGACAGGATCACGACCGGGGTTTTCAGCGAGGCCGCACGCATCATGCGCACGACTTCATAAGCAGGTACGTCTGGCAGCTGCAGATCCATCAGCACCAGGTCATAGTCGTAGAGGCGGAGGAACTCCAAAGCCTCGCGGCCTGATGCGGCCTGTTCGCTCCGGATGCCATGGTGCTCGAGCACTGTGGCATTGCCACCACGGCAGAATGTGGCGTTACCCACTCGCAAGACCAGCATGGGAGAATTCCTTCGGGGTGATATCGGGGCGGAATGTATCGAAACGAAGCCGAAATTTCATTCCGCCGGATGGACTGTTTCGACGATAAGCCGGACTAATACCTATGGCCTAATAGAAACTATAACGTAATGATACTGGCGTGGCAAATGGTCGATGGTCAGCACGAGTGTGCTGAGCGGCGTATCCGTTCGGGTGCTTATCTCCACGACTGGGTGGAAAAGCGGGGCTTACCGCCAAACAAGCGGTGCAGACCCATATCGGTGGCTTCGCCAACAACTGGTGATATCCGACGCAGAGCTAAACTGCGAGCAATTCGGCCGTACGTGCTGGGACAGTCAGGGCGGTGCCACGCGCCTTGGCCAGAGCCTCAATGCGGTTATGTGCGTCGAGAGCGCGATAAATTGCGGCCAAATGGACCTTTACCGTCCCGATCGCCAGCCCGAGCCGGCGTGCGATGGTCTTGGTGGCACAGCCTTCTGCTAAAAGCTGAAACACCTCGACCTGCCGCTCGGTCAAGTTGGCGAGCAGGGGGTTGACCTCGGGTTGGGCACTTCTTGCTGGCGTGGAGGGGATACCCGCCAGTGTGGCTGGTGCGAACACCGCGCCGGACAGCACTGTCTCGATCGCGCGCAGCAATTGCGGCAGGGTGGTCGACTTGAGGACATAACCGTTTGCACCGGCAGCAAGCGCTTCCAGGATGACCGCTCGATCAGCCTGGTCGGCCATTGCCACGATCAATTGCTGGGGAAACTCGGTCCGCAACTGACGCAGGCTGGCAATCTCGGCCTGTCCACCGAGTTGCATGTCATAAAGCAGGATGTCGACGGGCTCGGCGCGCAGATGCGCCAGGACTCCGTCCAGTGTGCTCGACTCAGCGCAACACCAGCGGGCGCGATGCTCCTTCAGCAAACCGTGTATTCCGTGACGAAACAGCGTCGCCCGGTCCGCGATCAGAAGCGTGATCTCAGAAAACTCTTCTGTTATAATTTTTGCGACACTCAGGCTCATTTCCGGCATCGATTCCTCTCTCAAATTACGAGACTGGTTTCAAAGTAATCCTGTCCCAGCTCGCATGAGCAAATGTAGGCGTCCCAAGTGGTAACGTAAGCGTTACCAAGCGAAAATTGTCGCAGGGGACGCCGCTTACGCACGCCAAGCCTCTGACTCAGTGCTCGAACCAGACGTTCGACAGCCGGGGAATGCGATACGGCACATAACCTTTCACGTTCGAGCGCACGGCCTGGATTTTGGTCAGCGAACCTAAGGGAATCGTGTAGACTTGATCGAGCACGTATTGCTGCATCTTGGCGAACGCCTGCTTGCGACCTTCCGGCGTCGGCAGGCTGTTCATCGCAGTCCAGTATTCCAGCAGCTGCGTATCATCCTGGCCGCCCTTTGCCATGTACACCGCATTAGGCTGCACGAAGAGCTGCATCGTGGCGAGCGTGCCGAGGGCTGGTTGCGTACCCCAGCCGGTGTAGAAGAAATTCCAACCGGTATCAGGCTTCAACGCCATCTGGACCGAGGTCGGCCAGTCGACCACCTTGAGCTGAGCGTTAATTCCGATCGCCTGCATCGCCTGCTGCATCACCAGCGCGGAGTTGTACATCGCCGGATAGTCTTTGTTGGTCAGCAGTACGACGGGCTCGCCCTTGTAGCCTGACTGCGAGAGGTATTTGCGAGCTAGGTCGGGGTTCTTGATGTTGTAAGTGTCTTTGCCGGAATCCGAATAGAACGTCTGGTTGGGATACTGCAAGCCAACATTCAGGCGATAGTTGCCATCCGATGCGGCGTCCATAACCTCGTCCATGTCGAGCACTGCCTGCACTGCCTTACGAAACATTAGATCATCAGTCGGTGATACCGAGACATTCGGCTGTGCGATCTGGATCCACCAGTTCGGCGAGGGGATGATGTTGATGTTCTTGTCGTTCTTTAGATCAGCCAGCGACTTGGTGGGCAAGTCCTCTACGCCCTGCAGTTCGCCGGCCTTCAGACCGGCAATGCGAGCCTGCGGTTCGGTCACGATGCGGAAGGTCACAGTATCGAAGCAGGCCTGCTTGTAGCCGCCAAGGCCAGTCCTCTGGTCGAAGTTCGTGTTCGGCTTATAGCCCTCGTAGCGTTTCATCTTAACGTACGCACCGGGAACGGACTCGACCAGCTGCCATGGCCCCGTGCCGATCGTCTTAAGCTGCATCGGCGGATCATCCTTGTCTTCTGCCGGGATGATCACGATCGGAGCGCTGAAGGTACTCAAGATTTCGAGGAAGGTCGGCTGCACCTTCTTCAAATGGATGACGAACGTGTCCTTGTCTGGCGCTTCCCAGCGATCGACATTGGCAAGCGTGCTACGATATAGGCCAACCTTTGCGTAGCGGTCGAACGAGGCAACAACATCGGCCGATGACATCTCTTTTCCATTGTGGAAGCGGATACCCTGGCGCAGTTTGAAGGCGTACGTCAGATGGTCCGAGGTCTCCGCAATCGAATCGCCGAGTTCTAGGATCGGCTTGAAATCCTCGTCGCGCGTCATCAGCGATTCGAACATGTTCATGGCGATATTGCGCGTTGAAATTGTACCAGACGTCATCTGGTCGAGACCGTTGATATTGGCTTCCTGACCAAAGGTGAAACTGCTGCCGACATGTGGACACTTGAATGGCTCGGCCGAGACAGACGCAACAGCGCAAATCATGAGGTCAATAAAGACAGTTAGAGTAATAGGTCGAATCATCAGCGGTTCCCGGTAGGCGTGGTTGCCGTTCCCTGATCGCAGGCTGTGGTGTTTGCGCGAACCGTGACGATGCGGGCATTAGTCGTCAAGGTGCCGCGACGACCTTTGCGGTCGCGCCTTGACAGTGTTGCGCCGCGCCCGTCAGCCTTCTCGCATGAGCACGCAGGAATTGCCGATCACCGGCTATCTCGATCGTTTCTCGCATCGTCCAGGCGAAGCCTTTACAGCCTTTGTCAGCATGAACATATCCGGCCGGTATCGTGCGCGCCTTCTGCGGGTGCTGAGTGGCGATCCCAACCCGCACGGACCAGGTGTTCGGTTCGAGGATTTGTCATCACGCTTCGATGCCGCCTTCTCCGGTCGCCGGCAGAAGGTCCATCGCGGTTCCTATGCGATCGTCGATCGTGGTCCGACGTATCCGTCAGATGTGCCGCACAGCTGGACCGTGTTGGTGTGGGCCGGCGTCGTTGAAGGCGAGCAGGCTTTGTTGACGCAGGAAGCGGATGATGCCGGCGTTGTACTGCTGCTGGGCACCAATGGCGCGAGCGCCCGGATCAGGTGGGGTAGCGATCACGTAGCCGTCGCCACTGGCACACCGATCGCTGCAGCGCGCTGGTATCGGGTGTGGCTGGCGGTGGATCCCGCGAGCGGTCGCGTGCTGATCGGGCAGCAGCCGCTGGATAGCATCGCGCCGGCGACAGCCGCCGTGCACTCGGACGAACTTCGGCTGCCGGCCGGCGGTAAGGTGTTGCTGGCGGCGGAAAATGCTGCGGCACCAGCCGGCCATTTCACCGGCAAGTTAGAGGATCCCGCCATATTGCGAGGCTTCGTCGCGTCTTGGACCGATCCAGGTGTGTCACTGGACGTGCTGGCACCGAACCTGCTTGCCGGCTGGGACCTGGCGCGAGGCATCGACACCCAGATCATCACGGATATCGGGCCACAGGCTTGTGCTGGCAGGCTGGTAAACTCGCCGACGCGTGCTGTGGTTGGTCTGCGTTGGAGCGGCACCGAGCACTGCTGGCGTCACGCGCCGCACGACTATGGTGCAATCCATTTCCATGACGACGACCTGAGCGACTGCAACTGGCAGGCCGACTTCACCTGGACGGTGCCGGATGACCTGCGCAGCGGCGCATATGCGCTGCATCTAACATGCGATGCCGGCGAGGATTGGCTGCCGCTCTATGTTCTGCCGAAGCGCAGTGGACCTTTTGCCCCTATCGTGTTCCTCGCATCGACCTTCACATACCAGGCTTATGCCAATCATGAGCGCACCGGCATCGATAGTGGCTATTTCGAGCGCGTTGCCGCGTGGAACGCCTATCCGCACAGTCCCAACAGGTATCACATTTACGGCCACTCCACCTACAACAAGCACCGCGACGGCAGCGGTATCTCGTTCTCGACACGGCATCGGCCGATTATGACGATGCGGCCAGGCTTTCTGACATACAACGACCCACGCGGCTCTGGCATGCGCCACTATCCGGCGGACCTCCATCTGCTGGCCTGGCTCGAAGCCAAGGGCTTCAACTTCGATATCGTGACAGACGAGGACCTCGATGAGGAAGGTGTCGCGCTGATCGCGCCGTATCGCGCGGTACTGACCGGATCCCATCCGGAATACCATACGATCGGCACACTCGACGCGCTGAGCGCGTATACGAAACAAGGCGGCCGCCTGTGTTATCTCGGCGGCAACGGCTTCTACTGGCGTATCACGCGGAACAAGACGTCGCCGCATCTGATCGAGTTGCGCCGCGCCGAAGGCGGCATTCGTACATGGGCCGCCGAACCCGGCGAATACTATCACCAGACCGACGGGCTTTTGGGTGGACTGTGGAGACGCAGTCGCCGGCCGCCGCAGATGCTCGTGGGCGTGGGCTTCTCGTGTCAGGCTGCGTTCGAAGGCACGCACTATCGGCGACTGCCGGCTTCCCGCGAGGCGCGCTTCGCCTGGATGTTCGATGGCGTCGAGGAAGACATACTCGGCGATTACGGCCAGTCGGGAGGCGGTGCCGCCGGCTTCGAACTTGACCGAGCCGATCCAATGCTGGGTACGCCGGACAACGCCGTTATCTTGGCGCGCTCGGAAAACGCGCTGCCCTCGTTCCTGACCGTGCCGGAGGAGTTGCTGGCGAACACGACCACGATCAACGGCGAGCCGGTGCCCGATCTGGCGCGAGGCGAGATCGTCTATTTTGACACGCCGTCCGGTGGTGCCGTGTTTTCTGTCGGCTCTATAACCTTCTGCGGCAGCCTGTGGCGCGATGGCTTCGAAGGCCCGATCTCGCGCTTATTGGAAAACGTGGTGCGGCGATTCTCTGCGGCCTGACCTTCAATTTCATCTCCTCGTCATCCCTTTACCGCACCTCCGGTCAGCCCGCCGACCAGGCGGCGTTGTGCAAACAGGAAGAGGACGGTGGCCGGCAACGCGACCAGAGTGCCACCGGCCATAAGCAAGCCCCACTGAATCTGGTTCTCGCCGATGAAGAGCTGTAGCGCGACCGTCACGGTGCGCACATTCCGCCCCGTCATCATCAGCGCGAAGAGGTACTCGTTCCACGAAGTGATGAACAGATAAATGCCGACCGCTACCACACCGGGCATTGCTAGCGGCAGCACCACAAACAACATCGCCTGTATCCGCGTCGCGCCGTCGATCATCGCCGCCTGGTCAAGCTCCTGTGGAATACCGTCGACGTAGCTGGTCAGCAGCCAGATCGCGAACGGCAGGGTGAAGGTGGCGTGGCCGGCGATCAACGCGAAGTAGGTGTCGAGCAGCCCCAGGTCGCGCATCAACACGAACAGCGGCAGGATCAGCATGACCACGGGGAACATGTTGATCACCAGGAACTGCGTGCGCAACAGGTTGCGGCCATGGAAGCGAAACCTCGAGAAGGCGTAGGCGGCCGGCAGCGCCAGCACGAGGCCCAACGACGTGGCGCCGCATGCGACGATCAGGCTGTCGCGCAGGTTCTGTGCAAAGCTGGTGCGGCGCAGCAGCTCGATGTGATGGATCAGCGTGAGCTGGTGCGGCCACAGCGCAATCGGCGAATGCGTCAGCTCCGAGTCAGGACGGATGGACGACAGCATCATCCAGACCCATGGCAGCAGCGCAAAGGCCAGGATAATGGCAACGGGAAGCTCCGTGCCAAGCAGGAGGCGCAATCTCCTCGACATCAGGCCGATGGAATCCGCGCAAGCTGTGCCGCTAGCCGGCCTTGGACAGACACCCGGTCGTCTCAGTCGTCAGCACACGCAGCAAATCTCCCGCTGCCATCTCTCGGCTGAGACCAGCCGCCTGGCCAGCCAGCATAGGAAGGAAATCGGGATCGGCGTGTCCGCGCAGCAGAGGACCGGTGATGGCCATTTGCGCAGGGAAGGGTGCGGTCAAAGCTTCCGCATCCTTGAGTTCGTCTATGAACCTGTTACGCAGCATGCGCGCGGGTCTACCCGATACCAAACAAGTAAGACACGTGCCGTCGTCGCGCGCGGTCGCGAGAGCGGCACGGTGTAACGGATGCACTGCTGCCTCGGGGCAGCGCAGGAAAGCCGTGCCGATTTGCACCGCGCTCGCACCAAGCATGACCGCGGCGGCAGCGCCCCTGCCGTCGGCGATACCACCAGCCGCCACTACCGGTACCCGAACCGCGCTCGTTATCTGCGGCAACAGCGCGAACAGGCCAGCCTGGCTGGTAGGATCCGTCTCGAGAAACGTTCCACGATGCCCACCAGCCTCGAGGCCCTGGGCGATCACTGCATCGACACCCTGCGCCTCGAGCCATAGCGCCTCGGCCACTGTCGTGCCGCTGCTCATCACGAAGGCGCCGCTCGATTTGACGGAGCTAAGCAACTCCGGTTGCGGCAGACCAAAATGGAAGCTCACAACCCTTGGCCGGTGACGCAGCACCAGGTCAAGTTGTTCGGGCCCGAATGGGCCATACGGCACGCGGGGCATCGGCACATCGCCGAGGCCCTTGGTGGTGTAGTAAGGCTGCAGACGCGCACGCATTGCCGCGCCCGTGCTGCTGACGTCACCCGGATCCGGATGGCAGAAGAAATTGATGTTGAGGCTGCGGTTGGACAGCGCGCGAAATGCGGCAATCTGCTCTTCTGCTGCGTCCGTCGGCGACGTCGCAAGCCCAAGCGATCCCAGACCGCCGGCGTTGCTCACCGCCGCGGCAAGCTCTGGTGTGGTGGCGCCTGCCATCGGCGCCAGAATGATCGGACAGTCGAGCCCGAGACGGTCTGTCAGCGCATTGCGGGACCACATAATTTTTCCTCCCTATTCCTTGCGGCTTCGCCAGACATAGGTCACCACCACGCCCAGCAGCAGCAATGTGAGCAGCACCGCGAGTGCCGACCCTTGCCCGTAGTTGCCGCCCGACCAGGCAGTGAGAAACGCGTGCAGCGGCAGTGTCTGCGTCGCCGTGCCGGGGCCGCCTCCGGTCATGACCAGGATCAGGTCGAGCGAGTTCGCCACCCAGATCATTCGCAGCAGCAGCGCGGTGGCGATGACGCCCGCCAGGCCAGGCAGTGTGATGTGGCGAAATTTACCCCACGCGCCGGCGCCGTCGATCGCCGCGGCTTCATAGAGCTCGCCCGGGATCGCCTGCAGCCCCGCCAGCAAGGACACTGCGAAGAACGGAAATCCTTGCCACATCACCGCAACGATCACACCCGCCATCGCGGTGCTGGGCTGGGCAAGCCAGGGAACCGAATGCGGCAGGATACCGAGCTGCACTCCAATGTTGTTCAGCACGCCCAGATTGAAGTCGAGCATCCACGTCCAGATAAGCCCAATGATCACCGATGGCACCGCCCAGGGTACCACGACCAACGCTCGTGCGACGCCGCGCCAGCCGAAGCTGCGGTTAAGCAAAAGGGCGGCGGCAAAGCCAAGAGTGAACTGCAGAGAGACGGCGCCAATCACCCAGATCAACGAATTGCCCAGGCTCTCCCAGAACACGGGATCGCTGAGTGCGTGCGCATAGTTTGCCAGGCCGACGAACGGGCGTAGGCGCGGGCGATACAGGATGACGTCGTGCAGCGACAGCCACAGCGTGTCGAGTACCGGCAGCAGCACCAGAATGGCCGCTGCCGCCAGGGCGGGCGTCAGCATCAGCCAAGGGGTGGCGGTGGAGCGGAGGCGGTGCCCCCTCCCCCTGACCCCCTCCCGCAAGGGGAGGGGGGATGCGCGGGCCGTCGAATTCAACCGAAGAACAGCTTCTCGAACGTCTGCATCATCTCGTCCGGCTGGACCTGACCCAGCAGCGCCTTCTGCGTGTTCTGTGGCCAGACCACACGGGTAAAGTCAGCAGTCTGCGGTAGGTTTGGCAGCACGCCGGCGATCGGCAGTGAATCCACCGTGGCTTGGACAAAGCGCATCGGATGCAGCGTCCAGTTGGCAGTGCCGGAGGTGGTCACGGTCATCTGTCCCGCTGCCTTGTTGTAGAGCACGTTGTTGGGCCCGGTGGAGAGCCAGGAGATCCACGTCCAGGCGGCCTCGGGGTTCTTGCTGGTGCTGAACACGGCGTTGGAACCATCGCCGAAGGTGGCGAAGCCGCCTCCGTTCGGACCGCGTGGCACGGGCACCGCGGTAATGGCGTCGCCGAACGTCTCCACCATCGTGTTGGCCGTGCTGATGTGGTGCACCGTCATTGCCACACGGCCGGACTTGAGGTTGTTGACGATCTGCAGAAACGCATCGGTGGGCGCCGATGGTGGGCACACCTTATGCGTACGATAAAGGTCGATGAAGTAGCGGTTCTGTGCCAGCGCCTGCGGCGAGACAAATCCTCCCTTCACCGGTTTGGCGCCGGTGCCGAATGCAAACGGCATCCACGAATCGTGGCCACCGGAACCGCCGCGCATGCCGAAGCCCCACAGCTCGCCGCCGGTCAGCGCCTTGGAGGCGTTCAGGAACTCATCGAAGTTCGTGGGAGTCTTCAGGTTCTGCTTCGCCAGCAAATCAAGTCGGACATAGAGATACAGTACAACGTATTGCAGCGGCATGTAGTAGCGCTTGCCGTCTGGTGCGGTGTGCAGACGCCACAGATCGACGGAGATATCGTTCTTCGCTGGCCAGGCATCGATCCACTTGTCGAGCGGCAAAATCGCGTCCATCTCGATCAGCCGTGCAAGGTTGTTGAACTTGACCATCGCCGTGTCGGGTCCATTGCCGGCGATGATCGATGTGTAGAGGCGATTGTCGTAATCGCCGCCACCGCCCCATGGAATGTTCTCTGGCTCGATCCTGATGTCGGGATGTTCCTTCTGGAACGCCGCCACCAGTTCGTCGGGCGTCGCCTTCGGATCGTCGAAGTGATACCACCAGCGCACCGTAATCGGCTTCTGCGCATGGGGCCGCGACAGTGGCGTTGCAGCAAGCGTGGCGGCTGCTCCGCTGAGCAGGGTGCGGCGTTTCATGTCGGTTCCTCCAGCGCGTGATGACCGGAGGCGGAATCGCCGAATGTCTGAATCACTCTGTTAAACAAAGTTAGCGCTTCGACAGGTCGATAATCGCTGCGAAGCCTTTTTCTGTACCGATGGCAAGCTGGCTGCCGTCGGGGCTCCATGCCAACGCGGACACACGGCCTTGGCCAGGCGGTGCGATTGGCAGGATGCGCGAGGAGTTGACCTCGGCCAGAACCACGAGACCGTCGGCAAAGCCGCCTGCCACCATCTCCTGCTGCGGATGCGCCGCGACGCGCGTGCAGGTGACACCGTCGCCCCCGGCCAACTCGATCGGCGCCTTGCCCATAGGGCCGCCGCCGAAGAACGGCCACAGCACCATGGAATCGGCGCCGCTGGTAGCCAGCCATTTGCCGTTGCGGGTGAACGAAAGCGCCTCGGTCTTTGCGGGATAGCCACTCATGCGCATGTGTTGGTTATCGGACAGGCGCCAGCCGTGCAGTGCATTCTCCTGCATCGCAGTCACCACGGCATCGCCTTCCGGATGGATGACGATGGCGGTGTGGCTGCCTTTCCATTCCAGCCTGCGCGGGCTGTCTTCCTTGGCGTTCACGAACCACAGGCTTGCACCGTTGTAGTGCGAGGCGGCGATCCGCTTACCGCGTGCATCGAACGTCAGGCCGGTGACGGTGGAGGGGTGAGGCAGTTCCTTTAGCTTCTCACCGGTGCCCGAGAAAAGGTGGATTGCCTTGCCAACCGTGCAGGCAATCAGTGCGCCTTTGCCTTTCTCACCAGGATGGCTCGCCACGTGCTCCACCCACTTGCCGCGGAAGTCGGCGAGCGCCTGATCAATGCGCAGGAACTTGCCGTCGTCGCCACCGGAGATGAACCCAGTCCGCGAGGCATCAGGGGCGAGCGACAGTACGGCGCCATCGTGTGCTTCGACGGTGTTCCAGGTGTCGCGCTCGGCAAGTGCAACCAGACGCAGAGTGCCGTCCCCTAGCGCGAAGGCTACCGTGCTGCCGGCACGGTCAAAGTACACAGCGACCACGAACGCCTCGAGCGTGCGATGGGTGCCGCGGGATTCGAGCAGGTATTGGGCGACGGATTGGCTCATCAGTCCCCTCCCCCCGCCCCCCTCCCGCAAGGGTAGGGGGAGGGCAGGGCGATTATGGTCTCATGCAACGGCGCAGCCTTCGAAGCCACGGCGCAGACGCGGCCGGTTTAGATTGCGGCCGATGAATACGATGCGGCTGATCCGTGACTCGTCCGCCTTCCACGGTCCAATGAAGTCGCCATCGGCAATCATGTGTACCGCCTGAAATGCGAACCGCCGATCATCGTTCGCATAGGACAGAATGCCCTTCGTGCGCAGCAGGTTCGGTCCATCTTCCTGCAGCAATGCACCAATCCACGCATTGAATTTTTCCGGGTCGATCGGATTCTCGACTTCGAAACTGACCGACGTCACTTCGTCATTGTGCTCGTGGTCGTTGTTATCAAGAAAGTTCGGCGCCATCGCCAGCACACGATTCAGATCGAACGCGCCTCGGTCCAGCACCTGCTCGATCGGCAACGCCGCGCGCTCGGTGCGGTGGATCACTGCAAAGCGGTTGATTGCGCGAATCTTGTCCTCGACCGCGGCCAGTTCCTCCGGAGTCACCAGGTCGGTCTTGTTCAGGATGATCACATCGGCGAAAGCAATCTGATCGGCCGCCTCGTGGCTGTCCTCCAGTCGCTGCGGCAGGTGCTTGGCATCGACCACCGTCACGATCGCATCGAGCTTGGCCTTCGACCGGACGTTCTCATCGACGAAGAAGGTCTGCGCGACCGGCGCGGGGTTCGCCAACCCTGTGGTTTCGATGATGATCCCGTCGAACTTGTCACGACGCTTCATCAAGCCACCGACGATGCGGATCAGGTCGCCACGCACCGTGCAGCAGATGCAGCCGTTGTTCATCTCGAACACTTCCTCGTCGGTGTCCACCACGAGGTCGTTATCGACGCCGAGTTCGCCAAACTCGTTGATCACCACCGCGTATTTGCGACCGTGCTGCTCGGTCAGGATGCGGTTCAGCAGTGTCGTCTTGCCAGCGCCGAGATAGCCGGTGAGCACCGTCACCGGTACCTGGGAATTCGCTGGCGCCTCAGTCTCGGTATTCGCCATTCGTCAACTCCGGTGTCCCGTTTGGCCGAATATAGGGCGCTGCATCCGGATCAGCCACAGGCGCGGATTTGCCGGCGGGGGTCGGGCCGTTTATGACGCGGCCCGCGGCCGCTGCCCGAGGTGCCTTGCTTCGTGATCGAGCTTTCGACCACCTCTCAGTGGCTGACGATCGCGGTGTTCGCGGCGCTGCCGAGTGTCGGCTTGGTCGCCGGACCATCTTACGCGGTCCTGGTGTTTGGCTTTGGTCTGACGCACGCAGTGCTGGGTGTCATGCAGCGGCAATGGCCGCCGATCGATCGGCAACTGGGATTGCTCGCGTTGGCCTTCATGGCGCTGTGCTGGGCCAGTGTGGAGTGGTCGGTCGATCCCACGCGCAGCGCGATGGCGGCGTTGCAGGTCACGGCGGTGCTGGCGGGTGCGTTGCTTGCCCTGGCCGCTCCCCTACCCCGAGCTGGGACGCCGGAGCGGTTGTTCAGAGTGATGGTGATTGCAACCGCGGTGGGTTGCGCCATCCTCGTGGTCGACACCGCGCTCGATTTCACGGTGCAACAGCACCTGTTGGACCGGCCGCCCCCCTTGGTAGGCACCAAGTACAACCGAGGCATGGACCACCTCGCGTTGATCGTCTGGCCGGTGCTCGCTTACGTGGCGTACCGCCGCGACTGGAAGGGCGCATTCCTGATGGGCGTGCCGCTGCTGTGCGCAGTTGCGGTGACGATGAGCCTCGCCGCGAAAGTGGCCATGATGGTCGGGCTGCTTACGCTCGTTGTTACGCGTCGGCTGTCCCGTCTCGCGGCGCCGCTGCTGGTTGCCGGCATGGTCACGATCACTGCCGCAACACCGGTTGGCCTGCACCTGCTGGCCGAGCAGCGTGCAGCTCTCGCACCCTATCTGAAGATCTCCGGGCTGCATCGGCTGGAGATCTGGGATCACGTGACAACGCACCTGTTCGCCCGGCCGCTGCTGGGGTGGGGCATAGCGTCATCGACGGAATTGCCGATGCCCCCCGACGAGCTTCATCACTACGTCATCCTGAACGGGAACAACATATATGCGCACGACCAGTGGTTGGAACTGTGGGTGGAAACTGGGGCGCTTGGTGCCATCCTGGGGCTGGGCTTGTCGCTTCTAGTGCTGCACCGCATCCGGCGGATTAGCGCCGTGATCCGCCCTTTTGCCTATGCTGCTTTCAGCGCCGCGGTGCTGATCTCCTGCGTCAACTTTGAGGTGACGACCGACTCCTGGTGGGCCGCCGTCGCGGCGTCCGGCTTCCTGTTCGCGACGCTTCAGCATGCTGTCGTATCTTCCGAGCGCGCATGAGTTGGCAGGCGTGGCGGGGATGGCCGCCACGGCGCTGTTGTTCCTGGCACTGAGCGGCGCGTCCACGCCGCGACGCACCTTGCCGGAAATCCGGTTCGTCGCAGGGTGGGGTGTGGCCTGCCTCGTGTTGACGCTCTGGGGCGTGCTGACGCCCTGGTCACTGCAGTGGCCTGCCGGTGGACTGGGGATTACGGGATTGCTCTGGCTGGTGCGGGCCGGCTGGCGGGAGCGGCTGCGCGGCTGGCAAGGCCTGGGCCGCATCCTGTTGCTGACATCGCCGCTCTGGTTGCTGATGCTCTCAGTATGGCCGTCGCAGATCGATACCTGGCTGAACCTGCTGCCAAACGCCGCCTATCTGTTCGACCACGACCGCTTGCCGACAGCGGCGCTGCCTGCCAACTACTCGTTCCTACCGGTCGCGCCATACAACACGCAGTTCGCCAACTATCTCGGCTCGCTCGCCGCAGGCAGCTTCGCCGAAGGTGGGATGAGCCTGTTCAATGTCGCGCTGCTGTGCGCAGCGGCGTTGCTGGTCGCCCGAGCACTCGCCGCTACTGAGAGCGCGCCACCCTGGTGGGCCTGCGCGCTTGGCATACTCCTGATCGGTCCGCTGAATCCCGGGTTCGTGCCGCGCTTCCACCTATCGTCCTATGGGGAAACACCGCTCGCGGTGACCGCGCTGTTCGCGGTCTGGCTGGCGGCCGAGATGCTAGGCGACTTCGCCAAGGGGATTGCTTGGCCGAAGTCGCTCGTGCCGCTTGCGTTGGTGCTCGCGGCTATGGTGAACACCAAGCAGTCGGGCATCGGCATGCTGGTCCCAGTCGGCGTCAGCATGCTGGTTCTGGCGCGGTGCGATCCTTCGGTGAGGACGTGGCGGGCCATTGCTGTAGCGCTGGCACCGTCGGTCGCACTATACCTGCTTTGGCGCGTATTTGCATTGAATAGCGGTTTTGCGGAGGGCGAGCTGAAGCCGCTGCCGCTTGCCGAGTGGAATGTGCTGCTGTTGCCGCAGATCGTGGGCGCGCTGCTCGTAGCGATGTTCCGCAAGGCCACGTTCTTCCTGTGTGTCTTGATACTGCTGTGGCTGACCGTGCAGGTGATGCGCCGCCGGCCCTGGTCAGACGAGGGGCGGCTGCTCGCCATGATCGGCGGGGTCATCGTGTTGTTCAACGGTTTCCTGCTGTTCACCTATGTTGCGCACTTCCCGGCAGAATGGGCGCTCGGTGCGCATTCCTACTTTCGCTACAATACCCAGGTCTTGTTGCTCTTGATGCTCGGTCTTGCGGTCGCGTTGCGTCCGCGGCTGGTACAGTGGCTCGCTGCACACGAACAGGTTGCTCGCAAAGGTGCGGCAACCGCGGTTGCCGCAGTCTTGCTGCTGCCTGTTGCCGGTGCGCCGTTGCTGCGCTTCGACCGCGATGCGCCGCAACCCGAGTTGCGCCGGCTGGGCAATGCAGCTGCAACTTATCTACAGCCGGGCGACAAGCTGGCTCTACTGCTGCCGCATGATACCGACGACTCGGTCGGCAGTTATCTGCGCGGCGTACTGTTGTTCACCGAACCACGGCGTTTGGGACTGGACTTTCGCGATGAGACGCAACTCACGCCGGCCACTTTGGGAACCGTGGCTGCGGCGGGCTACAGGCTTGCGTTAATCACCTGCGCGCCCCCCGGGTTTGCCGACGCCCCACCGGGCGATGCCGCGTTGCTGCGCGACACGCCGACCGGTTGGCATACAGTGCAGGCCTGGAGCCGGCCGGAGGATATCACCCAGCGTACCTTCGCCGGGATGCTGGCTCGCGGCCCGCTTTGCGCCGGACCACGGCCGCGATAATGACAAACCTGTGAGCGTCACCACCTAGCGCTCGACCCGCCGAATTGGAGGCCGAACCGGATGGTGATGCGCCGTGCTGCTGTGCTGCTGATAGCCCTGGCAGCCGATGTCGGACTGGCATGGCTGCTATGGCAAGTGCTGGAGCCAGGAGGGTGGACGGCGGCCAAGTTGACCATGGCGGCGGCATTTGCGGGGACGGCGCCGTGGACCGGACTCTGTGCAGCGAACGGGATAATTGGGTTCGTGCTGTCGGTGTTCCGGCCCCCTTTCCCCACCCGTCTGCCGCGACGGCAGGCTGACAGACGATCGCTGCCACCCACTGCCATTGCTGTGACCGTGCGTGATGAGGACATGGCGCGGGTATTGCCGGCCTTGCGGCGGTTGCTGCACGGACTCGATCTGGCGGACGCGGGCGATGGGTTCGGGGTGTTTATCCTGTCGGACAGCCAGCATGGGACAGGCGAGGAACGGGCGGTTGCGTCATTCCGGGCCGAGGACCGCAACCCGGCACGTATCTGTTATCGCCGCCGGCCGTCGAACATCGGGTTCAAGGCCGGCAATATCATGGATTTCCTTGATCGTGGTGCCCGTGGCTACGAACTGATGCTGACGCTGGATGCTGACTCGGAGATGTCCGCGACTGCCGTATTGCGTCTGGTTCGCCTCATGCAGCTCGAGCCGACGCTGGCCGTCGCCCAGCATCTCACGGTGGGTTTGCCGGCATCGTCTGCCTTTCCACGGCTCTTCCAGTTCGGCATGCGGGCCGGCATGCGGACCTGGGCGACAGGCCAGGCATGGTGGCAGGGCGACGAAGGTCCCTATTGGGGGCACAACGCGGTGGTGCGCATCGCACCCTTTCGGCTTCACTGTCGCCTGCCGACGCTTCCGAACGGACGGCACATTTTGTCGCACGACCAGGTGGAGGCCGTGCTGCTGAGCGCGGCCGGATGGGGCGTTCGGGTGATCCCCGACGAAGAGGGATCCTGGGAGGCGAACCCGCCCGCGCTACCCGAATTCCTGCGCCGAGAGACACGCTGGCTTGTCGGCAACATGCAGTATTGGCACCTGCTGCGTCTGCGCGGCCTACGCGCTATGGGACGATGGCAGCTAATCCAGGCGATCCTGCTCTTTGCGGGAGCACCACTGTACCTGCTCTTCCTGCTCGCCGCCGCAACTGCCGCCGCTACCGATGCTGTGTCAGCGTTTCCCGCGCGATGGGCGTTCGCGCTCACCGCGGCGTGGCTGAGCGCGCTTTACGCACCGAAGCTGTTTGGGTACGCGGAGGTCGCGCTCTCACCCGAAAAGCGCGATCGCTACGGTGGCCCTGGTCGCTTCGGTGTGGGCGTGGGAACCGAGATCGGCTTCACGCTGTTGCTCGACGCCGTTTCCGCCGTGGCCAAGACAGGCGCGATACTGCGCCTCGCGCTGGGTGGACGCGTCGCATGGAACGGTCAGAACCGCGCCGACCGGGGTGTCGGTTGGGGTGAAGCAATCCGGCTGCTCTGGCCACAAACTGTCGTAGGGATCATGGCTTTCGGCGCCTTCGCCGCGGCGGGCTGGACCGCGACGTTGTGGGCCTTTCCGCTTGCAGGCGGACTGCTGGTGTCGATCCCGCTTTGCGTGCTGACGGCCGATCCACGGATTGGTCGGTGGCTGCGCGAACGCCAGTTTGCGGCTGTACCTGAAGAATTCAGCACCGCCCCTCGCGGACAGCCTGCGCCGGCGCTAGCGTTGCAGGATTCGGATTGACTGTGACCTTCGCCGCAAGGCTGGGGGCAGTCAGTGAAAGGAGGGCCTCGCCATGGCCGAGCCGGTAATTCGCTTCGAGGACGGCGCGACGTATGACCGGGGTATGGGGCGCTGGAGCCTGCTTGCCGGCGAGGTTTTCCTTGAGTGGCTGCCGCCGCAGCATGGCGCGCAGTGGGTCGACGTGGGCTGCGGCAGTGGCGCATTCACGGAGCTGCTGTATCAGCGATGCGCACCGGCTGGAGTTCAGGGCGTCGATCCATCCGATGCGCAACTGGCGTTCGCGCGCGAGCGGCCATCTGTGCAGGACGCGGTATTCCAGGTCGGCGACGCGACAGCATTGCCATTCGCGGACAATCGATTCGACGCAGCCGTGATGGCGCTGGTCATTTTCTTCGTGCCTGATCCCGCCAAAGGTGTTGGCGAGATGGTGCGGGTGGTCCGTCCAGGTGGGATCGTCGCCGCGTATGCCTGGGACATGGCGGGTGGAGGCTTTCCCTTCGAGCCGATCCGTATCGCGCTGCGTGACTTCGGCTTCACGCCGCTATCGCCACCGAGTGTCGATGCATCGCGAATGGACGCATTGCGGGATCTATGGGTCTCAGCGGGGTTAGAATCGGTCGAGACCCGCGAAATCAGCGTGCGCCGCTCCTTCGATGACTTTGGCGATTTTTGGACGCTGAGCACGGGGTCGGGGAGCATACGGCCTATCCTTGCTGCAATGTCGGCTGATGATGTCGAAAGACTGAAGCAGCATGTGCGGACAATGCTGCCGACGGATTCGTCAGGGCGGATCACGTACAGCGCGCGGGCAAACGCTGTTAAGGGACGAGTGTTGCCATAGAGGAGGGCTCTCATGCCTGACCTGACCGAACGTGCTGCACGCGAGGCAATCTGCCGCTTGGGAGCCAGCATCTTTTCCCGCGGGCTGACGTTCGGTTCGTCCGGCAATATCAGCACACGGGTCGCCGAAGGTGGGTGGATGATGACGCCCACCAATGCGTCGCTCGGCGAATTGGATCCAGCGCGGCTGTCACGGATCAGCGAAGATGGCAGCCTGCTCGGGGGCGATCCGCCGACAAAAGAGGCTTTTCTACATCGAGTGATGTATGAGGGCAGGCATGATGCGGGTGCAGTGGTGCATCTGCACTCAACGCATTCGGTTGCGGTCTCCTGCCTGGCAGAAGTGGACCCAAAGGACGTGCTGCCGCCGATCACCGCCTATTACGTCATGCGGATCGGCCGACTGCCGTTGGTGCCCTACTTTCCGCCGGGCGACATGCAACTGGCCGAGGCCGTTCGGCCGTTTGTCGGCAGGCACCATGCGGTGCTGTTGGCCAATCACGGACCGGTCGTGGCTGGCACGTCGCTGTCGGCGGCTTCCGGCGCCATCGAAGAACTGGAGGAGACGGCGCGGCTGTACCTGCTGCTGCATGGTCACCGGGTTCGCTTCTTAACGCCTGAGCAGGTGGCTGAGCTTCGCAGCAGATCCGGCTGATCAGGTCACCCGCTGCTTCTGGCGGCCGGACACCAGTTCAGCCAGTGCGTCGGGGTTGCGCAACGTCACGTCGCGCTGTGGGTAAGGAATCCCGATGCCGTGCTGGTGGTAGAGATCCCAGAGGTTCAGCATCACCTGGCTACGGATGTTCGCCGTGCCGTTTGCTGGATCGCGGATCCAAAACCGTAGCTCGAGGTTCACCGCGCTGTCGCCGAATTCAAGCAACACGCAATTGGGCGCCGGGTCGTTCAGGACGCGTGGCACGTCTTGCACAGCCTCCATTGCCAGCCGGATTGCCTTGTGCGGATCAGACTCGTAAGAAACGCCAACTTTTACATGCAGGCGGATCAGGTCATTGGAGAACGACCAGTTGGTGACTCGCTGCGTGATGAGGTCTTCGTTGGGGATCAGATACTCCTTGCCATCGCGGGTCAGCACCGATGCATAGCGGGCGTTGAGCGTGCTGACCCACCCGTAGGTGCCATCGATCTCGATGACGTCGCCCGGTTTGATGGAACGATCGAGCAGCAGGATGACGCCACTTACCAGGTTAGACACCACTTTCTGCAATCCGAAGCCGACGCCAACGCCAACCGCGCCAGAGAACACAGCGAAGGCCGTGAGATCGATGCCAATCGAGCCGAGTGCCAGCACCACCGCCAGCGTCAGCAGCGTCATGCGCACGAGCTTCGATGCCAACACCTCGACCGCTGGCGTAAGGGGCGCAAACAGCCGCAGCCGCTGATCCAGCAGGCGTGACAATGCGTTGGCGATCCAAATGAAGATCGCCAGGGCAATCGTCCCTTTCAGCACCAACAGAACGCTGATGCGGAAATTGCCGACCGGCACAGCCATGGCATCCATCAGGTCCATCACCGGTGTCACCAGTCCGGCGATGTTCAGCGCCGCAATGATCCAGGCGAGGACTGCGATGGCGCGCGCCCAACGCTCGTCGCGCACCAGCATCGAGCTGAGTCGGATCAATACCCAGACCAGCACGAGGCTCTCCGCCAACCGAAGCATATCGGTGCGATGGCCGCTTGCCTCAAAGGCGGCGCGCGCGAACCAGAGCGCCAGCAGCAAGGCGAGCCAGTCAGCGATCCGGGAGAAGGCGATCGCGATAGAACGCGGCGGTCCGGCCGGAATCGCAGCGGTCACGCGTAGGCAGCCACGCTGGATCGTTGGCGCGAACCAGCGTGTAAAACCCAGCAGGACCAGCGCGCAGGCCAACTGAGCGAGTAGCGCAGGCAGCAGGACGTTGGTGTGCAGCCAGACCAAACTCTGGGTGAGAAGGTCGTCCCAGCGGATGGGGATCAATGCCTGCACGGCACAATTGCCGCGCAGCAACGCGGCGAAATCAGGGCTGCTCGCTCACAAACAAGAGATGAGGCCGAATGCGTTTAGACGTGGAAGCTTTCGCCGCAGCCGCAACGGCCCTTTTCGTTCGGATTGGTGAAGGTGAAACCCGAGGCAAGCGCCTTCACCTCGTAATCCATGACTGTACCGATCAGGAACAGGCTGGCCTTGCGATCCACCAGGACCGTCAACCCCTTATCGGTCACCACCTCATCGCTAGGCGCGGGCTCGTCTGTCCAGCTCATGTCGTAGGACAAGCCAGAGCAGCCCTTCGTCTTCACGCCGATGCGCAGCAGCTTGCCCTGCTCCCCTTTGGCATAAACTGCGCGGAGACGATCCGCCGCGGCGTCGGTCAACGTCATCAGCGGCGGGAGGGCGCGGGTCTTTCGTGGAGCTGTTGTCGTTGTGCTCATGATCGGCTCGATATCTGTGTCCCTAGAACATGTTCAACTGCAGGCGTGCTTCCTCGGTCATGCGGCTCGGATCCCATGGCGGATCCCATACCGTCTCCACATCGCACGACGTCACGCCCGGCACCGTCATCACCGCGTTATGCACCTGCTCGGGCAATTCCTGCGCGGACGGGCATGCCGGCGCGGTCAGCGTCATCTCGACCTTCACCGCACCGTCGTCGGCGATATCAACGGCGTAAATCAGCCCAAGTTCGTAGATGTTGACCGGGATTTCCGGATCGTAGACCTCGGCGATCGCGGCAATGATTGCGTCCTCGGTCGGCCTTGCGGTGGTTTCACCGTCCGGAGTCCACGCAGCGTGCGGCTGAGTTACGTCATTCACTGCTCGCCTCCTTGCC